>JANOPQ010000255.1:0-6027 GCA_031421935.1 Bacteroidota bacterium | reverse complement strand
GGTTCATTAGACCTAACCTTTGATAATGATGGAAAAGTGACTACTTCTTTTGGATCCAATACTGGTTTGGGTCACGCTTTAGCTATACAAAGTGATGGCAAATTAGTGGTAGCCGGGTTTAGTATCAATGCCATTAATAATGAATTTACTTTGGTTAGATACAATACCAGCGGCAGCTTAGATACCTCCTTTAATATTGATGGAAAAGTGAATACACCTGTTGGAAATTCTGACGCTCGGGCAGAATCTGTTGTAATACAAAGTGATGGTAAAATTGTGGTGGCGGGATTTAGCACAAATAGTACTAACTTTTTTGATATTGCTTTGGTAAGGTACAACACCAATGGCAGCTTAGATACTACTTTTGATACTGATGGAATTGTTACAACGGATGTTGGACCTATAAGTGATGTGGGATCTGCTGTTACCTTACAAAGTGATGGCAAAATTTTGGTGGCGGGATATATCCACCTTAGCACCAATACCTCTGTTGGGCTAATTCGCTACAACACTAATGGCAGTTTAGATACCAGCTTTGATAGCGATGGAATAGTGGCAACACCTATTGGAACTTTTCATGATGATATTGGCTATTCAGTAGGCGTGCAGAGTGATGGAAAAATTGTAGCGGCTGGAGTTAGCTTCAATGGCTCCAATGATGACTTTGCTTTAGTACGCTATAATACAAATGGCAGCCTTGATAGCAGCTTTGATGCTGATGGAATTGTGACTACACCTATTGGAACATCTCGTGATGTTGCTTATGATGTAGTGTTTCAAATTGATGGTAAAATTGTAGTTGCCGGAGTTAGCATCATTGGCACTATTCAAAATTTTGCTGTAGTTCGTTATAATAGTAATGGTAGTTTAGATACAACCTTTGATGCGGATGGTAAAGTGACTACAGCAATTGGTACTACTCAATCGGCAGGATTTTCAGCAGTTATACAAAGTGATGGAAAAATTGTAGTAGCTGGCCGTACAGGGAATGTATTTAATAGTGATGTTTTTGCTTTAGTTCGTTACAATACAAATGGCAGCTTAGATGTAAGCTTTGATACGGATGGAATTGTAACAACACCCATGGGATCTGATGCCTATGGTTTCTCAGTAGCCATTCAAAGTGATGACAAAATTGTGGTGGCGGGATTTAGCAGCATTAGCAATGTTGGTTCTTTTGCATTAGCCAGGTATAATAATACAATCGCAGTAGGAGTAAACGAAACTAATAATCAAAACTCAGCAATAAAAATTTACCCCAATCCTGTTTCAAATTCAGCAACCATTTCATTTTCTCTTACTCGGCCAGAAAATGCTTCTCTCAAAATTTTTGATTTGAGCGGAAGATTAGTTACAATTCTTGCAGATAAGTTTTTTGAAGAAGAAAAAAATGAAATAGTTTGGAGTACTGAGAATGTAAATTGCGGAATTTATTTTCTTCAATATCAATCATCAGAAAATCAGGAGCGGAAAACATTTGTAGTATCTCGATAATATTTAACAATAAATATTTCTTTAAAATTATTTTGCTAACAGTTCACAACTAAAAAATAAAAACCATGAAAATTATTGCACTGATATCGGTGTCTAATTCCTTGTTGTAATGGAAAATAAAAGCGGGGCTTTCGGCTGAAAAAAAAGTATTGGGGCGGACATTATCATGATGGTCAAGGACTCTTTACATCCTAACACAACTTTATATTGAACTTAATGACTATTCGGGCGGACTTCGTTACTTCAATTCGTTCAATAAAAACTTTCCGGACGACAGTGGCTACCCCACTTTATATTCGAGTGGACTATAATTCTATTCATAACAAACAGACTAAATGAAGCCGAGAAAAAAGGATTTCTGACTTTTCATAGTAGCATATTTGTATTTGACTTTTACTTTGGCAGACAAGTTTTAGTCTTAAAAAGAATGAAAGTTCCAACCTTGGAACACAAGATTTTACAGACAATCCATTTTATTATTCAAACAAGCAAGACAACTTAACTGACTTTTCAGAGTGGGTAGAAAAATTTATCACCTCAGAAAAATGTATACTTTTAGGCAATAAATATTTCGACCTTCAAAAGCGACTTCAAACAGAAAAGGAAAACGAAAAAAGACACTATTTATTCAACATGAACGTCAACTAGTAAATGAACTATAACCAAAAAGATAGAAACACAGCCTATAACAACACCTACCCAAAAGATGGAGCTTTGTGTTCCAATTGCAGTTTTGTAGTTAATCAAACCATTCGTTTTCAAACAAAGTTTTGTAGTGAAATCCCCGCCCTTCGGGTAGCTGCAAAACGTTCTCGGTAATTGTACGACGATACACTTCACGACCTCAATGTGTGAATAGTGTACCTTTTTCCCAAAATTGTGTAACACTTCTTAAAATTTAAGCCTCAATCTTTGCGGAGCGGTTATTGAACTGCAATTAAAAACATTTTCTAAATTAAAAAACAAATCTTATGGAACAACAAATTAAAAACCCAAACAATCCTGTTACTTGGTTTGAAATTTATGTAGATGACCTTAGCAGGGCACAAATATTTTACGAAACGGTTTTGGACATTAAGATGCAAGACCTGCCTGACCCCAATAATACAACTATTAAAATGAAAGCCTTCCCCATGAAAATGGATGCACCAAACGCCAGTGGTTCCCTTGTTCAAATGGAAGGTATGAAAGCAGGTGGCCATGGTACAATTGTTTACTTTGAAAGTGCAGATTGTGCTAAAGAAGAAGCACGGGTAGAAAATGCAGGCGGCAAAATATTTAAGAAAAAAATGACTATTGGTGAGCATGGATTTATGTCGCTATGTTCAGACACTGAAGGGAACATGTTTGGATTACATTCAATGAATTAACAGCTAAGTTGAAAAAGAAAAAATTAAAACAATCGCTGACCGAGGTGAAGAATATATTTCCACATCTGTCGTGGATCCATTCGGTAACCTCTTGAATGCAAAATCCACATTATCTTAAAATCCTATCATCATTCAAAAAATGAAAACTGTGTCACAGAAAATGGGATTTAAAGAAAACAGCCGTGTCCTGTTTATTAATGCTCCAAGCGATGCAATTGACGGAATGAAATTACCTGAAATTGATATTGCGAAAAGATTAACAGGTGAATTTGACTACATTCATTTATTTGTTATAACTCAATCAGAATATAAAGACAAATTTCCCAAGCTTAAGCCTCATCTTAAGATAAGTGGAATGCTTTGGGTATCGTGGCCCAAAGGTGGGATTTTAGATACAGATCTCTCACCACCAAAAGTCATAAATATAGGTTATGGGTTTGGACTTGTAGAAAGCACTTGTTTAAGAGTAAACTCTATTTGGTCTGCATTGAAATTTACACATCCTAAGAAAGGAAAAGTTTACAATAATAGTCATGCAGAACTAACATCAAGAACAACGAACCGCTAACATTAGGTTTATAGAACTTATGCAAACAATTGTAATTGTAACTGCATTTAGTACACACAACTTTGGAAGCGCAATGGATTACATCGCAATTTACAAAGGCTTAATGCTACTTGTTTTGGCATTAATTGCATTCAAAAAAACAAACCCTATAAATTAACTACCATGAATCCTAAAGTTAATTGGTTTTTTACGAAAAACACAAAGTGGAAAGAAGAATATTCGGAATTGAGAATAATTATTCTTGATTGTGGTCTAACAGAAGAATTAAAATGGGGTTGCCCTTGTTACACAGTTGAAAAAAGTAACATCGTATTAATTCACGGCTTTAAAGGCTACTGTGCATTACTTTTTATGCAAGGTGCTTTACTAAAAGATTCAAAAGGAATTTTAGTACAACAAACGAAAAACGTACAATCCGCAAGACAAATTCGGTTTGCAAACATTCAAGAAATTTTAAAAAGTAAATCAACTATAAAAGCATACATAAAAGAAGCCATTGCAATAGACAAGGCAGGCTTAAAAGTTGAATTAAAGAAAACTGCTGAATACAAAATAACAGAAGAATTTAAAATTGTATTGGACGATATGCCTGAATTGAAAACTGCTTTTAAAAGACTAACACCAGGGCGACAAAGAGGATACATACTTTATTTCTCTGCACCAAAACAAGTTAAGACAAGAGAAGCAAGAATTGAAAAATATTTACAGCAAATACTTGATGGAAAAGGTTTGGACGATTGATTATTGAAGCGAAGAACAACGAAACGCTACCATTGGTATTGAAATCCGTAAGACTAAATATCTCTATTAGTTAAATAATTATAAAAAAAACTGTATGAATATAAATTCCATGTTTCAAGAAGAACTTATCGTTAAAATAGAAAATGTCAATCGAGAGTTTATCCAAAGGCTTTCCAAATTTTCAGAGCGGGAACTTAATAAAATTCAAAAGCTGGAAAGCTGGACAGCAGGTCAGGTAACAGAACACATCATCAAGTCCAATGGGGCAATTCTTAACCAATTACTGAATGGTGATGCAATTCCAACAACCCGACCTTTTGACGAACAAGTAGATTTGATAAAAAACATTTTCCATAGCAAAGATAAAATGAAAACCGCTCCTGTATTAGAACCTAATCTACCCCCACATGACCTTCAAGATTTATTGAAATCTTTGAACCAGCAAAAAGCTCAACAGATAGAAACAATAAAGGATAAGGAACTAAAAGAACTAAGCAGTAAACTGCAATTTCCTCCAGCCCCTAATGGCATGACAAGATATGAATGGATAATTTTTATGATAGAACATACTCGTAGACATGGCAAACAAATTGAAAATATTTATAAAGAAAACTCATAAGTAAAATATTATAAAATCTCAGAAAATTAAACCCTTTAAAAAAGGTTGTCGGTCTATAATGAAACAGAGAACAACGAACCGCTAACATGAGTATTACTGCAAGCAGGGCTGGACGTTGAAATTTGGGCTGTTTGCATCGTTGTACTTTGGTTCGGGCACTAAAACTAATAACAATATGACAAAATCAGAAATAGCACAAGCGATCTCAGGTGGCCATTTTGAAAAGTGTTTGGACTACTTGACAGACCAAACTATTTGGAATACACCAGGTGAACAATTCTTGACAGGAAGGAATGAAATAGAACCATTTTGTAAAAAGACAGCGGCTTATTTTAGTAGTGTAACAACAAAGTTTAAGCAACTAAATCTAATAGAGAACGAACATTGTGTAGCCATCAATGGGACAGCAGAATTTATTCGTGAAGGGAAAAGAGTTTCTTTTGTTTCTTCGTGTGACGTTTACGAATTTGATACTGAAAACAAAATATTGAACATAAATTCATATTGTATAACTGAACGACCAGAGAAGGAATGAAGAACAAACAAATGACGAGATTAGAAACAATAATCGCAGTAAAAGACGCAGCTAAAAGTTCAAAATGGTATCAAGACTTTTTGGGATTTAAAAGCACTCACAGTGGTGGAAATTTTGAAATGTTAACAGACAAAAACGGAAGTGTTATATTATGTCTTCATCGTTGGGGCGAACACGACCACCCGACAACGACAAACCCAAACATTACGGTTGGCAATGGACTTATTTTGTATTTCAGGGTTTCGGACTTAGGAGAAATTTGGAGTAATGCAACTCGACTAAAAATTGAAAAAGAAGCGCACTTCAATAATAATTCAGGAAAACAACAATTTATATTGAGAGATCTGGACGATTACTAAATCATTATTTCAGAATAAAAGACGAATAAAATATAGGGAATAAAAAAACAACGAACCGCTAAGAGCACCTACAAGAAATTGGCGGTTCATCGCTTAAATGAACATTTGTTCTTCGTATCAAGTGCAGTGCTGGCAGACAGTTTTCGTCTCCGATCCCGAAGCCTCGCATTAGCGTCAGGCTAATTTAAGGTTTAGCAACGATTTGCATATAATTGGATCGTAAAGCTTCGCGACTAAAAGTCAATTTGTAGAGTCGCCATTAATGGCGACTCTACAGGAATTCACCCACTTAATAGAGCCCTCCTTCCATAAAATTGGATTTCATCCAATTTTATGGAAGG
>JANOPQ010000254.1:0-23017 GCA_031421935.1 Bacteroidota bacterium | reverse complement strand
ATTGACAGTATCAGTGCGGTAATTTGTCAAGGGGATACTTTTAGGGTAGGCAATATCATCCACATAAGTGCTGGAGTGTTCACGGATACCCTAATCGCTGCTTCTGGGTGTGATAGTTTAGTGTTGCTCGATCTTTCTGTCACTTCATTTCTCATCGACTCTAACGCTACTTCTATTTGTAATGGAGATAGTATTTTAATTGGTAGTAATTATTATTCCATCGCCGGAACTTATATTGACACCGTATCCACTCCCGGGAACTGCCAAAAAATTATGATTACGCAGTTATCTATAAATACCATCACTGATAGTATCAGTGCGGTAATTTGTCAAGGGGATACTTTTAGGGTAGGCAATATCATTCACATAAGTGCTGGAGTGTTCACGGATACCCTAATCGCTGCTTCTGGGTGTGATAGCTTAGTTGTCGTAGATATTTCCGTTACTCCTTTCATCATCGACTCCAACAATATTTCAATTTGTATTGGTGATAGTATTTTGATTGGCAATAATTATTACTCAAGTTCAGGAATCTATACTGACACGCTTCTGGTATCCGGCAATTGCAAAAAAATTATGATCACACAGTTATCGGTAAATACAATCATTGACAGTATCAGTGCGGTAATTTGTCAAGGGGATACTTTTAGGGTAGGCAATATCATCCACATAAGTGCTGGAGTGTTCACGGATACCCTAATCGCTGCTTCTGGGTGTGATAGTATTGTAGTATCTGATGTTACACTTGAAATAGGCGGAACAAGTACTTTGCAATATACCATATGTTATGGAGATAGCTTTTATTTTAGGAATACTTATATCAATACTTCCGGTACTTATTACGATACACTCAGTACATCGAATTGCGATAGTGTCATTGCACTTCAACTTACTGTTTTACCCATGACTTCTATATTAATTACCATCAATACAACGTCAATAGTTTCTGGAGTTCCCATACAACTAAGCAGTAATTCTCTCTCTGGTTGGAGTTACACATGGACAGGAAATGCCCAATTTGATGCGCCCTACTCAAATATAACAACTGCAACCTTAGACTCTACTGCCTGGATATATTTAACGATCATGAACTCATCAGGATGTATAATTACTGATTCAATGTTGCTTATAGTCTTTGAAGAATTGAATGATTCATGCGAATTTGCAACCATCTTCATTCCAAATGCCTTTACACCCAATGAAGATGGTATTAATGATATGTACGAAATAAAATCCAATCATATAACTGTAAAGAACTATAAAATATTTAATCGCTGGGGTGAATCCATCTTTGAATCTTCTGAAAACGAGAAAAAGTGGGACGGGAAATTCAAAAGCAAAAGGTGTCCATCTGGCATATATGTTTATATTGTCGACTACGAAGATTGTCTTAGCAAGAAAAGTCAGATTCGCAAAGGTTTTCTTACGCTTTTAGATTAGATCAACCTGCTGGCTTTGTCAACGCGGTAACATTTCAATTTTGTGATCCGTAATCTTATGATTGATTTAAGATTTTTAAATATCCGACTTCGGAAGCTACAGATACTTTTTACTTTTAAAATTCCTGTATAAGAATTTATCAGCAATGGAGCTTTTTAGCAACAGAATTGACTTATCTATAAAGCCTAGAGAGATCCATAAGGTAAAATTGTACGGAGATCAAAATCTAGCAACAAAAAATATTCCTATACTAAAATTGGGCAACATTAAATTCTTACTTCTAAAGTAGATGGTAAAAAAATATCCGATAAAAAGTCCAGGTTAAAACATCTTCAAAAAACACCCTGTATTGGTAAAGCCTGTTCTCTTGTCCTTAGTATATTGGGTAAGGAAGATGAAAGTCCTTAAGGCGTTGTTAAATCGTACTTACTAGACGTAGATATTGAAATTGGAAATTTGCTCCAGGTTTCTATGCTATTGCGATGATTTATTCTCAAATAATACGGATGCCCGAATAACATAAATGGTAACCGCGTTGAGGCCCATCCATCTGTTTGTAATAAGATTTTCTTTTCAAATACAGGTGTACTACTAAGATTGGTATCTATAAATGAAATTGAAACCGTATCAGCAAGCAACGGCAAATTAATGGGGTCTATAACCGATTGCAAAAATCCTCCACCCAAAAAAGATCCTTCAATAAACATTCTCAAATTGAAAATAGGAATTTCGGGTTGTTGGAATCCTTTAGAAAATGTAAGTGTTCCAACAATACTTTCACTAATAAATGGTTCTCCTAGAGTATAGCTTTGTTGAATCAAAGCAGAATGCTGGTTACTTCCTGCGCTGGCCATTACATTTTGTCCATGCGCCATACTAGTTAAACTCAGCATTAAGCAAAAAACGAATATCCTTTTCATATTACTAATTACAAACACCGTTAACACAAACTTGACCACTAGGACAAACAACTCCACACGCGCCGCAATTGTTGGTATTTGTCAATAAATTAATTTCACAACCATCGGTATTATTTGCATTACAATTTGCGAATCCCGAATTACACACGATCGAACAAACACCAGAAATACAAACAGGAGCAGAATTAGGTCGTGTAGGACAAACGGTAGTGCAGCTACCGCATTTGCTTGTATTAGTTAATACATTCACCTCACAACCGTCTGATGTGATACCATTACAATCAGTGAAACCGGAGTTACAAGCGATTATACTGCATGCGCCATTTATACATCCGACTATAGCATTGGGTAAACTAGGGCAAGCGATTCCACAAGCACCACAATTATTTACATTCGTTTTCAAATTAATTTCGCAACCATCTGCAATATTCGCATTGCAATTACCAAAATTAGGATTGCAAACCAGCGAACATAATCCCGAAACACAAACTGAAGTAGCATTGGCAACAGGGGCACATACTAATCCACACGACCCACAATTGTTTACATTGTTCAACAAATTCAACTCGCAACCATCTGTAAGATTCGAATTGCAATTACCAAAATTAGGATTACAAATTATTAAACAAATACCAGATAAACATGTTGGAGAGGAATTGGGTCTTACAGGACATATTGTGCCACAGGTACCACAGTTATTCGCGTTAGAAAGCAGATTAATTTCGCAACCATCTAATGATAAACTATTGCAATTTGCAAATCCATTATTACATACAAAAGAGCACAATCCTGAAAAGCATGCAGGCGTTGAATTTGCTAATGGAGGGCAAACATTCCCACAGGATCCACAATTATTAGGATCAGAAAGTACGGGCGCTCCATTATCTATTAATGCATCACAGTTGTCGTCAATAGCATTACACAATTCAGAAATAGACGGATTAATATTAGCATTATTATCATTACAATCTGAACTATTCAAAACATATCCCGCCGGCTGAAAACAGGAAGCAGCACTAACCGCTGCATTTCCAAATTGATCTCCATCTGCATCACGATAGTATTGTGTTAAGAGGGAACAAATTGTTGCGGGAACCCAATTGGTTCCATCCCAAGATAAAATTTGACCATTAACAGTTCCGTTCGGAAGTGCTTCTGTTTTTTTAGAATAAAGTGCATAAGGAACAGAACTCAATGGGTCAGTACCCATCACTACAAATCCACTTCCATTATTGATTTCTGTTTTAAGAAAATAACTGGTATCTCCCCAAGCAATTGAAGAAAAAGAAGGTGAACTCCCTAAACCTGTACTCGTACCCAATCCCAATTGCAATCGGTATTGACCAAAAGCATTACTAATGATGGCATGCGTCTCTTGCCATGTAATAGGGCCTAAAATCGACCCACTTACTATCGACAAACGAATCGTTAGCGATTGATTTGATAATGGATTTCCAGACGTGTCTCGAGCTATCGCTTGATAGTTTATGTTTTCCGGCGTTTGTGCTGTTGATTTTTGTAGTATCCCACAAAATAAAATCAAAAGACCTAAAATAATTTTCTTCATAACCACTTGCTTTTACTCATTTATATCTTTACAATAAATTTCAAGGTTTCCAACAGATTGCTGAATTCCCAAATCTCGTCCAACACGAAAATCTTTACATCCCTTCTTTTGCATACCTAACATGATGTAAACATATCCTCTGTTATTATAGGCTTGTCCATGTCCAATATCCATTGAAAGACACTTCGAAAAATCATCAATTGCACCTAAGAGATCTTGCCTTGAAAGCCTTAATAAGCCGCGATCATAATATGCATTTGACATCGTTGTATCTAGCGCTATTGCTTTAGAAATAAAATACATTGCAGAATCGTACTTCTGTTGTTCTGAGGCAGAATATGATAAGTTAAAGTAATCCTGTCCGGAAACCTGAGAAACGGAATTACTCTGAAAAGAAATCATTAATAATACAATTATATATAAAATCCTTTTTGCTGTCATTTTGTTCCAACAGTTGTAGTTGCGTTTATTAAGTTTAAAAAAGCTAGTAAATGTATGGAAAAGACAAGGAGCATCCTACGCTTTTATCAATAATTTAATACCTTATTGGTGAGCAGTATATTATTACAGAATATTTTCATTGTGTTCGCTTTAAGCAATTCTAACCGGTAAAGTACCCGTGAAATAAGGACATTCCCTGATGTCTTTTATCTGCTTATACGCTCCAAAAAAACAAGTTCGAAAGTGAAATGAGACTGCGATGTTTATGTGTGGAGTAGAATTATCTTCATTATTCGCTGACCTCTTTCTACCTTACTCACCCGTTTGGGTTGATCGTATTTATTTGATATACTGTATTTTAAGAAGATGCGATTTATTTTAAATTCCCATTCTATTTAAGATTAGAATATGTTATGTGGGGCTTGTAATATATCTAAAATTGATTTTCAACCTGATAGATACTTGTGGTTTATGATATTTTCCTTATAATTACATATCCAAATTGTAATTAATTCTAAATACCATGCGTCAACTTTACTTATTACTCATCTCCTTACTGCTCAGTTTTCATGCATCTTCGCAATGCTTTGTTACCGTTGCTTCTGTAAATAATTCTAGCTGTGGTGCAAACAACGGAAGTGTTATATTACTCTTTTCGGGAGGTGTTGCTCCCTACTATGTAAATTTTAATGGCATTCCGTTCGGTAGTCAAACAGGTTCGCAATTGATTATTCCTAATCTAGCACCAGGCTCATACGGCTTTAGTGTCACTGATGCAAACGGCATTATTTGCACAGGATCTGCTAATGTTTTCATCAATACTTGGGGTAATCCAATACAAGTTAGTTTTACTACCACTAACCCTACTTGTCCAACTTGCACTGATGGTTCTATTGTGGCAATTATTACTGGTGGACAACCTCCTTTTTTCTATCAATGGAGTAATGGTTCCTCTACTCTAAATCAGAATGGACTTGGTGCTGGGATTTATGTCCTTTATGTTTATGATTCTTCGGGTTGTTCTAGCGCCGATACCGTTGTATTAAGTTATGGTGGAGCTAACATTTATTCTATTTCTGGAAAAGCCTATTACGACATAGATAACGACAGTCTTTTTGGAATTAATGATATTCCTTTAGCGCAACAACAAATCGAAAAACAACCTTCAGGACAAGTTTTTTACACGGATCAAAATGGAGATTTTATTTTAGGAGATACTGCAAATGCAACTTTCACTTTAACTCATCTTTCCACGAATGGGTTTTCGGTAAGTGATGGTGTAGCTTCTCACACCGTTGTGGTAGGAACTGCAAATCTTTCTGGATTCAATTTCAATCTGGCTCCCGATTCCATGTTTCATTCCATCTCTGCCTCATCCTTTTCTGCATTTCCCCGATGTAATTCAAGTGTAGCATTTCAAACCAGCATCACCAATCAAGGTACCTATATTGATTCAGGAAGTGTGACTTTTAATTTTGATCCGCAAATGACATATACGAATTCTAACCCCCTAGGAGTTGTTAGTGGTAATAGTATAACATTTACTTATTCGAATTTATATCCTATGGAAACACGAACTTTTTCTTCTGTTTTTTTACTGCCTGGTGCGGGTATTACTTTATATTCATCTACTCATGCAACCACATTTGATGGTGCGGGTTCTATCTTGAGTACTGACACTAGTTTAAATGCGTTCGTGATCCGTTGCTCTTTTGATCCAAACGACAAAGAAGTTACTCCTGCAGGAGCTGGAGCTAATCATCAAGTTTATATGGATGAAGAGCTTCGTTACCTAATCCGCTTTCAAAATACAGGTACTGATACAGCCTTTAATATTATTGTGACAGATACCATTTCTCCAGGATTAAACATTAATAGCTTATTTGTGATTTCTACTTCTCATTTGTGCTGGATTGAAAAAATTGGAGGAGAGTTAATGCGATTTCATTTTGATAATATTCTGTTACCGGATAGTAACGTGAACGAGCCTGCCAGTCATGGATATATTTATTTTAGAATTAAAGGACTTCAGACCAATCCCGACCCCACCGTGGTGACAAATTCTGCTAATATTTATTTTGATTTTAATCCGCCTATCATCACCAATACAACATTAACCACTTTTAGTAATTCTACAGTAGGAATCGCTCCAATCGGTGGCGCAGAGGCAGGAACAATTCGGTTAAGTCCGCATCCTATGCAAGAAAGTACCCTGCTCCTTTTTGATGGGATTAAAGATCATACACATCAGCTAGAGTTGATGGATATTAGTGGGCGAACAGTGATTCCTAATATTTCATTTAAAGGAACTTCTTACCTGCTTCAACGTGAGTCTTTGTCCAGTGGAACTTATTTCATTAAGATCACCGATGTTCAAAGCAAAGCGCTATACTATACAAAGATGGTTGTTCGTTAAAAGTTTCTCGCTAATTTTTCTCGCAAAGGCCTGCCTGCCGGCAGGCAGGCGCGGAGGCGCCAAGTTCTTCTCGCTAATTTTTCTCGAAATTATCTAGCAGCTAGTACCAAACAACTATCCGAAGCATAAATTATCTAAGACCTATTTGCAAATCAAAAAGAATATATAGTAAACTTCCTTTTCTTTAGTGATTAAAAAATGCAAAAGGAAAGTTTTTTCATTGGAGCGAGTAGCAATTTAAAAAATAATCTAACAATAGTGAGCAATCAAAACTTATGTACCTGTTTTAGATACGCTAGAAATAATGTGGCTTGTTTGACTTTGACAAATAAAAAGACCCCTGATAATTAAACCAGAGGTCTCTTTTATTAATTCCTTTTTTACTTTCTTAACATAAATGGCAACGAATACTTAGTCTCGGCACACCAAACATTTATAAAATACACTCCAGAAACTTCCTTACTTAAATCCAATTGTAGTTGTTGTCCAGATGGGATGATCGTTTCGATCACTTTTCCGAAGGCATCCGTAATTGTCATTTCGTCAACCTGCTTTGCGAACTTAACATTAAAAACTCCGTTGCTCGGATTGGGATAAAGTTGCAAGCCAATTTCTTTTACTTCTGCAACGCCAGCACATGGATCTACCACTATCACACTCGTATCGCGACCCACACATCCTGCCGAATCCGTAACAGCATAAATTACATTTTTGTTTCCAACTCCTGCAGTGGTTGGATTAAAACTATTTCCGGTCACACCCGAACCCGAGTAAACACCGCCTGAAGGAGTTCCAGGTGTTAACGTGATGGGACTAGCGTTCACACACAGTAATGTTTGTGTCTCTACGTAGCTTACAGCAGGGGCATTCATCGTCACCAGCACCGTATCACTGGCCGTACAACCATTGCTGGCCGTTACGCGTACCCAATAGGTGCCTCCTGTATTTAAGGAGATTGAACCAAACGTAGATCCTGTGTTCCATAAATAGGTATAACCTGCTCCGCTTTGTGTACTAATACTAGTAAAGCCTTGACACATCGTAATATCATTTCCCAAGTTAGCTATGGGTACTGTGAGTAAAGAAACGACTATCACATCACTACTGCTACAGCCTAATCCATCAGTAACCGTAACGGTATAGGTTCCATTTGTTGTAACGGAAATAGATTGTGTGGTAGCAGCGTTGCTCCACAAATAAGTCAATCCTGGATTCTGTGCATCTAACGTTGCCGAGGTACCGCAATATCCTAAATCGGGTCCTAGGTTAACAAGGGGCAACGGGTTTATCACCACATCCACGGTATCCGTTCCTGAACATCCGTTGACATCGGTTACAATAACATGATAGCTTCCACTCTGCGTTGCTGAAATCTGTGCTGTTGTTGCAGCGGTATTCCATAAATATGTGGCATTAGGAAATTGAGGAGATAATATTGTGCTACCACAGGCAGTAACATCACTGCCTAAACTCACCGGAATAAGAGCAGGACAAACAGAAATGCTTTTACAATGGATATTCGTACCTCCGCAAGTATCCGTAATTGTTAAACATACTTGATAAGTACCAAACGTAGAATAAGTATGTGAAGGATTCGGGGTATTGTCTAACGGCGACCCATCACCGAAATTCCATGAATAGCTTGCTGCATTTTGTGATGCATCAGTAAAATCTACGGTAGGATACGTCGTGACATAACTATAACTTGCTAAAGCGGGTGCAGGGCAAATAATTAATGTGGTACAAGCGGTGTCGCTCGAACAAGAACCCGTCACATAAGTGCAAACCGTATATGTTCCAGGAATAGCATAGGTATGTGTCGGGTTATAAGCGGTATCTAACGGTGATCCATCTCCGTAATCCCAAACCGATGTAGCAGCTGCAGAAAAACCATTACTAAAAGAATAAATCGTTCCTCCTTGCCAAGTATAAGTCAGGTTGGCCGTTGATGATGTATCATAATACATGAAGACACGACTAATGCTTCCACCCAATTCTGTCCAGAGATCCTGGGGAGCGGTAGAAGACAAGCTAAACTGCATCCCTAAACGTGCAATCGTTACGGGGAAACTTCCGATAGAAGTAGAAAAGGGAGAGGTCCCATAAGAATTGGCGTCTGCCCTGTTTCCGAGTATTCCAATTACATCGCCTATTTGAACGGGGATGTTTAAAGAGATCATTCCCGAGGCGGTATCATTTTGAGTGAGGTACAAAACAGTAAAATTATTGGTTACCACACCGAAAACGGGAGGTGCAGAATCCAATTTAACGATAGCAATGTTTTGTAGCCCACTTGAAGCGTCCGTGGGCACCTCAATGCCAGAAATAGTAAAGCAAGTTGGGGAGGTAAACCAATAGCCCCGTACATTTCCGGAAAAAATAGTAGATTGAACGGGGAGTTGCATCTGAATTAAACTTTGTGCAAAAGTGCCCGCTGTACTTAGAAAAATGAAAAGGAATAACAGTAGATTTTTCTTCATGATGCGTTTGATTAATGGGTTGAAAAACAAACTTAATAAAAAACAAGTAACATCCAAACATCCCAAGAAATTTATTCCCTTTTGCCACTATTGCCTTTAGAAAAACGGGGTTGAAATTCTTCGCTCTACTGTTCATTTCGACCCACTTTCATTCTAAACTACGAGCGGCTTCGCTTTTTCCATCGAAAGTATGTACGTTCACTTAAAGCACACGTACCACTGACCATAAAAGCCGTGCTGCTTTTTACTATAATTAGGACACGTCTGTGTTCATGAAAAATGGGGTTGTATTCAGCTCACAACGAATTTAAAAATTTCAAAAGCGCCGCTTTTTCTGATGTCGAAAGGTTTTGATACTTCGTTTTACTAACCGAAGCTTCTCCTCCATGCAATAAAATAGCGCCTTCAATGCTTGAAGCTCTCCCGTCGTGCATCAAGAAAAATTGACCGCCTTGCGATTTCGGTGAAAGACCCAATCCCCATAATGCGGGTGTTTTCCATTCGTATGTTTTTGCATTTCCCTCGGTATATCCATCATCCAATCCTGTTCCCACGTCGTGTAAAAGTAAATCGGTGTACGGATGAATCGTTTTATTGGATAAAGCATCAACAGAAGAGGTGCCTGTCATCAATGTAGGCGTATGGCATTTATCACAATCTACATTACTAAAAAGTTGTCGACCTAAATTAACAGTGGCATCATGTTGATTTCTTTGGATGGGCGCCTTCAATGTTTGTACATAAAAAACCACATTCAACACTTCTTGAGTGGAAACTTCCGGATCAATTTCCTGGTAAGTATACACATCATGTGGTTCATATATTGAAGTGATTCCCATATCTTGATTGTAAGCATTCGCGACTTGCTGCAACAAATTAAACACGCCAGCCTTCTTTCCAAATCGGCCAATGTATTTTCCATTTTGTTGTATCGCATTAACTGGAGGTTGAACGTATGATGGAATATTAATCCAGTTAGGAACTCCAGAAATTCCATCTCCATTTGAATCACTTGGATCAGATAAAGCCAAGATGTCTGCATCTGAAACGAGTTCAATAAAACCAAGTCCTGTTGTTCCAGGAGGAGTGATTCTGGTAAATGTCGCGCCTGCAGGAATCTGTTCTGGTGTATAGCCTGGTAGTGCTCTGTTCTGCAATTGTGGTCCGCCCAAATGCAAAAATTGATTCCCGGAACTGTCCACTTGACCAAACCGTGTTAATGTAGTAAAGGGGTGTCCTTTTCCATCTCCCGCATGACAAGAACCACAGCTTGACGCTACAAAAACGGATCCCAAACCTGAGCTAGCGGTAAAGATGCGAGTATTAAATGCAATGTCTCCTCTTAAAAATTGAGCCGTTTCACTATGAGTTAATCCATCAACAGGGCCATCCAGTATTTCATCGTCGGCAGGGGCTTCCGGTGACAATTTCTCACAAGAATTCAAGGAAACCATCGATCCTACCAGTAGGATCAAGATGGTTAATTGCTTTTTACTCATTGCGCTTTTCACCTTTCTCAACCTTATTTAAAATTTGACTCAACAAATATACAAAATTAGACTCGTCTAATAAAATAAGTTTAGTTTTTATTACTTTTGGGATATATTCCACATGAAACCATGCGATCTTTAACTGAAGAAAATTACTTAAAAGCCATTTATCGTCTCTCCCTAAACAGGAAAATGAAGATTTCGCCTACTGCCATTGCCGATGAGATGGGCGTTAGCGCGGCTTCCGTAATTGATATGATTAAGAAGCTCAGTGAAAAAAAGCTGATTTCATACGATAAAGTTAAAGGGGCAAAACTCTTAGAGCGCGGACAAAAAGAAGCCGTAGCAATCATTCGTAACCATCGTTTGTGGGAAGTTTTCTTGCTAGAAAAACTTAATTACTCATGGGATGAAATTCACGATATTGCTGAACAGCTCGAACACGTGAAACATCCTGAATTAGCCGATCGTTTGGATGTGTTTTTAGGGCATCCCGAATATGACCCTCATGGTGATCCTATTCCCAAGTCGAACGGAGAGATTCCAACTACCGTGAAAACGCTGCTTTCGGAAATTGAAATTGGAAAAAGTTGTCGGGTGGTTGCTGTAAAAGATACCTCTTCGGTTTTTTTACAATATCTCGAGCAGCTTTCCGTGAATATAGGAACTAAAATTAAAGTGCTGGATATTGTTCCATTTGATAATTCGATGTTGCTTCAAATTGGAAAAGAAATTAAAACTACCGTTAGCAAGAGATTTGCAGAAAGTTTGCTTGTGGATTAAGGGAATCAAATAATTATATAAATCAGAATTGCAAAAGGAAGGAATTGTCGGCACCTCTTGAGCAACAGTGCTCGTATCAACATTTCGGAACACCAATCAGTGCTGTAAAAACGAAAACAATTACATTTGACAAATCATAGTTACGTAATTGAATCAACATGTATAAAATAAGAATAGTTTTTGCAATTTTATTTCTTAGTTCTATTGCCAATGGGCAGATTTATCCAACTATCCATTCTTACCGACCTCGAATTTGCATTGACTCTTCAAGGTTTTCTTTTTTACACAACAACATGAATACAGGTGAATGTGGAATCACATATAATGACTTTAACAATGCTGTATTTAGTAATTGGTATAACGACCCTCAACTGTATTTACTCGGTACAGATTCCACTCTTTGGACTTGGGAATTTAATTCAGGGTGGGCACAATACCAAGGTCAGTTTGTTGCTGCCTTGTATAAAATAAATGGAGATTCTACTGCGCTCAAACGCTGCCGATTTTTGATTACTCAAATAAACAATAAACTTGACACCATCAATTTCAATAATTATGATTGGTACACAAACGAAACTCTAATACGCAACATAGCTGATGTGGGCGGCATGTTACTTGACTGGTGTTATGATTCTCTACCCTCTTCGATGCGCCAACATCTTGTTCAAAACCTTTATAAAATTGATAATTATTTCATGAATACTTATATTCTATCGTCAGCGGGCACATCTTATATAACAGGTCATAATATTTGGAATGTATTTTATGCCAATCAATATGCGCTAGTGCTTGATTCAGCCGATGGACTTACCGCAATGCAACAAGACTCCATCACCTATTGGTACCGCGTCACCTACGATAAGGCGGTGAATGAAATTTTTCCGGCCGCTGCTTATTACCGAGACGATGACGGAGGGTGGAATTGGACCGCAGCATATTCTATGTGGAGTTTGGTAGATGAATTTCAGTTTTTTGAGAACATGCGAATTGCAACAGGTAAAAATTTTTATGTTGATTATTCTTGGGTTCAGAATAGCATTAATCAATACTGGCATTTTCTTCAGCCCGATGGTTATACCATTAACTGGGGAGATGGTTTTACAAATGAACAAGGTGATAGAGTTATTTACCGTCATGCTCAAATCTACAATGACCCACGAAGTTTATGGCTAGCGCAGTTTTATTCCTCTCCTAACAATATTACATGGACATGGCCTCGGTTTCAAAAACTGATGTATAAAGATTTCAATGCACCAATTGTTACAAAGCCCAATATAGCTCACGATTGGTATAGCGATAAAACAGGACTTTCGGTTTCACGAACCGATTGGAGTGATAGTGCAACATTGGTTTGGGTATATGACGCACCTACAAAAAAGGCTGGTCACGAACATCGTGATAACAATTCATTTTGCATTTTTAAAAACGCTCCTCAAATAAACAATTCTGGTTATTATTGGTCGTACGGAAATTCACATTATGTAAATTATTATATGCGCACCATTGCACACAATAGTATTTGTGTTTACGATTCAACAGACAATTACTTGAACTGGGGAGCAAATGTGAGCAATGATGGAGGGCAAAACGAATCGCCGACACTAATGAATTATAATGATATATTTTCTGCACAGGCCCAAAAGGGCACGTGGAAACTATGGGGAGCTGGTGGAAATTATTGTTATAGTATTTCCGATGCAGAGCAAAGTTATGACACTACAAAACTGGATAGATTCAGAAGAAGAGTTTTGTTTTATAAACCAAATCAGGTAATAGTACTTGACCACCTGCATTTAAAAAATACAACTACCCACCAACGTGCTGCAAAATTTATTTTACATTTTCAAAAACAACCATCCATCAATGGAAATATGTTGAATGCTCTTGTTCCCAATCATATTGAAACATTTAGCGGGCAGGATATTTTACAAACCCATGGAAACGGAAATGTTGCCATAAGAACCCTATTACCTATTAGCTCAACAACAACAAGAATTGGAGGGGCGGGTTATGAATTTTATGTTGACGGAATAAATTATCCTTTGGGTGTTACTCCTGACACTATACATACTACACCAGGTGCATGGCGAATAGAGGTAGAACCAACAACTACTGTGGACAGTTTGCTTTTTCTTCATACCATTGCTATTGGGGACAGTACCAATGTTTCGGTGGCTGGTGGAATAGGCCAACAAAACATTTACACTATTGGTGTTGATTGGACAAACATTCTTTTCTTTTTTAATGCTGTTGGAGATACCAATGCTTTTTATCAGGTAATGAATAATGTTACAGGAAGCAGAACAGTAAAAATATTTGGTGCCGATTTAGTTCCTTCTCAATTGTATAATGTATTGGTAGATAATAGTGTTTTAGCTACGCTTATGACAGACACTGTGGGTGTTTTAGAAACAACTGTTTTCTTATCAACTGGCGTTCACAAAATTGAAATTAACCATACCACTACATCCGTTGTATCAATCAATAATTATAATCAATCAATAATAGTTTTTCCAAACCCAACAAAAAACGAAATAAATATTATCACAAATAATTTGTTGAATTCCGAAATTGAGATTTTAAATTTAATGGGAGAATTACTTTTGAAAACAAAAAACACTTCAAAAATTGATGTGTCGAATTTAAGTAATGGTGTTTATCTTCTAATTGTAAGACAAGGAAATAATAAATACAATTATAAGTTTGTGAAAGAGTAATTAATACCGGCACTGCATACTCACTACATAGGTAAAATTAAAGGTTAGCTCTATTAATGATTTTGTTGTTTTTACAGCTTCCATCTTGACCTATTCTTT
The DNA here is from genome assembly GCA_031421935.1 of Bacteroidota bacterium. Lineage (GTDB taxonomy): Bacteria > Bacteroidota > Bacteroidia > AKYH767-A > OLB10 > JAJTFW01. Next base: position 8,664 of record JANOPQ010000254.1, on the reverse strand, counting down.
ACACTGTATGTCGCACAAACTAGTATCCTTGGGCCTCGACCTACGCAGTATTCCTTCAGACATAACTTAAGCAATATAAAATATTCCTTCTTTAGTTACGAATTACGCTATACATAGTTTGACAAATTTTAATAATAAAATGTACGCACTTTACTTTGACTGATTATTTGCAATTGTGATTTTTTGCTGGGCAGGTCTGTCTTTAATAATAATATCCACTAAAAATCAAGTTATAAAGTTGTTCGAATTACTATTAAATTCCTAAATGGTTTTTCTAAAAAAAAATAGTAGGAAATGACAAGTAATTTTTATCTTTTGAGGAATACTAATGGTGGTTCCAACTGAGTTCCGAAAATTGCTTGCTTTAAATTTGCAACAGAACTGTATTAAAAAAACTGAAACATCGCACGCAGAAAATATTAACGATTCGTTTTTGCTGTGTCCTTCTTTGAAATGGTACTTACCTGCGGCTCTTTATTTTTCATCAAATTTAAACCATAGGTATAATTTGTAGAAAGAATGACATCGTTACAATCGAAATGTTTTATAGTGCCATCCATTACGAGTGCAATCACCCAACAAGTGTTTTGATGCATACCATAGTCGATGATAAAGAGTGCCTGCCCGCTACCGAGAGGTGTTTCAACTAAGATGGATGGGTTTAATTGATGAATCATTTTACGGGAATTTACAAAATTAAGTGTTGCTCGTTCTGATTCTCTTAATGGAAAAGTTTTACGTTTTAGTATTTAGAATTTATGCAAGCTCGTTTTAAAAATATTTAATTAGCTTTAAAACTACATATATTTTTTTTACACCCTTATTTCCGATTGGTATTTATTTTCTGCTTTTTTATGGGAAAGGGGAAGAGTTGAAGCTGTGATCGCTTAAAATAAGTTTTACTTGTGTTCCTGCAGAATTGTTGTTTGTTTGTTTAAAATAGGCAACCCCTATCATCAACACGATTCTGCGTTACAGCTATACCAGCTTCAACTACTTTTCCCCTTTTTATCTTCCAAGTATTTTCCTTCTCCTATGCTGGATCTATTTTCGTAGTTGTTAGTTATTAGCAAACCTATATCATTAGTGCCATAGTCAACAAGTACTTTTATATGAAGTGAAATACTTAAAATTGTGATTTCAATTATTCTACTTCTACTAAAGCGTCACGCATCGTTTTTACTTTGTCGTGATCAGCTTTAATCAGTGCGTGCTGTGCATTCAATAGAGTTTGTTGTGCTGCAGAGATGTCTCCTATATTATTTCTTAATGCTTTGTTGTAGGTGTCAACGGCTACGTCTTCACCATATTCGCAAGAGTCGAGAATTGCTTTACGGTCTTTACCGGTGAGTGCTGCCTTTACATCCATCCATACACGAAAAAACTTTCCTGATGTCATGGTTCCTTCAGCTACTTCGCCGCCCAACCTTGTTACTTCACTTACTAATTCTTGTTTGCATTTGCGACTTGTTGAAATAAATTTTCCAAACAACGTCTTTAATTCTTGTTCTTCGGTTTCTTTAGATGCTGTTTCGTAGCCTTCAATTCTATCGTTATTGATGGTGATCAGTGTATTTAACACTTCAATTGCTTTTTCCTTTTCCATTTTATTTACTTTTTGGTTTTTTAATATTTTTTTGGCGTTTCTGGAGCGGTGGGTGATGTAGGTGTTGTGGAATTCATTGAAATCGTATACCCATAAACGTCCATGTGTTGACCTTCTTTCATCATCATTTTTGTGCCCCCTTTTTTCATGTAGTATCCATTAGTCATGATTACTGTTCCATTTGAGAGCGTGACATCCTTTTCCATCATGGTTACTTTTCCGTCTTTTACGACCATCATTTTTCCATTTTGCATTGTATATCCATCAGGATGGGTTGTTAGTGTATCGCGAGAAGGACTTTGAACAATCCCGTCGTTTGGATTGTTGATTTCGGGAGGACTCATCTTGTTCGTTGTTGAATCGGTCTGCGCATAAGCACCTGAGGTGATTATAAATGTTGTAATTACTATGAGAATTGTTTTCATTTTTATTTTGTTTGAGATTATTTAATTAAAATATATGTTGATTGTTTCTGCATTTTAAAACGAAGAAAAACCTTACTCAAAAGCTTTGTCCTACCTTATTAAAGGGTAGTTAAAAAGCTTGCATTTTATTTCTGTTATCTCCTTTAACCTGCATTCATTAGATTGATTGCGATGGTCAAAAGGAAATCAGACCTTTGATATATAGATATCAGCTAATAGGAACTGATGTGATACAAAGGTGAGGGTGTTCGTCAGGGTAATCATTACACAATTATTAAAAAGGTTTGCAAGATTCACATATACGCACAAAAAAGGTTGCCCGGTGGAGAGGCAACCTTTTAATGAAGAGAGGGAAGTCAATATATGCTTTCTCTTATTTTTATATTTTAAAAATATGACCCATATACCGTGATATGGAAAGTATCTAAAATCATAAAATTATTTCACGGTCTTTTTCTTATATTCAGTTTTCTAAAACAATTTCGCTACACGATCACAACTTATTACTCCACCACCAGCTTCCCACTTGCATTTAAACTTTTCACCGACCACAAATAAACACCACTTTGCAAATTGTTCACATAAAAGGAATATTGTTTCATTCCTTTTAACGCTGTTTCACGTATCACTTTTCCGTTGATATCATAAAGTTTAAATATATCATCCTTGGTTCCTTCCTGTGGCAAAGAAACATTAACCAGATTAGATGTCGGATTTGGGAATACATGAACAGTGGTTGTTGCTGATGGATTTTCGCCTACCGATGTGGTAAACCAGTTATACATATAGGCACTTCGGCTGCATTGTGTTCCTGCGCTATCTGCTTCCAATGTTAATACGATGGTTGGTTGCGATCCTTTAAACCAACGGTAAAGTATGTTTTGTTCTATGGATGGAGGAGAAAATGAAAAAAATACTCCGTTCCCTGCGGTATCTGCTAACAAACTATCGGTTATTATTTCTGTTTGTTTCGTGCGAAGGGAATTGGCGTGAGTTACTCCTGGCAACTGAAGAGTGCCATAACCGTCGCACAAAAATGAAATATTTACTTGATGTACAAATCGAATATAAGGCAATGCTGTATCTATATCAATCACATATTTATACATGCTGTTATAATTATCTAAGTACGTGAACGGCGTTGGAACAAATCGATATGCTGGAGCAAATGGAATTGCGTTTTGTCCAAAGGGTGGTTCAACAGTATAAAAATAATATCCATCTAAATAGAGTCCAGAAATATTACTGGTAACATATAAATAAGAACTGTCTTCTTCTTGATGTATTGCTAAATTAGAGTTGGGGTAGTCGGTTGTACCATACGGAGTACTTGCAGCTGTTAAAAGGCTTGTAGTATCTAGGGAAGTTGTTAAAAGTCCTGAATAGTTCCATGTTTGACTAGCTCCTCCAGGTGTAATCGCAGCATTATAAAATTCATCTACCGCTTCTACCCATGTTTGTCCGGCAGGAGGAAGATGTGTACTGTTAATTGTGATTTGTGCAGATGCTTGTAGCCCGAAAAATATAAATACAAGATGTAGAATTTTTTTCATGATGGTTGAATCAGACCATAAATATAATAATATTCGGAGTCCCGATAGCTATCGGGAAGGAGATAGGAGAATAGGAGAATACGAGAATAGGAGATCGGAGAGTCGGAGTCCCGATAGCTATCGGGACGGAGTTCGCTTGCCCTGCTGCCGCATGAAGTGCGTGCTGCAGGGGAGAATCGAAGAGTCGGAGCAGGGAGAGTCGGAGCGTTTAGATGGGAGAAATTTAAAAGTTGAAAAAGAAGAAGTTAATGTGCCTTATTCATTTGTATACGACTAAAAATGTTTAAAAAACTGCTATCAGAAGATCAGTAAATAAATTTGCAACGCGTACTAACATTTTAGTCAGATGGAAAAAGAAATTGAAATTAATGTTAAAAAAATAAATTAAGTTCTACTACTCTCCTACTATCCCATTCTCTTATTCTAAAATGAGAAAACATCATAATTTAATTGTATGGCAGAAATCCAAATTACTTGCTTTGAATATTTATAATATTACAAGAGAAGAAATATTTTCATTGACACAACAAATGAAGAGAGCTGCAATTTCAATTCCAGCGAAGGAATAGGTCGAATTACCTTTAAGATACTATCCAATTCCTCTACATATCACGAGGTTCACTTTTTGAATTAGAAACTTTAATTCAAATTGCATTAGATTTAAAATTTACAAATAAAGATGGTACAGAAAAAATTCTAATAGACATCGAAGAATTATTAAAAATTCTAAACGGTCTAATTCGAAGCTATAAATTCAAACAAGAAAATAAATAATTAGACTTTTTGGATAACGCTTAATTCAAAAATCCTACTTTTTTCATTGGTAAATGCCCCTATTCTTCCTTCGACAAGCTGCCCTCGACAAGCTCAGGCAGCGCAGGCAGCACTCCCATCTCCTCGCGAAACTTCGCGATCTCCCACTCTCCCACTCTCCCACTCTCCTATTCTCCTACTCTCTTACTCTTTCATTTCTTCGTAAATACATAAAGCAACGACGAATTTTTATCGATGTCCTTTTTTCCCTTGATGGTAGTTTGAACTCCGTACCACAATGCCGAAATGAAGTTTTTTGATCCGTTTTTATAGCCGCCACTCAACAGCGAAATGTAGAAAGGGTCAAAGAACAAGGGCTGAATGCTATGACACTCAAAACCGGCATTGTCCATCAATTGGAGCATGGGCTTTCTGCTAAAGTGATACAAATGACGTGGAACATCGTATGCCGCCCAATGCGGACCATAAATTTCGGCTTCATACGCGGTCCTATTAGGTACAGCTATCACCAATACTCCTTTTGAGCTTAAGCATCTTTTAAGTTGATCTACTGTCTCCTTTAGCTGATGTACGTGTTCTAATACATGCCACAACGTAATCGCACCAAATTGTCCCGAAGGAAGTTCTTTTAGATGTTCGGGGCGATCTACATTCAATGAATGGTTTTCAATTGCCAATTTTCGAGCATCATCGTCGGGTTCTAGACCGGCACAAACCCATCCTTCTTCTTTTGCAGCAGCTAGAAATTCTCCTGTACCACAACCATAGTCAAGAAGAGTCCGCGGAGTAGGATCTAAAGTGCTGATAAAATCAAGCTTTGTTCGAATAGCACGTCTTCTAGCAAGTTGATAAAGGCTATTCATTAAGCCCTTTCCACTGTTCGTATGGCTTATGTAGTCGCTTGATTTATAGTACTTCCCAATTGCATTTGCTTCTGGGCGAGGATTAGTATAAACGAAGTCGCAGGAAGGGCATTTAACGAGTTGGAAAACCTCTTCCGACACGGTATAATCCTTTACTTCGAGGTAGGGCACCGACCCTGTATGTCCACATACCGGACAATGTTCAAGAAACTCTGGCATATTTTCGTATAGGCGTCAACGTTAGACTCTCCCATAGAGCAAATGTAACGATTATCATGGTTATAATGAGCATTTTGGTTGACTTTTTAGGGCACTTTTAGCGAGTATTTTTGATGTTTACTCTTGTTTGTTTTGATTTAGCAGCACCCATGTTACGCTTAAACTTGAGGTTCCACGAAAAACATCTTAATCACATTCAAGTACTCTGTATTTCGACTTTTCTATTTAATTTTTCGTTGATTTAAACTGAATTTTCACCATAATTTAGCTCTCATAACACCTGAATTGAGGTATGAATTATTGACTCGGATTACTCTCTTCTGTCCTATTGAAGTTTATCTCAGATATACATCAACATATTCCCTTTCAAGACTCTTTTCGCTTTAGACGAGCTCTTACTAACAGTCTCTTTTAGCCTCTAAACTTCACTTCTTTGCCATTTTTGATTGGGTAGACCGCTTTATTAACGGTCTGCCCAACTCATATTTTCAAATCAATAGCTCTTTTTACTGTAGATGAAGGTTTACTAACGGTCTATCCAACCCATACTTTTTCACTTTCTGTCTCTTTTTACGGTAGACGAAGGTTTACTAACGGTTAGTTCCACGTGGAACCACCCACTTCACACAGGCTTTTAAGAAATATTTATCTGCCTATATAAACCATCAATATGGATATATCTGCAGGGTTTACGCCTGATATTCGACTAGCTTGACCCAGCGTTACAGGCCTTATTTCAGTGAATTTCTGGCGAGCTTCATTGCTTAGACTTTGGATTTTGGAGTAGTCAATGTCTTCCCGAATGCCTACATTTTCCAATCTATTCATCTTTTCCGCTAGCTCAAACTCGCGTTCTATGTAGCCTTCATACTTAATGTTTATTTCAGCTTGCTCAATCGTTTCTTCGTCTTTTGAAATTTCATTTACCAACTTTTCGACAACCGGAATTGCGTTCATCATTTCATTGAGTCCAACTTGTGGCCGACTTAAAATATTTACAATTTTTAATTTTTGACGAATTGGATCTGTTTTCAATACTTCCAACCAAGGATTTATTTCTTCTGGAGAAATAGACGTTTCTTTTATTGATTTCACAATTAGTTGATAATCAGTACTTTTAGTGTATGAGGTGTCGAATCGTTCTTTTGTAGCAAGTCCAATTTCGTATCCTAGTGGCGTTAATCTTAAATCTGCGTTATCTTGACGTAATAAAGTTCTGAATTCTGCGCGGCTTGTAAACATTCGATAAGGCTCATCCGTACCCTTTGTAATTAAGTCGTCGATCAAAACTCCGATATAGGCATCTGACCTTCCTAATACTATTTCAGAATCCTCATTCACTTTACGATGGGCATTGATTCCAGCCATCAATCCCTGACAAGCCGCTTCCTCATATCCGGTGGTTCCATTGATTTGTCCGGCGAAATAAAGTCCCTCCACAAGCTTAGTTTCAAGCGTTGGCTTTAGTTGAGTGGGTGGGAAATAATCGTACTCAATGGCGTAACCTGGACGGAACATTTTGCAGTTTTCAAAACCTTCAATAAGCCTCAAGGCTCTCAATTGGACATCCTCGGGAAGCGATGAGGAAAACCCATTAACATAGATTTCGACCGTATCCCAGCCCTCGGGTTCAACAAATAATTGGTGGCGATCGCGGTCGGCAAAGCGGGAAATTTTGTCCTCAATACTGGGGCAATACCGAGGACCCAAGCCTTGAATTCGACCTGTAAACATGGGCGATTTCTCGAATCCAGTCCTCAAAACATCGTGTACATTCTCATTGGTATAGGTAATATGACAAGGCCGCTGAGTAGCTGGAATCGGAGTTTTAGTGAAGCTAAATCGACCAGGATGGGTGTCTCCTTCTTGCACTTCCATCTTCGAATAATCAAGCGATCTGCCATCAATTCGAGGTGGTGTACCCGTTTTCATACGCCCACTGGTAAACCCAAGCTCTACGAGCTGTTCGGTAATGCCCGTAGAGGCCTTTTCGCCCGTTCTACCGCCTCCGAATTGCTTCTCGCCTATATGGATAATCCCATTCAAAAAGGTGCCATTGGTGAGCACAACAGCCCGTGTTTTGAAAACAAGCCCCATAGAAGTTTTGACTCCGGTAACCTTACCTTGTTCCACGACGATCCCGTTGGCCATATCCTGCCAGAAGTCGACATTAGGAGTTTGTTCTAACATCTTCCTCCACTCCGAAGCAAAAAGCATTCGGTCATTTTGCGTTCTAGGACTCCACATAGCAGGCCCTTTCGACCTATTTAACATCCTAAATTGGATGGCAGATCGGTCACTGACAATCCCCGAATAGCCTCCCAAAGCATCAATTTCTCTTACAATTTGCCCTTTGGCAATACCGCCCATAGCGGGATTACAACTCATCTGAGCGATGGTTTGCATATTCATGGTCATCAACAAAACCGTTGATCCCATGTTAGCGGCGGCGGCGGCGGCTTCGCAACCTGCGTGTCCTGCCCCCACTACAATTACATCGTATGTTTGATCATTCATTGTTCCACGTGAAACTCTAATTTAAACTATACACAGGTTGTGTATAAAAACAAATATATTGTATATCAACCAATTATACAAGTTAATAAACAGTTAATGAACTGAGTTATAAACAAGTAAATGTGCATTTTAACCCGCCATCGCTCATTCTGAAATGTTTTCAGAATGAGCGATGGCGGGTTTGATAGGGGATGTGAATACTTGTAGGTACGCAATGCAATGCGTACCTACAAGTATTTTTCAATTTGATTCACCTTTTTCCAGGGCACGTGGAACTACAAAAACGTTCTCTTTAGAAGATAAAAATTCTCCTTTTGAGTCATCTTCAACTTTGATTTCGGGTCCTTATCACCATAACCACATAAATGAAGTGTGCCGTGTACAATTACGCGGTGTAATTCATCTATTAAACTGATATTTAATGTCTTAGCGTTGTCTTTAATGCGATCTATACTGATGTATAGTTCGCCAGAAACTTCGCCTTTACTTTCTGACTGATCAAAAGTGATAATGTCAGTATAGGTTTTGTGTTTAAGATACTGAACATTCATCTTAAATAAATACTCGTCACTACAGAGGATAATGCTTAATTCTCCGAGCTGAAATCCTTCTTTCTTGATCACATCAGACAACCATAAACGGATCCCATTTTTGCTTCGCAAAACGTAGGACACATCGGCATTAAAAAATGAAATGGAAGCGGGCAT
>JANOPQ010000253.1:0-1707 GCA_031421935.1 Bacteroidota bacterium | reverse complement strand
CCTTGCTCTACATCCTTTACCACTGAACGTTGTACAGCTTCACTGAAGACTCGTCGCTGCTCTAAATACTTTGTTTTCTTTGCTTTTTTCGTTTCCATTTTAGGTTGATTTTTTGGTCAACCTATTTCAGTCACGGACATTAGATGTTAGATGTTAGATGATAATTATGACTTTGACAAAGGGAATCAAACTTAAATATTTTTCTCTTCTTTTAAAGAATTTTGGTTAAGATTCAATTTCAACTAAACCAACACTGCAAAATTAAATAGACAATAGCGTACTTGATATATAACGTTTCTGTAGATACGTTTATATTTATTTAAACAAAATAAGAAAGCCGAAAGACCTTGAGTCTTTCGGCTTTCTTATTTAATTGTTTTTCAGCTTAGGGATGAACAGATCCAATAAAGTTCGAGATGTTATTATCTACAATTGATTGGTCAACGATATCAACGAATCCATCTCCATTTAAGTCAGAGACAACATAGCCACCTGCGAAATTAAAGATATCATTGTCAATCACACCTTGATCCAAAATATCAATGATCTCATCCTGCGGATTTAAATCTCCACTGTACATCGCCCATACACCTAGTGCTACTTGCACTTGGTTAGAACCAAAAGCTTGAGATGCGGCCGTTCTGAAGTTATAGGTGGTAGCTGCACTGAATGCAATTGAATTACTCCATGTTTGAACAGCATTCCGATGATTTACAACAATGTAATATGAATTACCATTGACAGCACCCGGGTAAGATAAATTAATATTCCCCGACGAATTCACAATGCCACTTGCAGAAAAGTCAACTACTCCCGGTGTAGCAGCTTGCCTTAATTGTACGGTTACAGAATCACAAGCTGTTGGAGTCGGATTCAATCCCAAATTAAATAAGACAGGCGACATCGTTGTCCCTGAGGAATAATAACCTTCTATTAAAAAAGTGAGTGATAAGCTTGAAGAAGTTGAAGTAACTGTATAGGTTGGTCCTGATACATTAGTCCCGCAAATATTTGTAACTCTAACTATACCCGTTGTGGACCCGACAGGAACGTTCATCGTGATCATGGTATCTCCAGAAACAGTAATCAAAGATGTAGTACCTAATCCAATCTGTACGGAGGTAGCCGTAGCGAACCGAATACCCTTAATTGTAATTGAAGCACCGACAAATCCTGAATTAGGAGTTACAGAAGTAACGGAAGCCAATCCAGAAACTACAATCATCGTAATGCTATTGGAGGTGGCTGTGGTCGGACTTGCACAAGCTGCATTGCTCGTCAACACACAAGTCACTACTTGTGTATTGGTCAGAGTTGATGTAGTGAAAGTAGTACTGTTGGTACCTACATTCCCGCCATTTACTTTCCATTGATAAGACGGACTAGCGCCACCGTTAGTAGGGACCGCTGTAAAGGTGACACTTGTTCCAGAGCAGATAGTATTTCCTGGGTTTGCGGAGATGGATACCGATGGTACTACCACAGGATTTACAATCATCGTGATGCTGTTCGATGTAGCCGTTGTTGGACTTGCACAAGCTGCATTGCTCGTCAACACACAAGTCACTACTTGTGTATTGGTCAGAGTTGATGTAGTAAAAGTAGTACTGTTGGTACCTACATTCCCTCCATTTACTTTCCATTGATAAGACGGTGAGGCACCACCGTTAGTAGGAACCGCCGTAAAGGTTACGCTGGTTCCTGCAC
>JANOPQ010000252.1:0-30731 GCA_031421935.1 Bacteroidota bacterium | reverse complement strand
CGGAATTAATCTCAACGATATATAAACCATTTACAATCGCAGAAATATCCAAATTGGTATTATAACTTGATAATTTAAAGGTAGCAATTAATTTCCTGTCGTAGGAATAAATATTAAGATTTCCTTCAAATGAATTTTCTTCATCTTTCAAATTGATTTTCACAGTTAATTGATTCTTAGTAGGATTAGGATTAAGGCTGAAAGAATTAACAAGAATATCATTCTCTTTGGGGGTCAATAATCTATTATTACTATTACATAAATCATCATCTACAATAATGTCATCAAACCAACTTGAATAAAATCCTCTTGCCCTTGAAACAGGTAGACCATTCGTATATAAACATCGATTTGCAATTTCTATTATTAGATTCGAATCTGCTTCGCTTATAATTTCATTTGACCATGGACCGTATTTTAATTGAAACATCAGAAATTGTCTTTCTAAAATAGCTAAATCAGAAATCAGGTCTTCTGCATTTAATCGATCACTAATTTCAGACGCTTTTTCATTCAGCAATACATTATTTATGTTTAGAAGAGAATCTAGGATAATCTGAAGCGAATCCAAATTTCTTGCTTCATCATCTCGTCTTTGTAAAATCAATTCATCACTAAATGTAGAATCGATGCTTATTAAACTATCAATTAAACTTATTTCGGAATACGAACTCCAAAAATTCTGGATTGCTGATGCTAAGAGACCAGAATCTTGTGCAATTGGATTGAATATATTGCGTACTTCAAGATCATAATTAGCCAATTTTATTGGTTCTGAATTTTGCTCCGAATTCCAAAATCTAAACATGGAGCTATCATTTTCAACTAAATCAGGATTTATTATTAATTTAAAAGATAAAAGTCTTCGAAGTTGGTATTGTGTCTCAACAGGCAAATTACTACTTTCAAGGGAATCTGCTATATACCTATCATAGTCGGTAATATCGTTCGTATCCATTATAGGTATACTTAAACACCCTGGATCATTTATAGAATTAAGATTTGTATTAACAGTAACACTACCCAGACCTAAAACAGAAAATTGATATGGATCATAAAAACAATTTGAAGGAGGAGCAACAGCTGTAGCATTAGTAACTAAAAAAGAAGCAGCAGAACCCGGAGAAGCATAGATGGAACTATTTGTTTGACTACCGCACCACTTATTGAATTTATCGATCTGATTATTCACTATAGCGGTTTCTAAATGCATTCCATCTTGATTATTTTCCATTACATTATTAGCTAAGTCAAGATTTGAAGAAGTATTATCAAAAAAGATACTTTGGCTCATATTTACAAAATGATTACAATGGAATTCATTAAATTGCAAGTTAACGTTTCCACTAGATTCTAAAAGTAAACCTAACCTAAATCGATTAGGCGTAGAAGTTGGGGCAACACCAAAAACATCGTTATCAGCAACCTTAAGATCATCGCTCGACTTAAAAACAATTCCTCTTTGTTGTTTTATCAAACTATTTAAAAATACTTTGTTATTATTCAAATCAACTCTTGATAAACCATCTACATAAACTCCAAATCTTGAATGATCCATTTGAATTGGAATGTTGTTTTCAATTATTACTTCACTACCTAGAATTTTTTGTCCAATAACAATTATCCCACCAGAAATTTTGGCTGATACTAAATTTGCTAAATCAGATAAATCGTTGTATTGAATACTAGCAAAAAAATCGGAGTATGTGTTATTAATAAAAATTCCGTGGTTTTTAAATGAAATTTTGTTACCATGAATAGTTGTTAAATTTTGAAAGGATCTTGATGGAAGAAAAGTGGAATGAATGCCTGTAAAAACATCAGATATATTTGTATTAAATACTGTTGGAGCAACACCCTCTGTTTTAATTCCCGTCCTGCAATTTTTTATAAAAACTTTAAAAGCTGTACCAGCCCCTCCGTCACTAACTTTTACATTTCCACCGAATGGGTTTCGAGTAAATGCATAAATCCCTGATCCTTTTGAAGGACTGAAAATATTACATGGATCGTTATAAATATTTTCAATGGATGTTTGAACTACATTTAAAAATGAATAAGTAGAAGCATAAATACCGTACGTTGCATCTCGAATATATAGTCTTTGATTTGGTATTAATGACCCAACCGTATTTGCACCAGCAAAATTCAACTCAATGCCTGCATAAGGTCTTGCGTTACAAGAAACACTCAATCTACTTGATGGAGTTTGACCAAGATAGTCTTGTAAATTTGAATAAATTGAACTTCCAGGATGTAACCCTATATCAGAATTTCTAATAATTCGAGTTTGGCCATTAGAGTTGGAACCTGCAACACGTAATGAGACGTAGTTATCATAAAATTCTGATAATCCTTCTATCGTATATCCTCCACCTGTATATACATCAACAGCATATTGCGCACCTTGATATTCAGAATAATATGATAAGAGCATTCCATAAACCGAAATAGATTTCCAAAATACATTTGTACACGGTTTTAATACAGAAGAACGAATTCTTAGAGTACAGCCACTTAAAACTATTATCTCTGCGCCAGGTCCCATAGTAATATCCATTGCAAACCAATCAACTAATAGTGTTGAAACTATAAATGTACCTTGAATATTTATAGATTGAGGATATCCATTAGTAAAAGCAGAAGAATTTCCATTAATTATTTCTACTCTATTAGGATCTGGTGGACAACACTGCCCAACTGCAAATGTATTACTTGAACTACAACCATCCGCATTCGTTGCAACAACCTGAAGCATAAAATTACTATACTGGCCATTAGGGACAGTAAAAGTTGCATTTGTAGAGGATCCTGCTGCATTTAGTGGATTGAACTGAACGGAAGCACCAGCAACAGAAAATGAAGGTAGAAACGACCATGTATAAGTAAGTCCAGGAATTACATTTACTGAGTATATTGAAGTTCCAACACAAGATGATGTAGACCCTGAAATAATCGGAGGTGCCGGGTTACTAGAAGATACAATATTAGTTGTTGCAGAAGATGTACAATTATTTGCATCTGTAATCAAAACGGAATATGACCCAGGAGTTAAATTGGAAATTGTAAATGGAATTGTACTTGTATTGAAATTGCCGTTTGCTGACCCTCCTGATATTTGAAGCCAGATTATGTTGTATGGAGCGGTACCATTTGAAAGAACTCCAGTTATAGATCCAGTTAAAGCTGGTAAACAGGCATTCTCTGCGGCTAGGGCAACGTTTAATGTGCAGCATGGTAAAATTGTTACAGTAATTTGATCCTCAGCAGTACAGCCCAGAGGATTGGCAATTCCACCAGGAGTGGTAATTTGAACTTGATAGACAAGTGTTTGAATAATCGGGCTGGTGTTACTTGCTGTAAAAGTTGGAAATTGAATGCTTGAATTTGATAAGGAACCAAAAGCTGCATTTCCAGAAACTAAAATCCAGTTATATGTAAATTGTCCCGGATTAAGATCCTCTAGACAATTTGTCCCTCCAATTACGTTAGATCCTGTACACGCTACAGTCACATCAGTTCCTGCGTTTACTTCAATTGGGACTATTGACACATCATCAATTAAATAATATGGTTGACCCGTAAAAGGAAACACCTGGCCAGGTTGTGCAACAACAGTTGTGTTAGCATCATTTGCGAAAGAACCAATAGTAACTCTAGTTTCACCACCTGCCGCAGTAAAGCAACCATTAATTAACATCCATCCGACTTCATCATTTAAACTCAATGCAGGATTATGATCTATTTGTGGAATGTTTTGCAAAACTAATCCATTATTAGGATTAGGAAATATTTGTGAAATAAACATTCCCATTCTATTTGTTGACCAGGCACTTTGATCCCACAAGTTAGTATAAAATTCTCCATAGTAATTTTGGTTAGTACTTAAAGGAATAGTCAGACTTCCTTGAACATACTCTCTTACATCAGGATTAAATTGTTGAAATGGAATTACCCCAACATAAGAACCCAAAGCACCATAATTACCATGATCAGCTTGTGTAGAGATAGGCCAAACAGGAGCCCAAATTTGATTGAAAGGAACGCCTAACCAACTAACTGCATTTTGATGGAAATATTCAGGAGAACCTTGTGTAGGTGAAATCCAATTACAACATCTACCGTTATTTATCGCAGCTAGGGTAGCAGGCGGGGAAACACACTCATCAAACCCTGGATTCAAGACCAAATTATTGCATCCTTGTGGTAAGTTAGTGCATCCCTTTAGAACTGTATTAAAATTTGGTTGATAGTAAGTTGCATATTTATCAAAATCATTGGAGTCATTACTAATTATTAAATCATTAAATGAAAACATGCTCAATTGAGAATAGAGCATTTCTCCTATTTGTACCAATTTCTGATGAGAAATTAATGTGGCATTTATAAATGCATTTGAATCAACCAACAAAGTATCAGTTACAAAAATCACATTCCTTGGCTTATTGCTTATGGAAGAAAAAATGCTATTGTCACCTAAACTTAACTTTCCTTTAACAAAAATTATATACATCTTATTTGAATCTAATACAACCTCTCTATTAATATTTAGATCTGTTGTTACCTCATATATACCATTGTTTAATGTACCATTGTACAATTGAGCAGTGTCCAATTGTACACGTGAAAGCGAATTTAAAGTTCCAAGTAGATTGATCAAATCATTTGATGCCATAGCCGTTGAGCCGTTATAATTTGTTAAAACAGAATCAGTAGCAGTAACACTGTAATTAATATAATTTGAACCTACTTTACCAATTGAATAGACGGATTCATTCATTAATATTGAATCCCTCGTATATAAAGAATAATTAAGTAATTCTCCAAGCACAACTGAATCAATGGAAAGGTTATTTTTCAAAGTACCAAGACAAACAAATGTTGAAGCAGAAGAATCTGTTGAAGATACTGTTCCCTGAAGGTATCCACCTGAAATACTGGATTGGCCTAAGTTTTTCCATATTGATCCATTCCATCCGGAAATAACTATTTCGCTGTTTCTTGGCACTCCACAGGATAGATTATCCCAAGAAATAGTAAATATTCTGCTCTTGGAATTTGAAATATAAACTACTTTCCAATTTTCACATGAACCTAGTCGAATAGTGGTATCGCAAGTCGAAGAATTTTGAGGTGCAGAATTTATAAATTGCATTTTGAGTGCATCTGTAGACATACTTGAAGCAGAAACTGTTATTGGACGAAACTTTAAATCACTCCCTATGGGATAAGTAAAACTAGATGCCCCATATCGAACCATTGGACCATTTATAAAACTCAAACTACTTGCACCACTACAAGTGCTTCCAGCTTTTAATGTGACAATGTTTATAGTGTCGGTAAAAATTATACCCTTAGTGAGTGTTAAAACACTATCAATGGTTGCCGATTTATGTAACGTTATTCCATTCACGGTTTTATTAATTATGAGTTTGCCGATCTTATAATCCGCACTCCCTCCAAACTCTTGAGATGTACCACCAGTACACATTACAAAACCTGAACTATTATTGAATGTTACTTTTGAATTATTGATAGTAACATCACCTTGAAAGTCTGTGGTGTCAACATACGCCACTTCAATTAATCCGTTACTTGTATTAAAAGTAGCATCCCCACCAAAAATGTCTCCACTTGAATTAGCCAATCTAATTCTAGCTGCGGTTGATGCACTGTTTGTAAAAGTTGAATTATTAGCAAAATAATTACCACCTGCAGAGTAATCATGTGCAGTTCCAGTTTTGGTAAAAGAAGTTACGTTATTAAAAGTACAACCAGACAATAAAATGGAGGTGGATGTACTTGTGAATGCGCCATTAAATGTTGAATTGGTAATATTCAAAACGCTCGATATCGACAACGTTTGAGCCGTACTGCCTGTTTGTGTAAAGTTCTGCATTACTAAAGTACCAGTAAATCCTGCACTTCCAATTGAAATAGCCTTGCCAGATGCTAGTATAGAGCTTCAAGTACCTTGTGAACTGAAGCTAACACCAAATGAAGAAGTAGAACTTATTTCAATGTTTCCGTTGAAATAAGTTGCCGCACCATAAGAAAGTTGTAAATTACCAGAGCCTGAAGGGGAAACATTTTTAATTATAACATCATTGTTAAATGTATCGGCATTAGTCACTGCCAAACGTAAGGCAGTGGTTCCCGAATTTTTTAAAGTAGTAACTCCGTTAAAAGTATTCCCTCCGTCTCCAGTTCCAGTAGCAGAACCAATATGTTCGAAGGAAGCGGTACTATTAAATACACAACCATTCAATTTTATTTGTCCCTTCGCTATTACAAAGGCACCGAATGTAGTACCGTTGAAATTCACCAATGCTGTACAATTTGCATTAAATACACCATTATTAATCGTCCCTCCATTTAGACCAGTTGAAGTAGATATCGTGAGTGTATCACCTCCTAAATTAAGTACTCCAGAATTTATAACTAATCTCTTTATAGTTCGATGTGATGTAAGAGTTAAAGAATTTGTTGTCGTATTAATATTAATGGTATCAGATGATCCTGGAACAGCATTTGGAGACCAATTAGTACTTGTACCCCAATTCGTATTTGTTGTGCCTGTCCAGGTGTAATTACCTGCGAATGCTGATAAATTTAAAATTATGCATGCTAATAAAACGCCTATGATATTTTTCATGGGAATAAGATTTTAAGTTAAATTTCAGTGTTAATTAATTTGCTATAAATGAAAAATAGGAGGTGTACTGCCCATTGGATAATTTTAAGCGAGCTCGACCAAAGAAAGTTGGATATGCAGGAATAGTTCCTGTTTCCAAACTAACTCTATTTCCAATTCTCAGATAAGAAAATCCGCTCGGAAGATTAGCGTTACTGTCAAAATCAAAATTTTGATTTATTAAATCATTTTGACCTTCAGTTGAGCCAAGTTCAATTTCGACTTTGTCTATTTGAGTTGAATCCGACAAACTGACAACAAAACTACACGATAGACTGTCTGGATTTGAGGTGTTCACCGAACGAAATGCAACATCATTAATGTTTTGGCTAAATCCAAAAGTTAGTTGGAGTAAAAACCAACTGAGGGCAAATAATTTTTTCATACAAATAGGTTTAAAGGTTAAGCAATATTTTTAACATAATAAAAGATAACTAAAACTAACCCAGAAATTTTGAAATGTAAATTGCTTTTTCTCTTACCTAATTGACCCTTACTGAAATTTCAATTGCTAGTCAAACGCCCCCCAATTCAAAATGCTAATCTCAAAGTGTTTATCAACCCACAAATTATTTACTTCAACATACTTCAAGTCTGATCATTCAAACTTAAGTGATTAATTGAAAATCAAAGAATCCTTTCAAATTAATTACTAAATGATAATCAACATGTTATATAAATAAAAAAAATCAATTGTGAAATGAAGATGAATTTTATGCCATATTCTTGAAAAAAGCCAAACGTCTAGTTGAAAAAATACCCTGATGAAAGAAAAAAGGGAATTTAATATTATAAACCTTATCTTCTTCTCAATCACTTATCACTGAATAATATATTGATAGAATTAACCATTTGTATTCCATTAAAAATAAACATGCTTTTATTCCTTGCTTTTTTTATTTTCGTTGATCAAAGATAATACAATGAATAACCAAGAAATGACCATTTTTGTTGATCATATATTTTCAATAATTACTATTGAAAATTCTGCTTTCAATTATGAGGATACAGAGTGGACTTTTTGTTTTGTTACACATCCCTCTAATATTATCCTCTATAAATATAAAGCATTTCACTTTATTGAACATAGTTCATTACCTGAAATGAGAGAAATCGCTAGAAGATTATCAATTAGATTTGTTTCACAATTTGAAAAATTTGAGATTGATAAAATCGTAGGACACTACATGTTCTTCTATATTAATCTGAAATGAATAGCTAAACAAATAAGTTTAATTTTTTCTTGATCAGAAATTGTTTGGTTTAATAATATATTTTCAATTTCACTACGCTCCTTATTTAATATGTCATAACCGCCTACCGATGCCGAAATAGCCCCTATCAGCATGCGTTTTAAAAACATCTTTTCCTTGCCAACAAAATATTTAATTCGATTAATAATCACATAGTAATTTTCTGGATCATGTTGCTTAAACATTTGAATTACTTCTTCTACTTCAATGATAGTTTCAGACTTTTTCTTCATAATCTAATAATAATATTAAAAAATAAATAGTAAATAATTATGATGTAATTTTTAGAAAAATGATGAGGAAAGCGAACTACATAAAATAAATCATTAATCATTCATAGTTAAAGCAATTGGTTAAAATCATATATTGTTTCGATTTCCACTTTAGGCTTATCTTAAATGTAGTCAATGAGAATGTAGTTCCCCTCTAGAATAAGTTCATTCCGTGTATGAATTAAGCACATACTTAAATAGAATACGATTTAGAACTAACAAGGTGCCTAAACGTTACAATTACCTAAAAGTAATATTTATTGAGTCTCTATTGGAGCATTGTCCATTATTTGCTTGCACCCAATAAGTCCCCGAATTAGAAACAGTGATGGAAGAAGTGGTCGAATTGTTTGACCAAAGATATGAGGTTGCAGAACCTGCATTTAAAGTAAAAGTTTGTCCTTGGCATAATGTAGTGTCGTTGCCGAGATTAACAGTTGGAATTGAATTGAAAATTACATTTATTGAATCTGTGTTAGAACATTGCCCATTGCTTGCTTGCACCCAATAAGTCCCAGATGTAGAAACAGTGATTTAAGAATCAGTGGAACCAGTTGACCAAAGAAATAAAGTTGCTGAACCTGCATTTAAATCAATAGTCTGACCTTGGCAAAGCGTAGAGTCGGTACCTATATTTAGGATTGGAAAGGAATTAAAAGTAATATTTATTGAGTCATTGTTGGAACATATTCCGTTGCTTGCTTGCACCCAATAAGTCCCAGGTGTAGAAACAGTGATTGAAGAATTAGTGGACCCAGTTGACCAAAGATATGATGTTGCTGAACTACAATTTAAAGTAATCGATTGGCCTTGGCAAAGTGTTGTGTCATTACCGAGGTTTACATTAGGTAAAACATTAATCAAACTATCAGGTGTAATCAGATGTGTAATTATGTTTTCCATTAATTGTGGACTAGAATTACTTCTAACCCAATCTTGGTCCGAATTTGAAATTATTGAACCAAACAAATTATTAGTAGGGATATAATGAAAACCATGAAATTGATTCCCATATTTCAAAAAATAAATCATATTACAATCACCAATTCCAGAAACAGAATACCAGAAAGAGCCTAACGTTGGTACAATATTATTTGTATTAGCAAAACTTCCAAGTACAGTCAAAGACGAAAGAGTTCCAGAAAATGTATTGTTCCAATTAAAAATACCACCAAATTGAGAAATGATATATGAAAAGGCTTGATTCGTACTAAAAGTTGGTAAATGCTCTGATTGAAGGTATACAGGTTTTCCACTTTGAAGAAACTGAATAATTGTGTTTATTCTGTTAGGCGGTAAAGTTATAGCTCCAGATGAAATAATTAAAATGTCTGTATTTGCAAAGAAAAGATTGTTGTCTAAGTCAGTTTGAGGGGAAATTGAAGGATTGTGTCCCATTCCCGAAACAACTAGACTCCAAATTGAATCCATTACATGTCCTGATATAAAAGACTGACTCTCTATAATTTTAATGTTCAATGAATAAGATAAATCACATTGAAATAGCATTATTATAAATAAATATATCCTCGTTACAATTTTAAATTTATTAAATTTCACTTGCATAAACTTGGCTTTATGTATTGGACATAATGTTCTCTAGATAACTCCAGATTGCTATCGGAACGGGCGGTGACGAGACAACGCAACCATATCGAGATTTCTTTTTATTTGAGAGATTAAATCTACTAATTAAATTAGATGAAGCAAAATGCCTGCCTGCCGGCAGACAGGCTCGTCTTCCCGTCCCGATAGCAATTGAGTGTTATTCAACAACAGAGCAAGTTAATTTACCAATTTACCAACTCGCCAATTTGCAATTCCTTTAAAGCTTTATCTCTTCCCCTTGCTTATTCAAAAAATGAAACTCCATTAAATGGTAGCTGGAGATGGGTTCAATCTTCACCCAGCTTTTATATTTCTTGCGCCATTTCCATTGGAAAGATTTGAATTTCCAAAAATCATTTTTCAAAAAGGAAGCAACGAAAGGATGTGTTTGTAATGTTAAGCCTTTTTCGTTTTGCTCTTCGCAGAGATAACGTAAATTATTTTCAATGTCATCAATTAAAAGGAGGGAGGCTTTAATTTCTCCAGTTCCTTCGCAGGCCGGACATTTTTCAGCGGTGATGATATCGGTAACAGGTCGTACACGCTCACGGGTGATTTGTACGAGACCAAATTTTGTTGGCGGTAAAATAGTGTGTCGCGCGCGATCTTGCTTCATCTCCGCTTGCAAGGTGTCGAAAAGGGTTTTGCGATTCACCGTATTTTTCATGTCGATGAAATCAATGACGATGATTCCACCCATATCACGCATTCTAAATTGACGGGCAATTTCTTTTGCCGCCATTAAGTTTGTCTGAAGTGCATTGTTCTCTTGTGAGTCGGAAGCACCTTTATTACGGCCACCACTATTTACATCAATGACATGCATGGCTTCGGTATGCTCAATGATGAGGTAGGAGCCCCCAGCCATATTCACTGTTTTTCCAAAAAGCGATTTGATTTGTTTGTCGATGCCAAAGTTTTCAAAAATGGGTAACTTCCCTTTGTACAACTTTACAATGTCGACTTGATCTGGAGAAATTCCTCTCAAATACGTTTTTATTTCTTCTGCAACGCGAACATCATTGACATGAATGGCATTGAAATTAGCATTGAGTAAATCTCTTAAAATGGTGGAAGCGCGATCGATTTCACCCAGCAGTTTTGCGGGCGGCGTAGCCGATTTTAATTGTTCATGCAAAGCAGTCCATTTCGAAGTTAAATCTTGCACATCTCGATCAAGGTCGGCAACTTTTTTTCCTTCAGCAACGGTGCGAACAATGATTCCGAAGTTGCGTGGCTTGATACTCGTCGCTAAACGTTTTAGGCGAAGGCGTTCTGCACTGCTCTTAATTTTTTGAGATACGGAAACTACATCTGAAAAGGGAACAAGGACTACAAATCGTCCAGCAAATGAAAGTTCAGCGGTAATACGAGGACCTTTGCTACTGATGGGTTCTTTCGCAACCTGTACCATGATGTTTAGGTTCGTGGTCACCACTTGTCCGATTTTGCCGGCTTTGTGTATGTCTGCTTCCAGTTCGAAGTTATTCAACAAGCCATCGGTTTGCGTACCGCCTTGCGAATTCTTCATGTACTTAATGAGGGACTGAACCTGGGTTCCTAAATCGAGATAGTGGAGAAAAGCATCTTTTTCATAGCCGATATCTACAAAAGCGGCGTTGAGTGAAGGCATAAGTTTCTTAACACGGCCCAAGTAAACGTCACCAACAGAAAAGCCTTTTTCTTTCTTTTCTGTATTTAACTCTACGAGCTGCTTGTCTTCAACAAGGGCAATTTGCACCTCGGAAGTCGACGAATCAATAATGAGTTCGCTGTTCAAATCTTGAAGCCTAATAATTTTGCTTGAGGAGGATTATAAAATTCCTTAAAACAGAATAGTCCAGGGACTATCCGTATAAAAAATAGCAAATATGAGTAGCCATTCTGTATATTTTTATGCAGAATGGCTACTATCAGCCTAAAATGGCTTATTTCTTCTTCTTATGACGATTTTTTCTTAGACGCTTCTTACGTTTGTGGGTCGCCATTTTATGACGTTTGCGCTTTTTACCTGATGGCATAACTTAAATTTTTTAAATGTTTTAACTATTTTCTTTTTCAAGAAGCTTTCTTCTTGAGTGCTTGAACCATTTTAATTACATCGGATACATCATACTTTGCATTCTTGATGAATGTTTCGTACGACTGAATTGCCGCTGCTGTATCTCCTTTTTGAAGATGAACTTGACCGAGGTAAAAGTTCATTTCACTTCTTTCAGGATTTATTTCCAGTACTTTTTGGAATCGTTCTATCGCTTTGTCAAGTTGCCCCGACTTCACCGATAGCATTCCCAAATTGTATTGAGCCATTTCATGATTCGGATCTGCTGCTACTACATCACGTAATAACATAATTCCTTTCATGGGATCCGAAGTTCCATCTGCATAACAGGCACCAAGGTCTGTTTTTGCATTTAAATTATTCGGATTTATTTCTAAAACCATTTTGTAATTGGTAATGGCTTTACCAACTAATAACGACTGAATAACGCTGTCATTGGCCATTCGAAAAGAATCAAAATAGCGATAAGCGGCATCAAGGTATGATGTTTCACTCTTTACTATTTGTGCTTTTCGCTCAAACCATATGGCGGAAGCAGCCGGTATTCCGTTTCTGTCCCAGATTCTGCCAATACTGTCTAATAAGGCAGTATCTTGATTGTTTGCTAGGGCTGATGCCTTCTCAATGAACTCAAGCTGTTCAAGAGCGTTGGTGTCGAGAGAAACTTTTGCCGATCGCAATAAGGCTTCCGGGTTGAATTCGTCCTCTGTACTTTCTGCGGCTGCCTTAGGTTCCGCTCCTTTCTTGTTTAACTGAGAAGGAGCAAAATAAAGAGCTGTCGAAAGTAGAATTGTGCCGGCAATGAGGATGATCCTCAGTTGTGCACTTTTCATTCAGGATTATTCAGCTGGTGTGGTTTTATTTTTATGTGCAGATTTCACGCGCTCAGTGAAAGTTTTCGCTGGCTTGAAAGCTGGGATATAATGTTCCGGAATAATGATGGTAGCGTTTTTGGTGATAATACGTCCCGTTTTCTTTGCACGCTTCTTTACGATAAAACTACCGAATCCACGTAAATAAACGTTTTCGTTATTGATCAGCGAGTTGCGAACCACTTTCATCATGGATTCAACGGTTTGCTGAACTGCTACCTTTTCGATCCCAGTCTTTGTGGAGATCTCGTTTACTAATTCTGCTTTTGTCATCTTTACTATTGATTATAAATTCCTTTTAAGGGGCTGCAAAGATATGCTTTCTTGCTGAAATACAAAATATTACTTCCTATTTTTGCCCTAATTATTTAATATGGATCAGGAATTTTCTAAGAATTTAAGGCAATGGTACCGAAAAAACGGTCGAAATTTGCCATGGAGAGGTACAAAAGAAGCCTATAAAATATGGCTTTCCGAAATTATTCTTCAACAAACACGTGTAAATCAAGGACTTCCGTACTACGAGAAATTTCTTGAAAATTTCCCATCCATAAAACACTTGGCTTCAGCATCAGAAGACCAAATTTTGCGACTTTGGCAAGGATTGGGTTATTATTCAAGAGCCCGAAATCTTCATGCTGCTGCTAAACAAGTGCTAAGGGATTTTAATGGAGAGTTTCCCGCCGACTTCAAAAAACTCAGGTCTCTAAAAGGAATTGGTGATTATACTGCTTCGGCCATTGCCAGTTTTGCATTCGATTTGCCACATCCCGTTGTGGATGGAAATGTTTATCGTTTTTTGTCTCGTTTTTTTGGGATGGATATTCCCATCGATTCATCTCAAGGAAAAAAAGCATTTAATGAGCTTGCTCTTGAATTGATGGATGAGCAACATGCCGCAGAGCATAATCAGGCCATGATGGAGATTGGTTCTCTAGTCTGTAAGCCCATCTCCCCCAACTGTGATGATTGCCCTTTCGCTATGGCTTGTCATGCTTATCTATATAATAAGGTGTCGGATTATCCAGTGAAAGGCAAGAAGCTAACAGCTAAAAAAAGGTATTTTCATTATTTTCTAGTTACTGATGGAATATCCACTTACATCAAGAGAAGAAATGAAAAGGATATATGGCAAGGCTTGTATGAACTTCCATTGGTAGAGGTGTCTGAACTCTCTGATTTTCCTCCTGCCATTCCCGAAATGGCGAAAATCCATCAACCTGTCATTAGCAAACAGCCCATCAAGAGAAAACATATTTTATCGCATCAGGAGTTACATGCCTGCTTTTGGAAAGTAAATATTGTAACCTGTTTACCTCCTAAAGATGGTTTTTTAAGAGTAAAATTAAGCGACCTTTCCACCTTCGGTTTTCCGCAGCTTATTGTGAATTACTTCAAGCACGAAGGACTTTGAAAGAAGGATTAGCTAAACGATTATTACGATTTCTGCATCGAATAACGGTCTGCCCTGATGCGTAATCGCCTTTTTGGGCGATTTCTGAATCGAATAACGGTCTGCCCTGATGCGTAATCGCCTTTTTGGGCGATTTCTGCATCAAGGGCTGCATCAATTCGATAATAGAATTTTTCTATTATTGAATAAGGATTAACTTTGAGGTTAGTAATGATCGAATTGACTTATCTAATTTAACTAAAATCTCTCTCTTATGTCTGGCGTAAACAAAGTATTTCTGATTGGTAATTTAGGTAAGGATCCCGAGTTTCGTCATATGGAAGGCGGAATTATGGTAGCAAAGTTTCCATTAGCTACCACCGAGTATTTCAAGAATAAAGACGGTAATCGTCAAGATCAAACGGAATGGCATAATATCGTTTTATGGCGCGGATTAGCAGAGGCCGCAGAGAAATTACATCTACGAAAAGGGCATATGGTTTTTATTGAAGGTAAATTGCGCACGCGTAGTTGGGAGAAAGATGGTATTAAACGGTATGCTACAGAAATCATAGCAGAAAATATGACGATGTTAAGTAAACGCGACGCGCAAAATGGTCCAAATGATACTGGAACCACAGATCCAACTCCTCCGCACACTGATTTAGGTGGCGATTTGCCGTTTTAAGAATTAAGAATGCAGAATTAAGAATTAAGAATTAAGAATTCAGAATATTTATCGCGAAGCCTCGCGACTGATCGCAAAGTTTCGTGACTACACTTGAAAGCATCCAGCAGGTTCAGCTTTTGGTAGCGCCAGCAAATTCTTAATTCTTAATTCTGCATTCTTAATTAAAAAAAACCATCTTTGCATCTCCATGAAAATAAAAATTCTAGTCGTATTTCTTTTGTGTAATGTATTGCTTTCTTCCTGCGGCGAAGAAGAAACGCATCCGAAACCTCGCGGATTTTTTAGAATTGAATTGCCAACTCGTACATTTAAAATGTTTAATCCAGAAGGATGTCCTTATAAATTTGAAATTCCCGATTATGCCATTCCAGTGAAGGATACGAACTCCTTATCAGAACCATGTTGGTATTATTTGATCATGCCTAAATTAAACGCACAATTGTATTTAACGTACAAGCCTTTGCACGGTGATGTAGATAAATATTTAGAAGATACTCATACTTTAGTTTACAAACATACTGCACGTGCAAGTTCTATTGATGAACAAGTTATTCAGTTTAAACCAGGAGTGAGTGGTGTGATTTATACATTGGGTGGAGATGCCGCATCCGCAACACAATTTTTTGTGACCGACAGTGTAAATCATTTTTTAAGAGGCGCGATCTATTTCAACGTTCTCCCCAATGCCGATTCTCTCGCGCCCGTTCAAAATTATTTGCGAGAAGATGTCATACATTTATTAAAATCGTTGGAATGGAAATAACCTCCCCCCCAACGTGGGGTTTAAACCCCACGTTGGGGGGAGGTTACACCCCATGATGTGGGAGATACCCATCCACCACCTCCAACAATGCCGCAGGTTGTTCCGCATGCACCCAATGACCCGAATTTTTAATTTCTGCCAATTCAGCATTCGGAAACCATTTTAAAATTTCATTCATGCGATATGGATCAATGTAATTGGATTTTTCTCCTCTAATGAAAAGTAGGGGAGTAGAAATAATTTTATCAGGCCATGTTTCTTCGCCTATCATTTCAATGTGTTGATTGAGCGTTTGTAAATTAAATCGCCATGCCAATTGCTCTGGCGCTTTCCAATACAAGTTTTTGAGTAAAAAGAAAAGTGTGCCTTGGTCTTTGATGTTTTCTGCTAATGCACTTTCTGCTTCTTTGCGAGTTCGAATAATCGTTAAATCGATAGCTAGTAACGCATCTAAAATTTCACGATGATGAATAGGATAAAACCAAGGAGCAATATCAATAACAACCGCTTTGTTTATTTTTTCAGCGTGAGTGTTTACTATTTTCAATACCACTTTTCCACCCATGCTATGCCCGATGATGTCTATTTTGCTCAACCCTAAGTTTTCCATCAATTCTACCAGATCATCTGCCATTAATTGATAGGTATGGGCGGAATCGTGAGGAGATTGTCCGTGGTTTCTGAGGTCTACGATGATCACCTTGTTGTTTTTTTCAGCAAGTTGACGACCAAAGCTTTGTAAATTGTCACTCATGCCAAATAATCCATGTAAAAGGAGCACTGGATTCCCTTCACCAATAATTCTATAATGTAGTTTCATTTTATGATCAATTAGGGCTAGAATGATATACTTTTGCAGCCATGAATATTTCGATTCGCAAAGGTACGAAAGAGGACATGCCATCGGTGCATGGATTGATTTATGAATTGGCTGTATTTGAAAAAGCTCCAAACGAAGTAACAAATACAGTAGAGGATATGTTGGTAGATGGATTTGGAGATCATCCCATCTTTTTTTGCCTTGTTGCCGAAGTGGAGAATAAAATTGTAGGAACAGCCATTTATCACTTAAAATATTCTACATGGAAAGGGAGAGGTGTTTATTTGGATGATATTGTAGTGACGGAAAGTATGCGAGGAAAGAAAATTGGTAGTGTGCTTTTTGATGAAGTAGTGAAGGACTCACAAAGGTTAAATGCAAAGCAATTGCATTGGCAAGTGTTGGATTGGAATGAGCCCGCTATTCGTTTTTACAAAAAGTATAATGCGAATATGGATGGAGAATGGATTAATTGCAAACTTACCCAACATCAAATTAATAATTTTTAATGATTGAAGCAGCTATTAAAAAATGAAAATATTTAAATTTGGAGGAGCATCGGTAAAGGATGCAGAGTCAGTAAAAAATGTAGCCGAAATTATTCGACTCTTTCCTGGCGAGCCATTGGTTGTAGTTGTGTCTGCGATGGGAAAAACAACAAATGGATTAGAGAAAGTGGTGAAAGCACATTGCAATAAAACGGGAGAAGCGACTTCGTTCTTGCAAGAAGTAAAATCGTATCACGATACTATTCTTGAAAGTTTATTTCCTGATTCCAATGCACCTGTTTATGGAAAGGTAAATAATTTTTTTGTTGAGATTGATTGGGTGTTGGAAGAAGAACCTCGTTCTTTTGATTTTGTTTATGATCAGATTGTCGCGGTCGGAGAGTTGATTTCTACGACTATTGTTCAATCTTATTTAGATGAGCAAGGAATTGCATGTAAGTGGTTGGATATTCGCGATTGTATTCATACTGATAATACCTATCGTGAAGGGAAAGTAGATTGGGTTGAAAGTGAGAAGCGCATTAAGCAAATTATTCCAACATTGATTAATGATCGCAACCCAATTGTAGTGACACAAGGATTTATTGGTGCCACAAGCGAAAATTTCACGACCACTTTAGGTCGCGAAGGATCCGATTATACAGCTGCTATTATCGCCCATTTGTTAGATGGAGAATCGGTAACCATCTGGAAAGATGTTCCCGGTGTATTGAACGCCGATCCTAAATATTTTAATGATGCACAAAAGCTGGAACAATTGAGTTATCATGATGCTATTGAATTGGCTTACTATGGGGCTTCGGTAATTCATCCGAAAACCATAAAGCCGCTTGAGAATAAAAATATTCCACTCTACGTAAAATCGTTTTTACAACCTCAAGGGAAGGGCACTATAGTAGGCAAGGATTTAACAACGAAGCCGCAAGTTCCATCTTTTATTTTTAAGAGTGATCAGGTGTTGGTTTCGTTAGCCGCCAAGGATTTCGCATTCATAGCTGAGGATAACTTAAGTTCGATTTTCGCGACATTTGCGGCATGTGGAGTGAAGATGAATTTGATGCAAAATTCAGCGATCTCTTTCTCAGTTTGTTTTGATGATGATAAGAACAAAACTTTTAAGTTGATTGAGTTGTTAAAGAAGGATTATTGGGTTCGGTATAATGAGGGGTTGCAGTTATATACCATTCGTTATTATTATCCATCCACTATCGAAAATTTATCGCAAGGGCGTGAAATCCTATTAGAACAACGAAGTCGAACTACCGCACAATTGGTCATGAAGGAAATTGTTGCATCATAAATGTATAAGTCGTGTCTCCATTAGTAAACAGTGTTCATTCAGAAAAGTATAAAAGTCAGGTTTTACTTTGGCTTTTTACTGGATGTTTTTTAGTGTTTGGGATGGTGGTAGTAGGTGGGATCACTCGACTCACAGGCTCGGGATTGTCGATCACCGAATGGAAAGTGATTAGCGGAAGTATTCCTCCTTTAAACGAAGCTCAATGGATGGAAGCTTTTGAAAAGTATAAACAGATTCCACAGTATCAACAACAAAATTCCCATTTCGAATTAGCGGATTTTAAGTTTATTTATTTCTGGGAGTTTATTCATCGCCTTTTTGGTCGACTCATTGGTGTTGTGTTTTTACTTGGATTGATTTACTTCTTATGGAAGAAAGCAGTTTCCGTGGAGCTGCTACTTAAATTATTGTTCATGTTCGCTCTTGGAGGTATTCAAGGCTTTTTAGGATGGTATATGGTGTCGAGCGGACTTACTCAGAATGTTCGCGTAAGTCACATCCGATTGGCGATACATCTCACCTTTGCATTCATTACCTTCGGATACATTTTTTGGGTGGCTCTCAGTCAACTCTTCGATCGTGAAGCAAGTAACGGTTCCGAGGTAACGAAGTTCAGGAAGGCAGCTCAACTTTTATTGGGTTTACTCACCTTGCAAATTATCTATGGTGCCTTTGTAGCGGGTTCAAAAGCCGGACTCATTTACAATACATGGCCAAAAATGAACGATGATTGGGTGCCCGAGGCAATAGGTTATTCATTTCAAAAAGATGGAATTTCTTCTTTAATAAACAATTTAGCAAGCGTACAGTTTATTCATCGTGGATTAGCATACTTAGTAACTGTGTTTACTTTAATACTTGCTTTCAAAATTTTTAAACTGCCTAACTTGCATCCTTCACAAAAATCGGCAACTTACATTTTGTTAATCGGCGTATTCAGTCAAGTAATACTTGGAATCTTTACATTGCTTTACAATGTCCCCATTGTATTGGGTGTGTTACATCAAGCGTTTGCTTTCTTCCTATTCGCCTCTTTAATTTATTTGATTCATCGATTGCGTTATGAGTAATAAGGGCTAGGTTAAAACAATTTTTTCGTCACTAAATTTTTTTACCTAGATTTCTAGGTTTAAATTCAAATTCATTTCATTTTTTTATTCCCTCTCCCTTGGAGAGGTCGCGAAGCCTCGCGAAGGGAGAGGCTTGAACAATAGGCTTGCAGTAATTTAATCGCATTCGAATAATGCTTTTCTCTTCGACAGATTTCTTTACGCCAATTTTTCTCGCGAAGGCGCGAAGATTTCTATGTTTAATTCCAAATTTTATCAAATAAAATAATTATTTTATTCCCTCTCCCTTGGAGAGGGCTAGGGAGAGGCTTGAACAATAGGCTTGCAATAATTTAATCGCATTCGAATAATGCTTTTCTCTTCGACAGATTTCTTTACGCCAATTTTTCTCGGCGCAAAGATTTCTATGTTTAATTCCAAATTTTATTCCCTCTCCCTTGGAGAGGTCGCGAAGCCTCGCGAAGGGAGAGGCTTGAACAATAGGCTTGCAATAATTTAATCGCATTCGAATAATGCTTTTCTCTTCGACAGATTTCTTTACGCCAATTTTTCTCGCAAAGGCACAGAGGCCTGCTTGCCGGCAGGCAGGCGCAAAGGGAATACTAAGTTTTTCACAGAAAAGCATTACACTCAGCAGCTCAAACATATAAACTAAAAATACTATTCCATCAATAACAATATCATACCAAAAACTAACTAATTTCTAGTTGCGAGACTTACAAACCAATATTTTTGACTCTTGGTTGAATGTAAAATAAGCCAATAGGATAAATTAGAAACAAAAAGAAGGTACCATAATAATCATTAGATAATGCAGTCTTTTCTTTTTCAGCACTCGACAATAAAATTGAAGAGTTTATAATCAGTCCAATGAAAGATAGAATAATTAAGGCAGAAATAATAGTTTCAATGTGCTTAAAGTTGTCAGGAAGTGTATTTGTAAGTAGCATGTTAAAAACAATTGAGAATAAAAACAAAACAATTATTCCAATCGATAATCTATAGAAAGTATCAAAAGCCTTATTGGGCAATCCTTTTGATAAGAGAAAATTATTTGCTTTTGCTGAAACAGAATACAACCAAAGAAATAACAGAATTGCATTTCCTTTAGTTAAAAGAAAATTAAGAAATGGAAATGAACTAATGTCGTCTGCTTGATAAAATTTAAAGGTAAAGGGTCCCGCGATTAATATAAATAGCCAAAGAGAATTCATTTGGCAAAACGGAGCAGAAATAGTCGATAGTATATTTTTTATATTCATCTTTTGATTTGTTTAAGCAAATATAATTAAATTCTGTAGGTTATTTGCCAGTCAGCGTTCCTGGAAGCGATAGAGATCAGGCTTTAACTTAGCATCTGGCATCCAGCATCCTACAGCTTTCGAAGCAAAAGCAATATCCCCCAGCAAACATTATCAAACCTAAATCCATCCCATACGTTTTCGTAAATGCGTAACATGTGCAGTATGATGCTGGCTATGCCAAGCATACAAACCAAGAACAAATTGCAATGTATAGGTTCTCTTATTTTCAGGATGATTAAAAGTGCGTAGCCACTCATCGCCTGTAATGTTTTGCAATACATGACTCCATCGACTGTGCAACGCTTTTAATAGAGCCATCGAATCTTCCAAAGTGCCATACTTTGAATCGGCAAGTTCTGCCCATAGCTCTTCTTTGTAAGGTTTAATGGTTGGACTCTCTTCTGTAAGTGCCAACTTAAAGCGTATGTAAGCATTCATATGACTATCCGCCAAATGATGTACCACTTGTCGCACCGACCAACCTCCTTCTCTATAAGGGCAATCAAGTTGATCATCATTGAGGTTTTTCACAGCCAATTCCAATTGTGTGGGTAAAGCGGCAATGATGGCCATCCATTCTTCCATTACTTGTTTAGTAATGTCTTGTGGAGGATAGTATTTTCCGATGGGGTAACGTAGGTCTTCGTTTGACATTAATATAGATTTATTTGTTGTGCATAAAGTTAAGGAATACACCAACTAGAGTGGGAGTAAGTAAATAAATTAACAAAAATTCAATAAATTCTTTTTTAATTGCAGTGAATCTGTACCTTTATAATAGTATTTAATGATTGGTTATTGTTAGATTGGCTCTATTTATTATATTCGAATTTGTAAAATGATAATAATTTATGAAAAGTATTCTTGCTAAGCTTGTTGAGCCAATTGAAAATATCGACTTGAAGATTAGATTTATTCTTGTTATTCTCTCTATTAGTTCAAACAGCTTTGCTCAGAATAATTGGATTATTCATGACTCACTACCATCTTCCCCACGCTCAAGTGCAATAGGATTTTCTATTGGTACAAATGGGTACATCGGTGGTGGATATGATCCTGATTCATTAGGTATTCTGCAGGACTTTTGGGAATACAATACCGTTTCGAATTTATGGACACAAAAGGCGAATCTTCCTTATCCTATATTTTCAGCATTTAGTTTTTCAATAAACAATAGAGGTTATTATGGTTGTGGTAAAGATAGTATTATGGTCGCAAAGGATGATTTTTTTGAATACGATCCTTCTCTAAATACATGGGTACAGAAGGTGGATTTTGGTGGCGGGAAGTTTTATGAAGCTACAGGCTTTTCAGTAGGTAATTTTGGATATGTAGTTTGTGGAGTGGACTCAAACTATGATGAGACAAATTCTCTTTGGCAATTTGATCCTTTAAATGATTTGTGGACAATCAAAAGCGCATTACCTTCGAGTGTTCGTAGCGGTCCGGCTGCATTTGTCATCGGAAATGAGGCATTTGTCGGCTTAGGTGTTGATCATCCAAATAATGAAAATTATAAAGATTTTTGGAAGTATAATTCCTTATTAGATTCGTGGACCCAACTAGCAAACTACCCGGATTCAGGTAGCGCATATGCGGTTGCATTTAGTGCTTTTGGGAAAGGTTTTATTGGCGGCGGATATCTTTATTATCTTAATTGGCCAATCGGAAACCTTAATAATCTGTATGAATATAATCCGTCAACAGATACATGGCGTTTTAGAGCGCCCATTTTACCAATAGGTCCTAATTATTATGCGGGAGTAAATTGGTCGATTAATAACCGTTGCTTTGCTGTCACTGGGTATGTTTCTCCTTTTTCTACCACAACATTGCGAGAATATATACCTGATACAATTAACATTAGTTGTGCCGCAAATTACAATATTTTCGCTGACACTATCCCTCATAATTATTTTGTAAGAAATTTGGCTACTGGAATTGCTCCATTAAGTTATTCATGGGATTGGGGTGATGGATCAACTTCAATAGGCGCAATGCCTACCCATACTTATGCCACTGCAGGATTGTATACGATTTGTCAAACTGTAACCGATGCTTCCGGGTGTGTAGATACCTATTGTGATTCGTCAAATCTATACAGACTAAATTCAAATTCTGTAATTATAAATATTACTGTCGTTTCTGGTATCACTGGAAGCTCTGAAGTAGAGGCTCCAATAAATTTGTTTTGTTATCCAAATCCTTCAAGTACAATTTTAAACATTACATCAAGTGAAACAATGATCAGCTATCAATTGTTTGATGTGAGTGGTAATACAATTGAAGCAGACGAACTTCATGACAAATCATTTAAAATTTCAATGGAAAATTTGCCACTAGCAACTTACATTTTGGAAGTTCGAACTCAATTTGGAATCAGTAAAAGAAAAATTGTAAAAATGTAAATTGATCCTTCTAAGTTTAAAATATGACGGATTTATTAGTTAAAAAATTGGAGTCTAAAGGCTATACACTTCAATCTATACTAACTCATAGCGAAATAGGTGACTTCATTAAACCTTATTTTTTTAAGCGAAATCCAGTGATGTTATTTTATGGTGTTTTTTCAATTTCTTTACTTGTAATTTCGGTTTATAGTTTAATTAAATCAGGAGCTTTTTTGGATCATCTTTCAGAGTTCTCGCTAGGCATCGCGCTCTTTTTTTTATTAGTTCCCATACATGAATTAATACATGGTTTTATGTATCGAAGAGCGGGCGCATCCAATGTGAGTTATAAAGCGGAATGGAAAAAACTAATTTTTTATGCGATGGCTGATAAATTCGTTACTTATAAGGTGCCCTTCCTATATATTGCATTGGCTCCATTTGTGGTGATTAATTCTTTGTTAATTCTTGTCATTTTTTTAGCTCCTGCTTCTCAATATTTTATTTGGTTGGGTGCACTTTTTATGCATACCGGCGGATGTTCTGGCGACTTTGCACTCACTAGTTATTTCTACACTTTTTGGGATAAAGACCCCGTTACATTTGATGATGTGGAGGGGAAAGTTTCCTATTTCTTTATTAAAGACAATTCAAAATGAACCTTTTAGGGCAATAAAAACGATCATTTCCGTTTAACTCCTTTCCTTATCTTTGAAATTCCTATCGATTTATTCAACTGTATGAAAAGTATTAAATTATATTCTCCACTCACCCTCCTCTTATTTCTCGTTTCTTTTTTATCTGTTGATGCACAAATTCAGAATAATGTTAAATGGAATTTTTCTCTTGATCAAAAAGGGGAGGAAGCAGTTATAACTTTTAAAGCAACCATTGCTAAAGGGTATCATATCTATTCGCAAAATACCCCTCCAGGTGGTCCCACTCCCACTTTAATTAATTTTGAAAAAAGTAAAAATTATGCTTTAGTTGGCAAAACTACCGAAGGTAAACCCCATGTTGAATTTGATGATATTTTTGAAGTGGATGTTTGGTCTTTTGATAAGAATCCGATTTTCACACAGAAAATAAAACTCAACAATCAAAATAGTTTCAAAGTTGAAGGCTCCATTGAATACCAAATTTGTGATGATAAAGGATGTGTTTATTCAGACACTTCTTTTTCAATAGCAATCAAAGGAAATAAAGTAGAAGAAGTTGTTCCAGATGTAGCAATCGTAGAGAATTCTTCTGTTGATTCAACTACTCAAGAAGTAGTAACCACAATTCCTGTAGAGCAAAATGTTTCGAATGGCCGAATTCCTGAACCCAGTGGCGATGCTTCTCATTTGGAAGCGGGTTGTGGCGAAGGAATTATAGCGGAAGAAGACAAATCTTACTGGGGAATTTTTCTTGCAGGAATGCTTGGTGGATTATTAGCCTTGTTAACGCCATGTGTGTTTCCAATGATTCCTCTCACGGTAAGTTTTTTTACGAAAAGAAGTCCAACACGTCAAAAGGGAATTGCAAATGCAATTATTTATTCTACGTCCATTATTTTAATTTATGTAATCCTTGGATTTTTAGTCACCGTAACATTAGGGTCTGATGCACTGAATGCGATGGCGAGTAATGTATTTTTTAATATGTTATTCTTTGTCATCTTTTTCATTTTTGCATTGTCGTTCTTCGGAGCCTTCGAAATAACATTACCATCATCGTGGGTAAATAAAGCGGATCAAGCATCTGACAAAGGCGGATTGGTTGGAATTTTCTTTATGGCGTTTACATTAAGTCTGGTTTCATTCTCCTGCACCGGACCTATCATAGGTACACTGCTAGTAGAAGCAGCCCGAGGCTCATCTTACCTCGGACCTATTATGGGAATGACTGGTTTTGCATTGGCCTTAGCATTGCCTTTCGGATTATTCGCTGCCTTTCCGGGATGGTTAAATACACTTCCTAAATCGGGTGGCTGGTTGAATTCAGTGAAAGTAGTATTGGGATTTTTAGAGTTAGCATTGGCGATGAAATTTTTATCCAATGTTGATTTAGCTTACCATTGGGGATTGTTAAAGCGTGAAGTTTTCATTGCTATATGGATTGTTATTTTCGGATTGATGGGATTGTATCTTTTAGGAAAACTAAAATTTTCTCATGATAGTGACATGCATCACTTAGGAACAGGGCGATTAATTGTAGCAATAATTACTTTGTCCTTTACGGTCTATCTTATTCCAGGATTGTGGGGTGCTCCATTGAGAGCTATCAGCGGATTTCCACCTCCCGATTTTTATAAAGAATGGACCTTAAAAGGTGAAACCGGAAGCACAAGTCATTCCGAAACATGTCCGCATAATCTAAATTGCTTTCACGATTACGAGGAAGGAATGGCCTATGCACAACAAGTAGGAAAACCCGTGATGATCGATTTTACAGGTTGGAGTTGTGTGAATTGTCGTAAGATGGAAGATAATGTTTGGTCACAACCAGCCGTCTTAAAAATAATTTCAGAAGACTATGTATTAATTTCTCTTTATGTAGATGATAAAACAGCTTTGCCTGAGTCCAAGCAGTTTGTAAGTGCTTCTACAGGTAAGAAGGTTAAATCTACAGGAAATAAATGGAGTGAAATGCAGAGTAGAATTTATCAAACCAACTCGCAACCTTATTATGTACTTCTCGACCATCAAGGTAAGTTACTAGCAAAGCCTGTTGGCTATACACCCGATGCGGATATTTATAAAAAGTATTTAGAGGAAGGGAAGTGTAGATTTAAAGGCAGATAATTTTTACCAATCAAATAAATTTTAAATACACTGATGCCTATTAGAACTTCTTTAAGGGTTATAAATCTCTTTTATTAAAAAGACGTACGGCTAACTTAAGAGGAGCAAGTATCCATATTAACATTACTGTACTCGCTAATAGTACTCCTTTTCCACTGCTAAAAAGCTCTTGAAGCAAGGCGCCAGTATAACCCATCAAAGCTGAAACATCTAACTGTAATAATACAATCACTCTGGCTAGATCAATCGGGTTAAGAGAAATCATCGTCAATGTAATTGTCTCCATAGGATAATCGATGTAGGCAAACATGATCATCAACATCATAGCATCATAGATAAACGTAAAATAGAACCATAATAACAGTGAAAGACCAATGCCACGTGCTTTGTCTCTCGTTAATACGGCAGCTAACAATGCTAGTGAAACAAATGCCATGGTGAGTCCGCAGGAGACAAGCAAAAGCGATAAAGCTGCTTTTCCAGGAGCAAAAATAAATAGAGGAATTCCTAAACCAACTACCAAAGCAACAATTAGGGAAATGCAAAGCCCCCAATATTGACTGTACAAAATAGTTTTTCTTTGGATGGGTTGTGCAGAAAGTAATTCGATGAATTCATATGAATTGTAGAAGTATATAGTTGAAAAAATCAGACTCAGCAATGGACTAACAAGTAAAACAATATTAAGCAAACTAGCAATTCCTTTCATCGAATCTCCACTCATGCTGAATAATCCAAAAGAAGTAGCCAATAAAAACAAGGTGTAAAAAAGCAACATTCTATTCTTTAAAATATCGAGCAAAACGTATTTTAATAAGCGCAGAAGTAAATTGTTTCTTGTTGAAGTATTCATAGTTATTATACTAGGTTCATCTTTCTCCATTAAAATTGCGGATATACAAGCTTCCCTAAAATCTAAATTATTTCTATCTTGAACCTTATATCTATTTTCAAATTTACTAATTTCCATGATTCCGACTTTTCTATGCAGGCGTATTTTGCATCTCCATAATTCGTGCAATAGCTTTTGATAAATTCCCCGATTTTGTTTCGGCTTTTAGCTCTTCAACTTTTTTGAAGAAAACTATTTTGCCTTCATTAAGGTAAATTATTTTATCGGTAAGTTCTTCAAGATCACTTAAAATATGTGAAGTAATGAGTACAAGTTTCCCTTTATTTAATTCTTTTCTCACTTTCTCTTTTAATATTTCAGAGGAGATAGGATCCAACCCGGCAGTGGGCTCATCTAAAATTAATATTTCCGGATCAAACATAAATGCTAAGCATGCACTCACTTTTTGTCGCATTCCTCCGCTTAATGAACGCATGGTTTTATTTTCAAATTTGAAAATGTCAAAGGAGTGAAGTAATTCTTCATCCAACTTGGAGAAAGTTCCTTTGCGAATCTCTTTAATCATTTCAAAAAGTTGCATCACAGTAATGTTATCCGGATACCTGCCAATTTGAGGCATGTACCCAATTTTACTGCGATGCAACCAAGTTCCTTTGGTGCTAATCCCGTCTATTTGAATTTCTCCATTGGAAGGAATCACTAAACCCAAAAGGGATTTAATTAAAGTTGTTTTGCCAGATCCATTCGGACCAATCAAAGCAATCGACTGCCCCTTGAAAAGCTCCAGACTTAATTGGTCTAGAACTTTTGTTTTTCCAAATGACTTATTAATGTTGTTAAATGAAATCAAGATTATTTCTTTTCTAGTAAAACGTTATCAATAACATGAATGATTCCATTTGAAGCAGGAACGGTTCCAATGATTTTTGCAGTTTCATTGATGTAAATTTCACCATCTTTAATAGAAATTTTTACGTTTCCTAAGTTGGCCATGTTAATTATTTGTCCATCCTTAAGCATATCTGTTTTATATACAGCTACGGCTACATGATATTCTAAAATATCGCGAAGCTTATCTTTGTTTTCAGGTTTAACTAACGTTTCAACTGTTCCTTCAGGAAGTTTGTTAAAAGCATCGTTTGTTGGAGCAAAAACGGTGAATGGGCCAGCATTACTCAATACATCCACATATTCTGCTGCTTTTATGGCGGCAACTAAAGTGGTATGATCTTTACTTCCTGAGGCTACTTTAACGATGTCTTGTTGTGAGTCGCTATCCTGTACAGCGGACTGTCCGCCAAGATCTGTAGTTTCTTCTGTACTTGCAGACGATGTGCTTTCTTCGGTTTTTGAACTGCAACTGATGATGAACGTCAAGGATGCTATAGCAATACCCATGACGAAAATTGAAGCAATGTTTTTTTTCATTTTGTTGTTAGTTAATAGTGGTTAGATTATTTATTGTTGATACTATTAATAGCAATAGGTTGGTTGTCTAATTCAATCATTTTAATGATTGGTTTATTATCAATTAGATATTCGGGCGTCAGAGATGGAATTATTTTTTCAGCTTTATCTAACAGGTAAACCATAAAGCTTCTTAGTAGCAAAAGAGATGGAGGAAGTTGTTCAACGATAACAGAGAATAGACTTACCGGACGATAAGGAATATCTCCTTCTCCATCTCGATTCAAGTCGTATCCTTCGTACTTATCCCAATAGTTTGAGTTGAAATTACTGAGTTGAGTCTCACCATTGGTAGAAACGTCAAATGTATTTCCAATGAAATTATTATGTTCAATGATATTGTCTACACAACTAGATTGAATTCGTAAAGCCCATCCATTGTTGCTGAAAACATTGCGAGTCATTTTTACGCGGTTGCTACCTTCCATGTAAATTGCTGCGGAATTATAAGTGAATGTGTTTCCTGAAATTTCACTGTCGTTAATTTCCTTTAATAGTAAGCCATAGGCACTAGCTCCCCAATTATAATCGAATAGATTATTTTTCATGGTGACATGATGAGAATACATAACAGCAACACCAGCACCATTGTTAGAAAATTTATTGAACGTATAAGTATTCGTATGAGAAAACATAAAGTGTAACCCGTATCTTAAGTTGTGATGAGAAAAATTCTTGTTGATGATGGTATTTGTCACAAATTCAAAATAAATTCCATCACGCTGATTGGTCACTTCATTATTTTCAATTACATTGCTATCGGCCTTCCAGCAGTGTATACCATTTCCTATATTGGTTTCCGAAAGTACATTCCCAGAAATAAAATTATTTTGCACTTTGCAGTGTTTCGTGTTTGATAAATAAATCCCGAATGAACATTTTTCTACTTTGTTGTTTTCAATAGTAATATTTTTGCTAGCCAAAACCTTAATTCCTGCAACATCAATGCTGCTTAAATTTGAACTGTTTTTTATGTAAAATCCACGAATTAGTACATAGCTACTTTTTATCGTAATCAGTTCGCACTTGAATTCTCCATCAAGAATAACTTCACCTTTTGCTATGAGTGACAGGGGTTTATTAATTAGAATATTTCCCTGTTTGTAATGCCCGGGTTGTATTTCAATAGTGTCGTAAGGTTGGCTATTTGAAATAGCATTTTGAATGGAAGGGATACTTGTTTTATTTCCACAAATAATTATAGCTGCATTTAACTTAATTGTAGTTAGCAGAATCAAGATTAGTATACCGTGCCTTTTATTCATTGAATTAGTAAATTTTACTAGCTTCAGTCCATGTGATTAATTTGCTCTCTTTGAGATGCAATGCGGTTTCGTTAAGTTGTTCTTTGCTACGGAATGCTGCTATTGCGCTACCCATCGGACTTTTTAATTCTTCTGATTGAAGAATAAGCGCCTGGTCAGCTTGAATAAATTTACCTTCATTTCCATAGTCAACTAAAAAAATGACGTTGATTTGAGTCTGTATTTTTTCGTTTTTGTTGATGTAATTATTTAAGCAATTAACATCGTCGAATTTGTATATTTTGTTGGTCTTTGTAATAATTTCTGCTCCAAATTTTAGATCGGTAAGTATCATTTTGCAATGGGTACATTCGTCTTTTCCAATTCGAATAGGTGCAGGCTCAGATGTGCTACAAGCACTTAAGAAAAGCACCAAAAACACCGAGGCAACACTCATCCCTGCTTTAAATGATATTGAATTGTTTTTTGTAGATTTTTTATTGGACCAAATTGTATAGATCAAAACACTCACGGCAATTACACTGGCTACAACAATAATCCATCCTCCATGATCGGGCCCAGAGTAAGCAGTGAAGTTGAGTAAATTTTTGTACCCTACAACAGGTGGCTGATAACTCATGCCTGGTACTTGAATGGCAGCATGTGGATCTAGGTTGTGTCCGTAATCATATCCCCAACGGTAAAAATCGTAAAGCGCTGCAACACCATAAGTGATCCCTGTAAGGGTGTAAATTTTAAGAATAGAAAGCTTGTTGGTAATCGATGCTAATAAACCAATGGCAATATATATTCCTATTAGAATTCCAATATATTTCAATTCAGGAAACATTTCTTCCTTAATCAAACGCATTCCAATGTAATGATTCAATCCATTGATGATGTCGAAAGCTCCACTCAAGTGATTGTGCCAAATTTTCATGTTTAATCCCTCTGGATATTGAGGTGCCCATAGTTGTATCTGCCAAAGTGGAAGATAAAAGGTGGCTAACATTGACAAGGAAGAAAGTGCAATTAGAATTCTCGATATTGGTTTCATGATTTTTAAATTCTCTTCTAATGGGGACTCTTTCGTTTTCCAAAGAGCCCCCAAGAAGAATTTGTTATTTTACTTCAGCCGCTAAACCAGCTTCTGGGGTTTCACCTGTGCCCCATTTCAAAGGTGTTGATGATCCAGCAGGTGATACTCGCACATAGCCTGACATTTCCTGATGTAAAGCAGAGCAGAAATCGGTACAATACATCGGACTCACTCCAACGCGATCTGGGCTCCATTTTAAAGTAGCAGTTTCGCCGGGCATGATCAACAATTCTGCATTGTTTGCACCCTTAATGGCAAAGCCATGTGGCACATCCCAATCT
>JANOPQ010000251.1:0-5466 GCA_031421935.1 Bacteroidota bacterium | reverse complement strand
TTTTTCCTTGGTTCATAGCAAATATTTGAGCAAAGGAAAGTCGAAAATCAGTTCAAATCGTCGTCAACCGAAAACCACCATAACAATTTGATTTACGATCAATTCAAATAATATATTGTATCTTTAACGCAACGCTAGTGTAGAGAAATAATAATAAAATATAAGCCCTATAAAGAGTCCTAGATCCCAGAACTACCTGAAACCAGAGCTAACTTAAAGGACATTCATCCTGAATTAATCAGGATACCAACCGATCTGTACAATATGTACCAGTTGGCATTAATCAATATTTGTGGCAGGCTTTTAAAGAACGAGGTGCAAAGTAAAATTGATACTGTGCAGTACAACTGCATAAAAGTAATTATTTCTTTTTAACTTTGAAGTGCAGCATTAACTTGTACTGTTTATGCAAAGAAACTTAGTAAAGATGCAATAGAAATGCACTGCAAAATAAGATGGCCATTACTAAACATGCACTAATTCGTTATAAAGTACTCGACAGTTGCTTCCGTAATACAGGGCGGCGGTATTTTATTGAAGACCTAATTGAAGAGTGTGACAGGGTTTTACAAGAAATTGATGAGGGTTCTGGAGGTATAAGCTTGCGTCAAATAAGGGATGATATTGCTTTTATGCGAAGCGAGGCCGGGTGGAGTATTGATTTAGGCAGCTTTAGAGAAGGTAAAAAAATGTTTTATCGATATACGGACACCTCTTTTTCTATTAACAACATGCCACTTAATGATTTGGAAATAAACCATTTGAAATCTGTTTTGGAAATCCTTGCGCAATTTAAAGGTATGCCACAGTTTGAGTGGGTAAATGAATTGATGCCTAAGCTGAAGCAAGGTATTTCAAATTCCGGAAACGAAACGGTTGTTATGGAATTTGACAATAACAACTACCTCAAAGGAATCGATAACATAGGGATTTTGTACAGTGCTATATGCTATAAAAAGGTTTTAAAGATCAAATATCAGCCCTTTGAAAGCGATGCTCCTTCAGATATTATTATACACCCGTATTATCTAAAGCAGTACAATAATCGATGGTTTCTTTTTGGATATAATCCGGAAAATTTAATATCCGATTGGAATTTGGCCATTGATAGAATGATTTTAATTAAGGAAGTCAAGGAAGTTTTTATTGAAAATACAACAATTGAGTGGCAAGATTATTTTGAAGATATCATTGGAGTAACAAAACCCGTAGATGCTGAAATTGAAAATGTGGTTCTTCATTTTTCAAAATCAACGGGAAAATATATGGAGACAAAACCTTTACATGGTTCTCAAAAATCGAAATGGATTGATGAATACACATTAGAAGTTAACCTTCAATTAATGATCAACTATGAATTAGAACGATTAATTTTATCATACGCTGATGCTGTA
Organism: Bacteroidota bacterium; assembly: GCA_031421935.1. Taxonomy (GTDB): domain Bacteria; phylum Bacteroidota; class Bacteroidia; order AKYH767-A; family OLB10; genus JAJTFW01. The sequence goes on along the minus strand of JANOPQ010000251.1, from coordinate 4,072 downwards.
AAAGTTATTAAACCTCTTTTGCTGGAAAAACAAATTAAAACAAGGTTGAAAATAGCATCGAATCAGTATTAATTCTTGATTTGTTGAGTATGGATTATTTAATAAATGTATTTCATTTATATTTGCGTTGTCTGTTTAACGTAGCGAACATTATGAAATGTCTTTACTGTCGCTGCTCTTTCAAGGTCGTTTGATAAGTCTAAAATATTTTCGCAAACATTACAAGTTAATATTTCGCTGCTGTGTTTTTTAAAGTCATTGGGTTCTGAAATTAATTGAATGTCTCTGTTTTCTTCAATGTTCGGAATTTGAAAACCTAAACTCAAAAGATTATGAAGTTTTGCATTATACTCTTCTGTTGAAAGGTTGGCTTTTGCAAACCGAAACCAATTTTTATTATTTTTAGTTATGCCGCTTTTGATAATATGTTTAGAGTTTTCTTTGTTGCTAATAAACCAGTTCAAAGCCTTCTGAAATTTCTCAATATCAATTTCATTAGATTCCATTGGGTTACCACATTTGTTACACGAAATAATACCTAAATTTCTGTGTCCCTTTGTTTGGCATTTGTATTCTTGTCCTGTTCGTTCAAGTATATACATTCTTTTTTGAATTCCTTCGTCTGAACAGCAAGAGTGACAATAATTGCAAACATACCAACCGCATTTCTCGGATTCAAAACCGTTAGGTTTGCATTTTACCGCATCTCGGCTGTCAATTTCTTGTTCGCATTTTCCATTTAGGCAATGTGTTAAATATACTTTGTTCCCTTTTTGTCCGCAAGATTCATTTGTGCAATGAAAATCATTTATACCATAAAAAGCATAGTTTGATTTATTTTTAGGTTTAAGAATGTGGTTACATTCTCGGCATTTTAAGTGTTTTAAAAATCGATTGGCTTTGTTTATAAGGTTCAAGTATATTTCAAAATCCTTTTCTCTAAACGGAACTTTCAAAATTGTTAGAAAATCTAAAAGTGTATATTTTTCCCATTCGTCAGACTTGTGTAACGTCCTTGAAGGTTGAAAACACTTTTGATTTGCACACCACCAAAATTCAATACCTGTATCTTCTGCAATAGCAGTTGTAGTTTCGTTTTTTGTTGATTTTCTGCCATCACAGATTGGATGAAGTTTTGCTTTTTTATGTTCGCTTCTGTGATAAGTAATTTCTTTATCAATTACCTTTCCTTCGTCATCTTTTATTTCATTTATTGAAACAGAACACCTTCCTTCGCATTCATCGAAGTAGCCTTTGATTTCTAAAATATCTGTCGGCTCTTTAATTTGATTTAGTATTAAATCATAAATTCTAAATTTAGCTTCAAGGATTTGCTTTCTTGTTTCTATTTGAGTTTGAGAGTTTAATTCTAAAATAGTATTTAGTATTATGCTCGTTGAGTAATCAAGTTTAGAATTGTCTATATGCTCAGCTAATTTGCTGGTTTCGTAGTCAATGATATTAATTGACGTTAATTCTTCAACTGAGATTTTAACTTTTTCTTCGTGAATATATTTTAAAATTTTTTTGACAAATTTCTTTTGGTCAGCTGGATTAAGCGTTATTGTAAATAATTTGTATTCTTCGAATTGTAAATTTTGGTGGTAATCTTCAAGCCAAAGGCTCAAATTGTAATATGGTGGACAGATTCGTAATGTTTCATTTAAAAATTTTTCGTGTTGCTCATTTGCATATTCTTTGGCGAGTTTTAAAAATTCTTTAATTGTTTCAAGTTTGAAATCGGTATCAATGTTTTCAAAGTTGTAAATTATTTTAAAGAAAATATTTGATTTATCTTGCTCTGAACACCGATTAAAAATATTTCTCTGCGAGGTATTGTCAGCAGTTGTAATTATACTCGAAATAAAATCAACTTGACAATTTTCCACATATTTCTCCAACCAAAGACTATGTGCAATTTCGGCACCTATTTTAAGTTCAACTATTTTTGATACGTCACTATATTTGTCGGGGAAGAAGTTTTTACAAACATTAAAAAGTCCTTTAAGAAATACTGCGTCTTGGCTTGAAGTTGATTGCAATTGATTGCTTACAATACTTTGGAACTTATTATATAATTCATCATTTATTTTTACGTCTTCTGATTTTTCAAGTAACGATTGAATTCTAGAATGAACTACCTTCTGAATATGATTATAGTCTGAATATTTCCCTTTCTCTGTCAAAATTGAAAGGAAATGATTGAATAGAAAATTTAGGTCTGTTTCGTTGGAAAGTAATTTGACTTTAATTGCTTCAAGTTTTCCTTCGTGTTTTTTTGAAGGTTGGGAAATAAATACTACAACTTCATTTTCTTTAAAGGAACTTATGTCTTGTCCTTCTTCAATACTTTTTTCGTGAAAAAACAGGTCGCCAAGTATAGCGTGCTGAATAAAGCCATAATTAGCTTTTTTTGCTTGGTCGTGAAACCACTTTACAAGTCCTACATATTTTTCCATTTCGGTATGTTTCAAATTACGATGTCGTTTTTATGGTTGTCTATAACATGGTGTTTAAGAAATAATGATTAAAGATCGTCTTATGCAACATGATTTTTTATTTAAATTAATTAATGCAGAAAAATAGCGGTATATATCATCCTCGTCTTCTGCAATCATAACTGAACTCAATTTCTCTTGTTTAGCCCATAAAACGATTTGCTTATGTGCTCTAGATATGCCTCTTGGAGGATTCTCTGGATCGACTATTCCTTCCCAAAATTGATAATTGGCTATCTTTTGTATAATTAACTGATTATTAATCATTTTAAATCTGTCTTCTATGTGCGATAGGTGTATTATATTCAGCATTTCCATCAAATACTAGGTCTTTTATTTTTATTTCTCATTTCGCGATTTGCGAAATGAGAAATATGTACTTATCTTTGCATGATGAGGAAACATAATGGTATGCGACCACAAGACATTGCGGTCCTAATGAAAATAGTTTCAATGGGCGATCAACCATGGCAATTGTCAACACTCTCAAATGAGTTGTCGATTAGCATTTCTGAGATTTCGGAATCTTTAAATAGAAGTAGAATAGCAAAGTTAATCGATTATGAAAAGAAGAAAATTAATCGCCAAAATTTGATGGAGTTTCTAGAACATGGAATTAAATACGTCTTTCCTCAACAGCTTGGATCGATGGTGCGTGGAATTCCAACAGCTCATTCTCATCCATTTTTAAAGGAACAAATCGTAAGTGAATTGAATTATGTATGGCCTGATTCAAAAGGAGAAACCATCGGAATTGCAATTGAACCTCTCTATCCCAAACAAATTCATGCGGTTAAAGACTATCCTGTTTTTTATAAATTAATGTCATTGATTTATGTAATTCTTGTAGGTAAAGTGAGAGAAATAAAATTTGCTGTCGACGAATTAAAAAAACTAATATTAAATGAGCCATCACCAAAACATAGTTAGAATAAAAGCAGTACATAATTCTTTAGCTGACTTGAAAGACAAAGTTGTTTTTGTAGGTGGTGCAACTATTTCTCTCTATGCAGAAAGACAAACGTTTGATGTAAGACCAACAAATGATGTAGATGTAATCATTGAAATTTTAAATTATAACGAAAAAGCGAAGCTTGAAGAAAAGTTAAGAACTTTTGGTTTTCATCACGACATAGAATCTGGAATCATTTGCAGATATAAAATACAAGGGATAATAGTAGACATTATGCCTACAACACCTGAATCTTTAGGTTTTAGCAATCGATGGTACGCCGAAGGTTTTAAAAATGCAATAGATTATGAAATTGATGATAGGAACACAGTTAAAATTCTAACATCTCCTTATTTTATTGCAGTTAAATTGGAAGCGTTTAAAGATAGAGGTCGTAGCAACGGAAGGACTAGTCAAGATTTTGAAGATATCGTTTTCATTTTAGAGAACAGACAAACCATATGGGAAGAACTTAATAGCACCGAAGGAGAAATTAGAACCTATTTGATAGAGGAGTTTAAGAAATTAAAAGAGAATGGTAGTTTATTTGAATCGATAGATAGCCATGTCGAAAGAAGTTCACCTCCTGCAAGCTATTACATAATTGAAGAGATTGAAAAAT
>JANOPQ010000250.1:0-8641 GCA_031421935.1 Bacteroidota bacterium | reverse complement strand
GTACCGACTCCATTCAGTATTTTGCTTATGATATGATTCAACTCGGTGATGGTAATTTCCTTCATTGCGGCGATTACCAAACCGCACTTACCTTTTCGAGTATGGATAGTTATATTCAGAAAATCGACAGTTTAGGAAATGTCATTTGGTTTAATGTTTTTGGATGGCCATCTAGCTTAGGGGGAAGTAAAGATCATGCGCAAAAGATTAAAACATTATCCAACGGAAGTATCATCATTGCTGGAACTAGTAAAGATGTGTACTTAGGAATTGGCAATTATCAGAATTTTAATGGATGGAATTCTTTTTTATCCCTATTAGATTCCAATGGAACGCTAATAGATATTGGAAGCATTCACTATCTCCTTTTCAATACGAACTTTCAATCATTCCAAAGTTATGACCTTGAAACCATAAACAATAGTATCTATTGGTTAGGAACCAATGCCGCTCCTCTTTTTCCGACGGCTGGCCAAACTCTACTAGCTAAGTTCGATTCAAATTTAGATACGCTTTTTACTATTAATACTGGGTTAAACTCATATTGTGGTTTATCAAAATCAAGTGACAATCATCTTTATTTATACGGGATCGGAATCATAACAAAGATGGATACACTTGGAAATGTTATTTGGACAACAACCAACCCATCACCTTCAATTCCCAACGACCTCATTGAATTAGCTAACGGGGAATTAGTAACAATAGGTGGAGATTTTTATATAAGTCCATTTCATACTGATTTTTATAGTGGCGCCAATACAACCGTTTATATTAACAGATACACAAATAATGGAGTTCTTATTGATTCTTCACGAATCAATAATCCTCCTGGAGTTAGTTATCAAATAGGTTACAGAATAGTACAAACCGCTGATCAGGGATTTGCATTTACTGGTCTCAGTGATGCTGATATTTGGCTTGTAAAAACGGATAGTTTAGGTCAATTAAGCACTTCTGTTTCTGAAAACAATTTAGAGAATAAATTTTCACTCTATCCAAATCCAGCAAATTCTATTTGTCATTTCAGTTTCGATAAAGAAATAGCAAGCATTACAATTACAAGTCTGGATGGGAAAATTTTATTCGCTGATGATGTAAATCAAAAACAAGGAATTCTAGCTACCGATCACCTAGCAGATGGACTTTATATAGTGAAGGCTGAGCTTGTGGATGGACGAAAAGCTTTTAGAAGATTGATGGTTTTACATCCGTAATTGTGTTGGCCTCGAGTGCCTCAGCCAACGTCGAGATATGTCCGCTGCCCGAGGGAACTCGCGGGCAGCTTTTGGTTGGCTTCGAGAGCCTCAGCCAACTCTTCGAGAGCCTCAGCCAACTCCTCGAGAGCCTCAGCCAACCATCTCAAAAAATAAAATGATTTTCCTATGCTGCCCGAGGGAACTCGCGGGCAGCTAACTACGCCTTCATATACATCACTTCCTTCACCGCCTTAATTACTCTAGCAGGGTTTGGAAGATAAGCTTCAATCAATGTGGGAGCATATGGCAATGGAACGTCGCCGCCCATCACTCGTAAAATGGGCGCATCTAAGTGATCGAAGGCGCGCTTTTGTACCATGAAGGATATTTCAGAAGCAATAGATGCCAAGGGCCAGCTTTCTTCTACAATCACTAATCGATTTGTCTTTTTCACTGACTCCACAATCATATTATAATCGATAGGTCGCACCGAACGTAAATCGATGACTTCGGCACTGATTTGCTCGGCTTCCAATTCTTCAGCCGCTTTCAAAGCAATCTTCATCATTTTACCAAATGAAACAATAGTCACATCGGTACCTGCTCTTTTGATATCAGCTACACCAATGGGCATCACATATTCTCCTTCGGGAACCATTCCTTTGTCGCCATACATCTGCTCCGACTCCATAAAAATTACAGGATCATTATCGCGGATAGCGGCTTTCAATAAACCTTTTGCATCGGCGGGATTAGATGGAACCACCACTTTTAATCCCGGACAGTTTGCATACCAATTCTCAAAAGCTTGGCTATGTTGTGAACTCAACATTCCAGCTGATCCCGTAGGTCCACGGAATACGATAGGAACGGTAAAATTACCACCACTCATACTCATCATCTTCGCTGCCGAATTAATTACCTGATCGATGGCTACCAATGAAAAATTAAAAGTCATGAATTCAATAATCGGACGTAAACCATTCATGGCAGCACCTACACCAATTCCTGCAAAACCTAATTCAGCAATGGGCGTATCAATTACGCGCTTGGGACCGAATTCATCCAACATTCCCTGACTCACTTTATAAGCACCGTTATACAGTGCAACTTCTTCTCCCATCAAAAACACCTTTTCATCGCGGCGCATTTCTTCTGACAATGCTTCTCTTAGGGCTTCTCTAAATTGAATTTCTCTCATGGATTTATTTTATTCGGTGGTACAAAAGTAGGTTTTTGTGCTATTCCATCACAAGGAAATAACGCGATTAATTTTGGGAATATTAATTAATCTATTAAATTAATTAAACTTTGTATTAAATTCATTATTAATTAAATATAATTTATTCAATATCATCCAACAGAAACTCCAACTCAGAATAGGTATGAGCGTTTCCTTGCTGCTTTGCCAGACTCAATCCTACCATCAACACTTGTTTTGCTTCATTTATTTGTTGTTCTTGATAGTATAGAAGTCCCAATTGATAATACAACGCAAGATAATTAGGATCATTTTTCTTTAATAGCTCAAGCTCTTCAATGGCTTGTTTTCGGGAAGATGGGTCACTCGCATACTCAAGCGCTAAGGCATATCTACAAAAAGAATCTGCTGGATCATCTTCTAATAATTCCGTCAACTGTTGGATACGTGCTGGATTCATTGTCTGCAAAAATACGATTAACATAGAAAGTTATTCACCCAGATGTGTCATCGTTTTTACGATTTCTACAACATTTTTTGGGCAAACCCAGAAGTGTAATCGTTTTTACGATTTCTACAACATTTTCTGGGCAAACCCAGAAGTGTAATCGTTTTTACAATTTCTACAACATTTTCTGGGCAAACCCAGAAGTGTAATCGTTTTTACGATTTCTACTTCTGGGATATTGTAAGGATAAACACAAATCTAATTGGCTATTTGTTGAGTATAGAGTAGATTTGCACTTTGAAAAAAAGATAAGAAATGAAAGTACTTGTTTGCATCAGTAATGTTCCCGACACCACCACCAAAATCAACTTTAACGATGACAAAACTTCGTTTAATGCAACTGGTGTTCAGTTTATTATAAATCCATACGATGAAATTGCCTTAACCAGAGCCTTGGAATTAACTGAAGCGCAAGGTGGAACGGTAACTGTTATTAATATTGGTGACCCTAGTACTGATGGAACCATTCGTAAAGCGTTGGCTATTGGGGCAACAGATGCGGTACGAATCAACAGTGTTCCTCGTGATGCTTTTTTTGTTGCAACACAAATTGCAGCTTATGCTAAAGATCAAGGGTTTGATTTGATATTAACTGGACGTGAGTCCATCGATTATAACGGCGCTCAGGTTGCTTCCTTGCTTGGAGAAATGCTAGATCTTCCTAGCATATCCATCGTAAAATCTCTACTGGTTGACGGTGGAACAGCAACATTAGAAAGAGAAATTGAAGGTGGAAAAGAAGTGATTTCTTGTCCTCTTCCTCTCATTGCGAGTGCATCTGAAGGAATGTCAGAGCCCCGAATTCCAAACATGAGAGGAATTATGAGTGCTCGTACTAAACCATTAACAGTGGTGGAACCTGTAGAAGTTCCAAATTTGCAAAACATCATCAAGTTCGAAAAGCCAGAAGCTCGTGGACAGGTGAAATTGGTGAATGCCGATGAGGTAAACAAACTCGTCGATTTACTCCATTCAGAAGCAAAGGCTATTTAATTTAATCCAGAAAACAAAAGAACATGTCAGTACTTATATACGCCGAAAACAGTAAAGGGAAATTAAAGAAGTCGAGTTTTGAAGCTGCATCCTACGCCTACTCCGTTGCGAGTATGTTGAACACCGATGCTTATGCCATTTCTATTGGAGAAGTTTCGAATGAAGAATTAGAAAAGCTAGCTAAATACGGCATCAAGAAAATCTTGACTGTGAATACAGCTCAGATGCATAGTTTCGTCAACCAAGCTTATGCTTCAGTGATAGCAGAGGCGGCTAAATCTCTTTCTTCAGATGTAGTGGTTTTATCAGCGACTTTCTCTGGTAAAGCACTAGCACCACGTTTAGCAGTGAAATTACAAGCTGCTTATGTTGATGGCGCTATCAGTTTACCAACCAACGATGGTGCTTTTACCATTCGTAAAGGAGCTTTTTCAGGAAAGGCTTTTGCTGATGTGAGCATGAGTGCTGCCAACAAGGTAATTGCTATAAATCCTAATTCTTTTCCGATTGCCGAAAATGCACAGTCTGCCGTGGTTGAAGCATTTGCCCCTGCTGTGAAAGACACCGACTTTCGTACCATCGTAAAGGAAATTATTCAGGCCGCCGATAAAGTTTCTTTACCTGAAGCGGAGATTGTAGTTTCTGCCGGTCGTGGATTAAAAGGTCCGGAGAACTGGGGAATGATAGAAGAGTTAGCCGATTTGTTAGGTGCTGCTACTGCTTGCTCTAAGCCTGTAAGTGATGCGCATTGGCGTCCGCACAGCGAACACGTCGGACAAACCGGAATTGCCGTTAGTCCCAATTTATACATCGCTATTGGCATTTCTGGAGCGATCCAGCATTTAGCTGGGGTGAGTTCATCCAAAGTAATAGTCGTAATTAATAAAGATCCGGAAGCACCTTTCTTTAAAGCTGCCGATTATGGAATTGTTGGAGATGCCTTTGAAGTGGTTCCTAAATTAATCGCGGCCGTAAAAGAGTTCAAAGCAACCCACGCTTAATTTTTTTTATTACCTTCACATAGCTGAATATGAAAAAGATTAAACTGGAGATTATTGGACTTTCGTATAGTCAAACGCAGAGTGGTGCTTATGCTTTAATACTCGGCGAAACAGATGGAAAGAGAAGATTACCCATTATTATAGGGGGCTACGAGGCGCAGGCTATTGCTGTAGAATTGGAAAACATGCAACCTTCTCGCCCACTTACACATGATCTCTTTAAGAATTTTTCGGATGAATATGGAATCAAAATCGATGAAGTGATTGTCTATAATTTGAAAGAAGGTATTTTCTATGCTAAGTTAATCTGCAATAATGAAAATGGGGATGTAAGAGAAATTGATGCACGTACTTCAGACGCCATTGCTATGGCGGTTCGATTTAATTGCCCTATTTATACCTATGAATTTATTCTCGCTTCTGCAGGAGTTGTGCTCGATGAAGGAGAAAGTACCGAAGATATAAAACCAAAAAGCATCCCAAAGAAAAGCAGCTCTAAAAAAGCCGCTAGCAATGAAAATTCCTACGGAAATTTAAGTACTGAAGAATTGAAGGAATCTTTGATGAGAGCGATTGATGAAGAAGCCTATGAAACCGCTTCCAAAATCAGAGATGAACTTACAAAGAGATCGAAGTCGTCAGAGCAGTAATAGTACATTTTTTTTGATGGTTTTATGCTCAATAATAGAACCAAAATGCAAACCTATTCTATTTACTTTTTTTGGTGTTTTTTGTTTTTTATTTCTTAGCGTCTCATTATAAATAATTTATCAAAATTGACTCTAACATTTTAATTTCTCTTTCGTTTAAATATCATAAAATTAAAGCAATATGAAAGCATCTACCCTTACTCTTCTATCTTTTTTCTTGATATTGAGTTTTTCAACTTCAGCACAATGGTCGTGGCAACATCCTAATCCACAAGGAAATAAAATTCTAAAATTTAGCTTTCTGAATTCTTCTACTGGTTGGGCGGCTGGTGAAAAAGGAGCCGTTATCAAAACAACGGATGGTGGAACAACATGGACTCCGCAGTATGTAAATACTTCTTTAGGAATTAATGAAATTCAATTTCCTGATAGTCTCTATGGATATTGTGGTGCCGGAAGTGATTTGTATACCACAACGAATAGCGGACTAACTTGGAACGTAAATTATCGTTTTCCCAATTTTATTATCTCCGCTTTGCACATATACAACAGAGACAGTGGACTCATCGCCTTAACTAACGGAACAAGTTCTTCTAAACTTTACAGAACCATCAACAAAGGTGCTTTATGGACCATTGTATTAAATAGTACACTTGGTGACATCAATGATATTCATGTAATGCCAAGTGGAAATGGAATTTTGGCAGGCACAAATGGATTGGTGATGAAAACTACTGACTATGGTAACTCATGGTCTACATTGACACTCGGTTCTGGAGATGATTTAGTGGATGTGAGTATGCCTACGAATAATGATATCTATTTAGCTTCTTCAAATTCAATATTCATTAGTAGCAATGGAGGAACTAATTTTTCTCCTGTAACAAATCCCGGACAATTAAATGGCGCAAATTTACTATCACTTGATTTTGGAAATGGTTTAAAAGGAATTGCAGGTTGTGAGTATGGAAATGTCTATTCAACCATTGATGGAGGACAAACTTGGGCGCCCTATTCTACTTTTACTTGGTTTAATGTGAATGCAGTCATAGCAAATACCGGTTCAAACTATTTCATTGGCGGTTCATTCGGTACCATTGAGAAAACAAATAATACTGGAACGAATTGGACAGATCTTTCTAGTCGAATTGCGGAATACCCACTTCAAGCGGTAAAAACAGTAAATACAACAACTGCATTTGCTGCAGGATTTGGAGGAACCATTTTAACAACATCAAATGCCGGAACTACTTGGACAACTCAAAACAGCAATGCAGGTGGAGAAGATTTATACGACATCCATTTTGTAAATACAACTACTGGTCTTGCGATTGGCACCAACGGAACTATTGTAAAAACTACGGATGGAGGCGCAAACTGGAACTTTATTTTCAGCGGCATCGGTGAAAGCCTCTATGGCATTGCACCTGCTGGTGGAGGTAAAATTTATATTTGTGGTGCCGATGGTAAACTCGCATATTCAATCAATAATGGAGATACCTGGATCGATACACCCACTTCTTTTTCTGGCATCGGATATAACTTCAGAGAAATTCAATGTTTTGGTACTGACACCATCATAATTGCTACGGATCAGCCTTATTTAATTACCACGTATGACAACGGTCTTTCGTGGAATTTGGTTAACAACGGAAGTGCATTTGAATGTACAGCCATGTATTTTCGTAATTCTATGAATGGATGGGTTGGAACATTTATTGGCGAAGTTTACTCCACTACAGATGGCGGAACGAACTGGACCTTGGATGCTCAGCCCTCCAGCAATGAATACATCGGATGCATCAAATTTACTGATCCACAAAATGGATGGTTTACATCTGGTACTGAAATTTATCGTACTGCTAGCGGTGGTGCAGCATGGAGCCGTGAAATTAATCCCAATAAAGATCCTATTCAAGATATTGATATTTTATCAGGTACAAAAGCTTTAGCGGTAGGAGATGGATTATCGAACATCCTCGTTCGTAACAACGATATGCAATTAAGTTTGCCTTCTTACACATTATGCACCGACAATAGTTATACGCTTGCCATCAATGCCATTGGAACTTGGAATTTAGGAAATCAGTTTCGAATAGAATTGTCGGATGAGTTTGGTGATTTTTCTTTCCCTACCACCTTAGGATCTGTAAACGCTACTGGAACGACTGCAGTTCAAATTAATGTTCCTAACGGTTTAACCGATGGTAGTGATTATTTAATTCGTGTATTTTCTAGCCGTCCTCCTATGTGGAGTCCAGTAAATTCGTTACCACTAACCGTTAGTACTTCACCGGATGCCTATATTGCACCGGGTGGACCAACATCTTTTTGCATTGGATCTTCGGTTACCTTGTACGCTTTCACAGGCACTAATTGGGTTTACCAATGGTACAAAGACGGTGTATTACTTACTGGTGCAACGGCCGATTCATTAGTAGTTGATAGTACCGGCGATTATACGGTACAGGTGAGTGATGGTGTTTGTAGTCTTACTTCACCCATTACAGATGTACTGGTAGTGAATTGCAGTGGAATTGCTGAAAATGGAAATCAACTTTACTATTTAGTTTATCCAAATCCCACTCGTGATGTTCTTACTTTAGAAAACAGGAATTTCCAAGAAATTGATCGTATTCAAATTTCAGATATTACGGGGCGAATTGTTAAAACGATCACAAACATCAACACACAAAAATTGGAAATTCCGGTTTCTGATTTGTCAAATGGAATTTATCATATTACTATTTTAGGTGAACGTCCAGCACTGGTGAAATTTATTAAGATGTAATTAAAGAAATATAATAATTAAAAAGAGCTGAAGAATCCATTTCTTTAGCTCTTTTTTTTCGGCTTTAACAAATTAAAGTCCTATTCCTGCTCCTCCCAACAAATTGAAACCTCTCGAAGGCGTAATGCATATCGGGCGAAAAAGTTTAACGCTATTTTTTCTCGCAAAGATTCTGTGTTAAATTCCAAATCAAATTTGATATTTTTTTATTACTTTTGATCTATCAGAACAGCTTTAAGCTAGTTCCTTTAGGGTAGTCTTTCGGGGCTGCCCTAATTCATTTCTAGACTTTTTCACT
>JANOPQ010000249.1:0-11954 GCA_031421935.1 Bacteroidota bacterium | reverse complement strand
TTCCTCCGAACTTTACATTATGTAAGATGTTCGGAAACCAATTCAAATCAATCTTAGCATTGTAATCGCGAATGCCCGAAAATATTTTAAAATCAAATTCCCTGGGGAAATGCAACCACATCATTACGATGGAATCATCTTTTCAATGATCAATTGTTTATGAATACCTCATTGATCTTTAACGATTATAAATTTGAATTTGGTGCGTCGCAGCAGGAATTTGATTTTAAAATATTTTCGGGCATTCGCGATTACAATGCTAAGATTGATTTGAATTGGTTTCCGAACATCTTACATAATGTAAAGTTCGGAGGAAATTATATTTATCATCGCTTTACACCTACCAATGCTTATGCACGCTCTGGCGATGTCGTTTTTGATTTAGGCGAAGTTACTCGATTTTATGCCCACGATGCTGCGTTGTATTTGAATGATGAATGGGATGTGACAGAAAAATTTAGAGTGAATGCAGGAGTAAGAGCTTCGTATTTTGCCCATGTTGGACCTTTTTCTCGCTATGTAGAAGATCCATCTTTTCCAGGAAAATTTTTGGATACGATTGATTATGCTCAAGGAAGAAAAGTAGCGGATTATCTGAATGCAGAACCTCGATTTAGTATGCGCTATGAGTTGAATAAATCTTCTTCTGTAAAAGCATCCTTCACACAAAATTATCAGTATATCCACATCGCTTCTTTTGGTTCGGTGAGTTTGCCTACTGATGTATGGGTGCCCAGTACCGATAAAGTTAAACCTCAGTTCGGAACTCAATATTCATTAGGGTATTTTAAAAATCTTAAGGATAATATGTATGAAACTTCGGTGGAAGTGTATTACAAGGAAATGAAGAATCAAATCGACTACGAAGAAGGCGCAACTCCAGATGGTGATGTTCGAAATAATCCAGATAATAACTTTGTTTTCGGTAAGGGGTGGAGTTATGGCGCCGAATTTTTTGTGAAGAAGTCGATGGGAAAATTGAATGGTTGGATTGGATATACATTATCATACACCAAAAGAAAATTCCCCGACTTAAATCAAGGCAGAGAATTTTCTGCTAAATACGATCGACGTCACGATGCCTCTTTAGTAGTGGTGTATGATCACAATAAAAAATGGACTTTCGGATTAACGTGGGTGTATGCTACAGGTGATGCCTTGACGTTACCTGCCGAAAGGTATTTTATGTCGGCCGGACCTCCAGTTAACATTGATCAAAATGGTCAGGTAGGAGTGAATAATAATTTTTACATCTTAAGCGGATTCGATAAGCGAAATGATTACAGGCAGAAAGCTTTTCATCGATTGGATATTTCTGCAACCTTACGTAGCCAGAAGCAGAGGAATTACGAGACGGAATGGGTGTTTGCCGTTTATAATTTCTATGGTCGACAAAATCCATATTTCATTTATTTTGATGTGCAAGGAAATAGTCAGGATGGAAATCAACAAGTGCAAGCAAAACAGGTATCACTGTTCAGTGTGATTCCATCAGTTACATACAATTTTAAATTTTAAAGATGAAGAAGTATCTAATTTTAATATTAGCAAGCGTCGCCATGATGAGTTCATGCGAAAAAAACATTGAGTTGGATTTACCGCCCATCGACCAAAAAGTTGTGGTGGAAGGGTATGTTGAAAATGGCTTGCCTCCCTATGTGATTCTCAGTAAAACTGAACCGTATTTTGATCCCATCGGACAAAATACCATCAATAATTTACCAGTGCGAGGTGCAATGGTTTATATCAGCGATGGAATAGATACTGTTCAATTAACAGAGTTAGATACTTCCATTAATGGAGTTTCTTTAGGTGGCTTTTACGTTGCACTTGATTCCATAACTTTTCTTCCGACCATGATTGGTACTCCAGGTACAACTTATTCGTTGAATATTATTACTGCAGCAGGTGAGCAATTAAGTTCTATTGCAAAGTTACCCATGCCCATTCCACTTGACAGTACTTGGTTTAAGGTGCAGGAAGATTTGGATAGCCTTGGATGGGCTTGGGCTCGATTATCGGATCCCGATACGTTAGGGAATGCATACCGATGGTTTGCTAAACGATTAAACAAGGATGATTTTTTCATCGCTCCTCTAGGATCTATTTTTGAAGATCGATTTATCAATGGAAGATCGTTTAACTTTCCCTACAATCGCGGATCCATTCAGAACTCAGAAGCAGAAGAAGATAATAACGAAGAAGCAGATTATTATAAGAAGGGAGATACCATTGTTGTGAAATTTTGCACTATCGATTTTGCAACATATGAATTCTGGAGAGATGCCGAAAATCAAGTGTCCAGTAATGGAAGTCCGTTCGCTGTTCCATCCAACGTAAAGTCGAATATAACCGGAGGAAGAGGAATATTTGCTACTTATACTGCCAGCTTCGATACTATTATTGCGAATTGATTTTCTCAATATTCATTGTTAAATATTGAGGTTGATTCTTGACATATATAAGTGGAATCTTGGTAGCTTAAGTTTTTTTTGGATAAAAACTGGGTATTTAGTTTTTTAATTTATTGAATATTAAAGACTTGTATTTATTTTTATTTGGCAGCTAGGTTGCTCATATTTCTTACTTTTAAATCCTCTACAAGAGAGAATTCTTTAAAACAAATTATCTTACCTCAATTATTATGTTTAAAAAGGCAATTAGTTATTTGCTCATAGTATCCATTATATTTATGTCAAATGGATGCGCTTCTATTTTAAATGGGAAGTTCCAAAAAGTCCAAGTTTACACCGGTTCTAGTGAATCCTCTGTTTACGTTAATGATGTGAAACAAGGATCAGGAACGGTTGTGAAATCCAGAATGCAACGGGATTTCTATCCAAAGCAAATAAAGGTGGAAAGACCTGGATACAAGCCAGTTTATGCTGTGCATCGTCAAAGTAAAAGATCACCATTAAAGATTTTGTCATTTGTTCCTTTTATGGCTCTTTTTATTTTTACTCCACTCTTAGATCGCTTTCCTAAAGCTTTTGATTATGCTAAATCGATGAATCTTGAAGTAGATCGTAAAGTGAATAGTAAAGATTCTACGCAGAAGTATATGGTGTTAAAAAATGTGAAGTTTGATGTAAAAAAGGAAGACTTTACCATTGAGAAAATAGATTACAAACGTTTCAAAAAAGGTAAGAACAGTAAGAAAGGTGATACTGAGAAGTACGAAGAAGACATTGCTGTCGATAATTCCATTTTTTCAAATGCACTTAACGCTGCGTTGTATGATGCAGGATATATTGATACATCGGGAGTTATTTTGAAAAGCAAAATGAATAATACCTATGTGAACGCTAGCGTAAGTAAAATGAAATTTACTCAGGTAGTATCCTATAAGGGTTCCTATAATCGTAGTTTGATTTGTCTTGCTACCATCGATTGGGAATTTTTAGATAAGTATGATCAAGTAAAATTCAAGAAGACCAGTACAGCTAAATCGGGTGAGTTCTGCACGTATTCTTCAGGAGGACAATCGTCCAATCAACAATTGAATGTGATTCAATCAGCAGTGCAGGATGCTATTTCCAATTCGTTTTATGATGTCTTAGCGGATCCAAAAGCCAAAGATTTTTTGAAGTCTTCGGATATAAATCCAGCCATTGCATTAGAAACATTGAATATACCAAGAGGTAAATTAGTTACTGACATGAAAAGTGGAGTAGAAGCCACCACGGTTATTTTAACGAACAAAGGGCATGGTAGTGGATGCGTAGTAAGCACAGATGGATACATCGTCACCAGTTTCCATGTAGTAGCAGGTGTAGATAGTACGCTCAAAGTTGCTTTTAAAGATGGTGATACCGCAGTTGCAGTAATTGTACGTTCCAGTGAATTAGCTGATTTAGCACTCTTGAAAGTAAAGAAAACGTGTAAGTATGCATTTAACGTTACATTGAATCCCGACTTTGAAGTAGCTGATGAAGTATTTGCAATTGGAACACCCGCCTCTGTTGAGTTAGGACAAACCGTAAGCAAAGGAATTATTTCAGCTACACGTAAGGAAGTTGGAGGTGTAGAATTGATTCAAACCGATGTGAGTGTAAATCCAGGTAACAGCGGCGGCTCACTCTTAAAAAGAGATGGTACTTTCATTGGAGTAGTAAACGCAAAAATTTCTGGAAAAGGATTGGAAGGACTTGGATTCTGTACACCAGCAGCACAAATTATAAAGGAATTGAAAATTAATTTTAAATAAGTATTACTTCAAATTAGTAACGAAAACGCAGATCATATGGTCTGCGTTTTTTTTATACTGCAATCGAATTGTCTAAATTTAATTTTTGCTGTCCAGAGTAAAACTTTAAGGTCGCTTTGCAAATTAGTTCATCAGGAGAAAATTTCCGGCGTCAAAACTTTGCGCCCGCCTATGCGAGAAAAATTTCGTTGATAAAGTTATTACTCGATTGAATACAGATTATAGCAAAATTATAGTTCAAGCCTCTCCCTAGCCCTCTCCAAGGAGAGGGAGCCATAAGAGTGAATTGATGAAATAAAATTTAAATTTTCTATTGAAATCTCTTTTAAATATTATGTAGTTTACCAAGTTTCAACATGATTCTAAATTGAATTTTATATACTTGTAAAGTGAAACGCATACAGAATATCATTGATCAAGGCGAAGGCGATATGCTCGATTTCAAGAAAGAAATCAGTAATGCGCATCGCATCGCTAAAACGATGGTCTCTTTTGCAAATCATCATGGAGGAACATTGTTAGTGGGTGTACGCGACGATGGTAGCATCAGCGGTATAAAGGCCGAGGAAGAAAAGTTCATGCTCGAGAAGGCAGCAAGTACATTATGTCATCCAAGCATCGATCTCCATATTCACGAATGGAATTTGAAGGGCAAGATCGTTTTGGAAGTTCTAGTGCCTGAAGGAAAGGACAAGCCCTTTTATGCTATTGATGAGGAAGG
The DNA here is from genome assembly GCA_031421935.1 of Bacteroidota bacterium. Classification (GTDB taxonomy): domain Bacteria; phylum Bacteroidota; class Bacteroidia; order AKYH767-A; family OLB10; genus JAJTFW01. The sequence goes on along the minus strand of JANOPQ010000249.1, from coordinate 7,026 downwards.
AAAGAAATGGGTGTATGTCCGACAAAAAGATCAAAGCCTCCTCGCCAGCAAAGTGGTGGTTGAAGTATTAAAAAGAAAAAGTTCGACGAATCATACTGTCGTTGAATTTACCAGCAAGGAAAAAGCCCTGTTGGATTATCTAAATGAAAATCCTCGCATCACACTGAAAGAATATTGCAAGCTCGTTAATATTTCACGATGGCGAGCGCAACGGATCTTGGTTAATTTAATTTCAGTAGGAGTGATTAGAGTTTTCGATATTGAGAAGCCTGAGTATTATACGTTGGGGTAAAAGCAACTTGAAAATTGATTTTCATGTATAAAAATAATTATGCTTCGGATATTATTCTAGCTACTAGCTTCTAGCTTCTAGCTTCAAGCTGCTAGAGGATTTTTGGATGTTTTCTTCATTGTCATAATAATGAGCTCTATAAATTGCATTCAGCAATGCAAAGTAAAAAAATGTCTCAATAGGAAAATGATTTCTTATTCAGCGAGCCACTGATTTTTATCATAGAAAATGGCTTAACTAATTTACATCTTTATCCATCAAAAAAATAAAATGGAACCCAACGCGACTCTTTATTGGAACAAAGTTTTGAAATTGCACAGAGAAGGATATCCTGTTGCTACCATTCAAAATATCTTGAAAAACGAAGGACTGGATGAAGTATTAGTAGCAGAATCACTTTGCAAATTAAAATTGATTATCTACAAAAAACGCAAGAGTAGGGCGGTAATAATAATGGTTTCAGGAGCATTTATTATGCTATTTGGATTTATTATGACAGTAATATTGTTTCATAGCGACCATAACTTCGATTTATTTTTATATGGCTTTACCGTGATTGGCTTAATTGTGTTGAGCTATGGAGTGTATGAGATGCTTTGAGGATTCGCTAAAGGATATTTTTCAAGAATAAGTAATTTTCGTTTCGGAAAATGTTTGAGCTGCTAGCTTCTAGCTACTAGAAGATTTCAGAATATATTATTCTCTGTTATAATATTGAACTTTTAAACACTAAAGACACTAGAGGCCACTTGAGTGCACCAAAGAATATTCGATTCCTTTAGTGATCTTTTGTGTTCTTTAGTGCCTCTTAAGTTTGCGTTAAAATTAAAGTTTAATCAATAAATACTTATTGCTCATAATGAAAACAGATTACTACCACATTTATATTCTAGCCTCTCCCCTCGCGAAGCATCGCGACCCTCTCCAAAGGCGAGGGGCTATAGAAAAATCCAATTTCTCTTGTGCACTCAAGTGACCTCTAGTGCCTCCAGTGTTAAATTTAGCACCAAACGAAGGGCTTCTAGATCTAATCAACCATCAATTTCCCTCTCCCCACAAATCCATCTCCCAAAGCCTCTACCAAGTAAACACCTGCAGATAAATTTCGAATATCAATTACACTCACATTCTTTTGCAATAAAACCATCTCTCCCAACACAGAAATAACTCGAATACTTATTTCAGCAGAATTCACATTTTCTGGAAATATAATGTTGAAATATTGTTGCGCTGGATTTGGAGATAACAGAAGAGGAACGAATGAAGTCGATTCATGAATTGGATTTAATCCCGTCAATATTTTATTGACAACAATATACCCACTATCGCCCACCGCAAATACTGTTGAATCATTATAAGAGGAGATATCATTGATTTGTTGATCGACCACATCGAAGTTCCATGTAACCATATCGCCTGGACTTCTAAAAATTAATCCTTGTGATCCTTGAGAAACGCCACCTGAAAATATTTCACCATTGCCAGATTGGTGTAAGGTTAAAAAGTCAGGGTAGAAAAAAGTAGCAGAGTTGCCATCAAAATTCCATGATAATCCACCATCAGTTGAAATGTATAATCCAAACCCAACGCCTAACGCTTTGTATCCTGCATAAGCCAAGGTATCGTTAATCATTAAGACAGAGGTGATGGGATGCATCGCTGGATTAGATGGGATGCTATCCCAATTGAGACCACCATCTATTGTCCGGAAAATAAGCCCACTTTTACTAGCCGCCAATCCATGCAGTGTATTGTAAAAATCGATATCTACTATCATGTTTTGTGAATCCCAGGATGAACTGTTCATGTTTGCCGATGACCAAACTCCATTGGATAATCGCTCAATTAATTCTCCTTGAAAGCAGCCAGAACCGCCTATAAAACCATTGTTCGGATCAAAGAAAAACATTCCCTGGTTAAAGCAATTATTTCCAACTAAAGCATTCGCTGTCCAGTTCAATCCTCCATCTATAGTTTTGTAACTAGTCGCATAAGGACCCATAGTCAAGTAACCTATAGAATCGGTAAGGAATTGGAGATTTAAGATATCTGAATTCCAACTCAAGAAGTTTATTCCCGCTGGATTAATCGGATTCCATGTCAAACCTCCATCCGTAGTTTTCAAAAGCAAACTATCATCGCCACCGATGTATCCCACCGATGGAGATGGAAAATGAATCGTATTTAAATTTTCTGAGGTGCCACTCGTGACTGGATACCAAAATTGTGCGTGAGAGTGGAGTGCAAGAGAGAGGAAAGAAATAGTAACAACAAGTTTAAATTTTTTCATGATCTTAGAATTTGATTTAACAAAAGTAGACCATCTACCAAGATGCTACCATGTATAATTCCGACTTAATCATGTATATTCTTGAATTCGCTGGGAGAATAGCCCGTTTGCGCTTTAAAGAACTTACTGAAATGGGCCGGATCTGTAAAGTTTAACTCATAGCCCACTTCTTTTGCCGATACTCCGGTATTCAATAATCGCTTTGCTTCGAGAATGATATGTCGGTTAATGACCGCACTCACCGTCTCACCACATTTCTGCATCACTTCATCGTTTAAGTATTTTTCGGTCACGTTGAGTGAGGCGGCATAGTCTTTCACCTTTTTTAGGGATTTATATTCGTTATGCATGAGCCTTCTAAACGCCGAATAAAGCCCTGTGTGCTTCCCTCGACCTTCGGTTGATGTTATCCCTCGCAAACGCAAACAATAGAGCAGGAGCAAGGTTAATTGGTTCAATACAATTTGATTTTTCAGCGGGCTTTTTGAATTCACTTCTTTCCAAGCTTGTGAGCTGATGTATTTCAACTCTTCTCCAAAAGCCGCATCAAAATGATAGCAAGGCGAAAACTCGTTTACGTCGAAGCAAGTATGGTCAAATAATAATTGCTCGATGGATTTGTGCTGATCGAAATGCAATATATCGAAAAGAAATACGAAGCCCGTCGAATTTAATTGGCGTTTTACTTTATGTACTTGGCCGGGTGTGACAATATGAATAGAATTCGACTCGATGGGAAACTCTACAAAATCGACAATATGCGTTCCGACACCTTTTAAAAACACGAAGCATTCGAAATAATGATGGCGATGTGGCTCGGTTGCGTCGTTCTTGAGTGCAGTGTCCAACTCAATCATCTTGATTTCCTTTTTTTCGTGTTCTTCTAAGTCATGGACGGGAATCATGGTTGGATGTTAGATGTTAGATGTTGGTCGCGAGGCTTCGCGATTAGATGGGAGTTAGTCTCGAGGAGATCTATTGGATTGTTTTGAGCTTTGATAACAAACCTAAGAATTGATTTTACAATATTACAATGATTGACAACAAATCCCGCAGTACTGCAGAATGATTGCTTTTATTATCGATAAAATTTTACCTTCGACTCATGCTAAAGGAGAACACGGATGACACGGATAAAAACGATAGTTCCGGATTTATGTATATCCTTTATAAAACCAGAAGTTCTTTTGTGTACGCTTGTGCCCTCTTGTGACCTCTAGTGCCTGCCTGCTGCAGGCAGGTTTAAACTGGAACTTTATGTTTACTACGGCTTTATTTTCTTAAAATTATGTATCTATATTAATGATTTTGCAACCCTTTCTTTTTTACTTCGTATACTATTTTTACTAAGCCCACTATGAACCCAATAATTTCTATATTTTCTCGAAACCATGTATTGGATGCCATTCCTTATGAGGATGTCGTCGATAAACAACGTTTTGTGCTTTTTAGAATCTTTTCACTTTCTGGTACAATCGTATGTTTGGCAGCCGCATTCAAAATGCTAGCTACCATTCCTAATGCGGGGGTCTTGCCTTGGATCATCCTTTCCTTGGCGGCAATCATGGTGACGAACTACTTTTTCATTGCTTCCATTAATCGTTTGATTCTTGCTTATAAAATTCTCTTGGGTTCATCGTTTGCCTTACTCCATTTTGTTGCCTACTCATGCGGTGGTATTCGCACAGGCGGACTCCTTTTCCACGGTGTCATTATACTTTATGCCTACTTGATGCTCAGCAATAAGGGTGGTAGGACATTTACGCTGTTGTTTGCGGCCAATGCAATTTATTTTTATTTAATCTCAAGTTTTACCGATTTAACATCCTTTGCAATGTTTAAGGAGGATGTGGAGCTCATAAACCAGGATTTTATTGTGAATGCACTTTTTTCATTTTACTTGATCGCGAGTCAGGGAAGTTATTTGCAAAGCGGAAAAAACATCTTGATTCAACGACTTGAAAAATCAAAGCGAGCATTAGAAGATAAAAATAAAGAACTTACTGTCTCCAACGAGCTCTTGCAAACCTATACCCATAGTTTAGAGAAATCGAATAAAGAATTGATCAAATTCGCCTCCGTCGCTTCGCATGATTTAAAGGCACCGTTGAGGGCCATTGGCACCTTAACCGATTTTTTAGAGATGGATTTACGGGAGGTAATGAATGAGGATTCAAAGAAGAACCTCTCCACCATTAAAAATCGGGTGCAACGCATGGAGTTGTTATTAGATGCTTTGCTAAACTATTCAAAGGTGGATAGACGACCTTCCATGCTAACTGTGATCAATACGGCACAGCTATTAGACCAAGTTATACAAAATCAAACCATCAAGAAAAACTACAGAATAAATATCTCCAGTAACATGCCCACACTAGTAGGGGATGAGTTTGTATTGAAATCGGTGTTGGAGTCATTAATAGAAAATGCCATTAAATTCAACAACAATCCTCAACCCGAAATAGAAATTTCATGTGAAGAAAAAAATGACCATTGGGAATTTAATGTCACCGACAATGGCATGGGCATCGAAGAAAAGTATCACGAAAAAATATTTGTCATTTTCCAAACCATTGATGCCCGCGACACTTTTGAAAGCACCGGAGCCGGTTTAGCCGTCGCCAAAAAAATGATTGAAAAGGAAGGCGGACAATTATCTGTCACCTCTTCATTAAACCAAGGTGCTACTTTTACTTTTACAATGGCTAAGCGGGAGATGTGTGGTCCCGATAGCTATCGGGAGGGAGAAGGGAAGATAATTGAGTCGGAGAAAATCCATAGCCGTGGTCGTGCTTTGTACGAAAATGAAAATGTTGTGTGACACATCCATCATGGCCAATGGAGAGCATTTAATTTGGAGTTGATCTTTTATCTGGAGTACATCCTACTTAGCAAATCTTGAAGATCCTAAACTAAACAGGAGTAGAGTGAGGCGAAATTTTATTGATAATCTATGGGCAAATTATTTTCTCATTTGTATAAAGTGTTTTACGGTTTAATTAGTTTTCCTGCTTTGATAACATGAGATTTTATTCTTACTTGGTAAAAATAAATTCCAGATTCAAAGTCTTCCGTGTTCAAATGGATCGAATCGTAAAAAGTTTGCTTTAAAAGGAGTCTACCAAAAAAATCAAAAAAGGTGATCTCTGCCTGTTCAGCAAAAGAAGTTGTACAAATGAGTTGACTCGAAAATGGATTTGGAAACAAAGTGGCTTCTTTTAATCCTATTTGACTGTGAACACTACTTAAACTACTTGTTCCAAAATGATCCACAAAGGCTCCTGAGAATAATGATCCCATTTTGACTGTGATATAATTTGCTGTTATAGGCGATGTAAACTGGACAATCCTTTCCGTCCAAACCGTGTCAATTAAGGGAGAAGTATAAATTAAAGAACCGAAGGTGCTGTCTGTATTTGACACTCCAATTTGCACTGAATCGCAGAGGTAAATAAATGCTTTGTCATAGAAACTAAATTGATAAAAATTTCCAATAAAAAGAGTATCTGCTATTGCAAGAGATAAAGCGGTGAATAAATTGGAATCAAGGCTATTGTTTTCAACCGAAACAAAATAATTCCCATCTTGAGCAGCCTCAAAAAGCGGGCAGTCCGTATCATAGATGATATCAATCGTTTCGATGGATCCAATTCCCCTAACATTACTCATCACAGAGTCAAATTGCGCATTCGTAATGTTATTAATCAAACAATTGGATACGAAGTTGTTTTCAAAACTTCCATTCAAAAAAACCTGGCTATAGGAAGAAGAAGTCATCAGAATCAGTAGAAATAAAAAGGTTAATTTTTTCATTTGTTTCAAAATTAGTTTCCTCTTTTTTCATGCATTAATGCATGAACAGGTGGGTTAAGATAGATGGGTAATCAATGAATGTAAATAGTTCAACTTGATAGCAAAGTTTCAATCCCAAGGTTCGAACCTCGATCGGAATTCTCTAAAGTAAAACATTCACCTTAAATGCTACTAAAAGACCTTTGAATCTAAACGAAGTACTAAATAGTATTTCAAAGCTAGTGAATGGTTTTGACTTTACAAAATGGAATGTAGATGGAAGAAGGGAAACAATTGCAAGCCCTCCTATCTCATTTTGTATATAATCTGAATTATGAGCGAGCGAGGAAAACAATAAGCAGTGCGATTAAAAGTGTTTATGATTAGCTTTTAAATTTCACTCATTAATGCTATACGAACTCATGATTTCAATTCGAAATTGGAAGCGCATAAAATATTCAATCTTTTCATTCATTATTAGCAATAAAAAAATCTACGCCAAATAAAAGATGGGAAACAAAAAAGAACTTTGAGTTTTGGAAGTAGAAATTTTCCGAAGAGGTGGGATCAATGATGGTGGAGACTCTACTTACAAAATTGGGAGGGAATCCACCTTGCTTTGCATGCTCAAGTACAATATCTTCGTGGGGAG
>JANOPQ010000248.1:0-4332 GCA_031421935.1 Bacteroidota bacterium | reverse complement strand
TGATGAATAAGTGGAAAAATAATCCCAAATTATTTTTGTCTCGATTTTATCAAGAACTATCTTGGCTCACTAAAATGAACTACTCAAATTTTATTGAACTTTCCTTCCTGAAAATGACTTTTTAAGGATAGACTAATTAATCTGTGCCTGCCTGCCGCAACTTTAGTGTAGGTAGGTTCAATCAAAGTACCATCAATCCTCTTTCTTCCACTGTCCGCATCTTTTCTCCCATTGCATACGGCAACGTTCTTTTTCTTCTGGTGTCATGGATTCTAGTTTGCCTCGCATATTCTCAGACCACGCACCTTTCCATTTGTTCTTTAGATGTCCGCCCCCACTAAATAAAATTTTAGATAAAAGCAAAAGTCCCAACGCTTGCCATATCGTAATGAAAGGCAAATTAAAAAGTTCTGGCATCAGATGGTTCCACAGAAATTGAACTAAGAATCCAACTATGGCAACTAGAAGAGCAATGCCCAGAATTACTTTAAGTACACCTTTCATATTCATAATTCTTATCTTTTATTTTGTTCAATGGAATCATCAAATAATTCTTTATACAGCGAAGTAAGTCTTTTTCTTAGAAACTTCACCGCATAATGCTTCCTCGATAATAATGTATTGACTGGGACATCGATATCATCCGAAATTTCTTTAAAGCTTTCCTGCTCTAATTCATGTCGAACAAAAACTTCTCTTTGCTCAGGGGGAAGCTCAGCCAATGCTTTTAATAAAGCCTCACGAATGAGTTCATTGTCTGTCGATAAAAATCCGGGATCTTCGCCAGCACCCAGCAATTCTTCGATGAAAGACGAATTTTCGCCTTCTTCATTAAATCCTTTGTATAAATCATCATACAAAACGGGCTTATGCTTTCGGTAGCGGTCGGTAATTTTATTGCGCGCTACCCGAAAAAGCCAGGCAGCCATTTGCTCAACAGGTTGTAAAACGCGATACGAATTAGTTAGCTCAAAGAAAACATCTTGTAATATATCTTCGGCATCGGCACTTTCTTTAACCCGTGAACGGATGAAATCAAACAAGCGCTTACGATACTGTTGCACCGCATGCTGGATGGTTTCGTCCTGTTGGGTCATAGGGCTTGAGTAGGATGGATAAATTGACATTGCAAGGGTAATGACGATTTGTCATTAATCCTATTGTATAAAAATTTTAATTAGTTACTGAAACGTAAAATTAGGCCGATGGAGGGTAATATTGCTTAAATTTGTGCGATTTCCAGTAAAACCCGAATCCTCATAATATTATGGCGCAGGAAGAACTTAAAATGCCCAAAATGGGCGAAAGTGTACATGAAGCAACAATTATACGTTGGCTTAAGAATGAAGGTGAAATGGTGGAAGCCGATGAAACCTTGTTAGAGATTGCTACCGATAAGGTTGATTCTGAGGTGCCTTCCACTGCAGCAGGAATTCTTGTAAAGAAACTGTTTAATGACGGAGATGTGGTTCAAGTGGGAACGGTGATCGCCATTATTTCTACCGATGGATCGGCTCCAAGCCCAAGTTCGAATGGATCGGCAAAAGCGGAAAGTCCGGCACCTGCTTCTGCTCCAGCCCCCGTTATGGCTGCTGCTCCTGTAATGTCAGCTGTATCTGCTCCCGTGGCTACAACGATTCAAAGTAATGGCGTTCGATTTTATTCTCCATTAGTGCGAACAATTGCAAGCACCGAAGGAATTTCCCAAGGTGAATTAGATACGATTGCTGGCTCAGGTGCGGAAGGAAGAGTAACCAAGAAAGATATTTTAGGCTTTGTAGATTTAAAGAAAAAAGGAGGTGCCCCTGCTCCAATGCCTGCTTCCGCTCCTGCTGCAGCACAAGCTTCTGCTCCCTCGACTTCTGCTCCATCTAACGGCCAAAAGCCGAGCACATCGCTCTCTGGAGACGTGGAAATTGTGGAGATGGATCGCATGCGTAAGTTGATCGCCGATCATATGGTGATGAGCAAGCATACTTCACCGCACGTTACTTCATATGTAGAAGCGGATGTGACCAACTTAGTGATGTGGAGAGAGCGCATCAAGAAATCTTTTGAGAAAAGAGAAAACGAAAAAATTACCTATACACCCATCTTCATTGAAGCCATTGCAAAAGCCATCAAGGATTTTCCAATGATTAATGTAAGCGTTGAAGGCACAAAAATTCTTATCAAGAAAAACATCAATATCGGAATGGCTACGGCACTTCCAAGTGGTAATTTGATTGTTCCCGTGATCAAAAATGCCGATCGACTCAATTTAATTGGAATTACGAAGGCGGTGAATGATTTAGCCGCCCGAGCTCGCGCAAACAAGCTTCAACCTGATGAAATTCAAGGTGGTACGTACACATTGACTAATGTTGGAAGCTTTGGAAACGTGATGGGTACGCCCATCATCAACCAACCTCAAGTAGCTATTATGGCGGTGGGTGCTATTAAAAAGAAGCCTGCTGTGATTGAGACTCCACAAGGTGATGCCATAGCGATTAGACACATGATGTTCCTGAGTATGAGCTATGACCATAGAGTGGTTGATGGTAGTTTAGGGGGAACATTTATTCGTCGCGTTGCTGATTATTTAGAGCAATTTGACATTAATCGTGAAATCTGATCAGATTATTTTTGTTTTGGGCTTGCCTATTCAAAATAATAACCTAATTTTGCGCTCCGTTTCGTAAGAAACAAACCCCACGGCCCGTTCGTCTAGGGGTCTAGGACATCTCCCTTTCACGGAGGAAACACGGGTTCGATTCCCGTACGGGCTACCAAGCATACCGCTCTCCGTAAAAAGAGAGCATTATTTGAAAAAAACGATTACTAAATATTGAATTCAGATGGCAAATCACAAATCAGCCCAAAAGCGAATCCGTTCTAACGACTCAAAGAGAGTAAGAAATCGCTATCAAGCTAAAACAACAAGAAACTTGCTTAAGGAACTTCGCACAACGAAGGAAAAAAGCAGAGCTGTTGAATTGCTTCCTGAAGTAAGCGCTCAGTTAGATCGTCTTGCTAAGAAAAATGTTATTCATAAGAATAAAGCGGCGAATTTAAAGTCGAGCATCCAGAAGCATGTAAATGCTATGGCATAATATATAGTCGTATTTAAACGACTGCAAACGCCTTCCATACCCTGGAAGGCGTTTTTATTTTATTACTTTGTCGCGGGAATTTTTCTATGGATTTCCCTAAAATTATTTTATGACTTCAGTAAGTATTAAAACATGGGCGCCCGCCGAACGACCCAGAGAAAAACTTCAGCAATCGGGTTCATCTACATTGAGCGATGCAGAACTAATCGCTATCGTATTGCGCAATGGTACAAATAAGCAAACCGCTCTCGACCTCGCCCGACTTCTTCTCTCGGCTTGCAATAACGATTTAATGGAGATGGGTCGATCGGGCTATCAGCAATTGTCACGCATCAAAGGAATTGGTCCGGTGAAAGCAGTTTCGATTGTGGCTGCCTTGGAATTAGGGAGGAGAAGTCGATTTGCAGAAGCTCGACGCAAAGAAAAAATTACATGCAGCCTCGACGCCGTCAACTTGCTCAACCCCCTACTCCGCGATCTTCCACACGAAGAATTTTGGATCATTTTATTAAACAGAGCAAATACCATCATTGAAATACGGCCCATCAGCAAAGGTGGAGTGAGTGGGACACTTGTTGACCCAAAGATGATTTTCCACGAAGCTTTACAAGCGCGCGCTTCAGGTATCATTCTCAGTCATAATCATCCCAGTGCAAATCCTAAACCCAGCGAAAGTGATATGCAGCTCACTAAAAAATTAAAGGACGGTGGAAAACTGCTCGAGATCTCAATTCTTGATCATATTATCATTGCAGGTGCTAGTTTTTATAGTTTTGCAGATGAAGGAACTATTTGAAATTTGATTTCATCAATATTTCCTATCTTCATTCAATCCATACATGGCCCACGAATTATTAGTTTATACTGCAAAAAAGTCGTCCCGACTCCGATATATTTTCGACCTCATGCTTCGAAATTTGTTGGGATTGGAAATAACATTCACCGATAAGGCGGATGTGTTTCGAAGTCATGTAGGTCCGAAGTTGAGTTATAGTGATCATCAATTGGCGGACGAACCTTTCTTTTTTGCCTCTAGAATTTTATTCGAAAAAGGTATTGAAGATCAGCAAATCAATGTTTTTGATTGGAAAGGCATCCCTGCATTTTTTGGAACCCATCCTAAATATATTATTCCATTTGACCTATTCGCAGCTAGCTTTTACCTCGTTAGTCGCTACGAAGAGTATTTACCGCATATCAAGGACGATCACATGCGATTTAGTCCACAACAGAGCTTGGC
>JANOPQ010000247.1:0-16588 GCA_031421935.1 Bacteroidota bacterium | reverse complement strand
CGTTTATTTAAGAATGGGTGAAACGAGTGGTGATACCTTTAACGGAAAGCTCTATTTATACAATAGTGGGGGCTATTCAGTTCAAATGGCTTATGGCGATACCAGTTATTTTAATGATACTATCTATGTAAATAGCACAGGAAATGGCGGAATCACTTTTGCAAACGGAACTTACGGTGCATCAATTCTTGGCGATAGCGCTTGTTTAGTTACAGGAAGCACAGGAATTAGCGCAGGAACTATTCAGTTTAAAAATATTATGCAGTCCGCCACCAGTAAAAATAGCATTACGGCTAGTGGTAGTGTTCTTTTTAATGTATATTCAAATTCCTTTGGCGGAAAGGTAAATTTTACAGCACCAAACCTAGTTGTTAAATCAACAATCTTTGGTGATAGTACTTCACTCACCAAAACAGGACACACCTTAGCCAATACTTGGGAAGGAGGGAATACTTATCATGGTGTAGCCACGATTACCAATGGAAACACAGGTACTGCCATTCTTAAATTAGCCAGCCAAAGTGGAGATGTGTACAATAAGGATGTTTATTTCAACGCGGGAAGTGGACCCATTCAAGCAGCAAGTGGCGGTGTTAACACGTATAATGGTAATGTAATTGCAAATGGCAATGCAGTTACATTTAGCACGAATGGTGGAACCTTTAAATTTACAGGAAGCGAAGATCAAATTTTTGGTGGTGGTACTAGTACTTTAGTTTTCAATAAAATAATTGTAGATAAAACAACTGGCCATGTAACATTAAACCAGCCCATCACCATCGATAGTTTATTACAACTCACCAGTGGCATCATTTATACTGACACTATTATTACATTAAAAGCAACTGCTACCACAACTGGTGCCAGTAGCGTAAGTTTTGTTGATGGTACGGTAAAGAAAATTGGGAATAGCGCTTTTGTTTTTCCGGTGGGAGATGAAGGACATCATTACCCTTTGGAAATCTCAGCACCATCAAATAGTACAGATGCTTATAGTGTTATTTATAAGAATGAATTCCATAATGAAAATGATAGTTCTGATACAACCTTATCTTATATTTCAACCTGCCAATATTGGGATTTAAAAAGAGTAACCGGTACTTCTAATGTTAAAGTAAGATTGTATTGGGATAGTTTAGGTTGTGGCATCTTTGATACTGTTGGGTTAGCAGTTGCTTCATGGAATGGCACAAAATGGGTTGATAAAGGTAGAGATACGATTTTTGGAACTGCATATCTTGGTTCTTTATGGAGTAAAACTACACTTTCAAATTATTCAAAAATTACTTTAGCAAGTAACAAGCCAGTAAAAACAATAATTCCTACTCTGATTACAGCGAAACAAAGAACAATTCCAGAAGATATTTTTGGATTTAATGGAAGTAATATTATTCAGAGTACGACTAGTGGAGTTCCCAAACAATCATGGCAAAATTTAAGTGATTGGGATAATAACTCAATAAATACCAAGAAATTTATTAGTGATAAATATGTAACGTTAATGAGAATTCCCGCAGGGACATTAAGTAATTATTCGGATTGGAGAAATAATTATCCGATGGATGAAAAAAATCTACCTCTGGGTTGGTTTTATGACCAAAATTCTTATTTGCTACCTATGAATAGAACAGGAAATGGATATGAATTTGTCAAATTGAATTTGGAAAAAATGGGTGCTCGTCCAATTATTGCCCTGAATATGCTAACTTCAACTTTTTACCATGAAATGGCTGCATTTTACAGTTTAAATGAAAGTAATTTACCACTAGAATATATTGAATTAGGAAATGAATTTTATTTAGAAAAAGAACACTATAGAACCGTGTTTCCTTCTGTAAATGACTACATGGATAAAGCTTTGAGATGGTCAAATGATATTAAATTTTACGCTCCATTTCAAAACACTAAAATTGCAGTTGTTGGCGCAATTTCAGAAGAAAATGATAAAGGGAGAAAAAGACTATGGCTAGATCAAGTTTTAGAGCGATTGAAAACTTCAAATAGTATTGATGCAATTACTTTACATGATTACATTAATCTACCTCCAACTAATGCACCATGTGGTGGCAGTCTAGCACCAAGCGGAATAGAAGAATTTTTATTGCAGTCATTTAATCATGTTCAAGAATTGCAGAACAAGGAGTTTTTGAAAATTCAAGAATTTAATTCTAACTTCATTCCTAAAGAAATCTGGATAACAGAGTTCAATTTGGATGATGATAACGACATTCGAACGGGTACATGGGCACACGGATTGTTAGTTGCTTCACTCGCTTTGAATTATTTAGAGACTCCAGAAATAACAAAAATTATTTCACACACAATGCTTGCTGGAGGAAAGTTTGGAAATGTTTTTGAGTCACCTATTGCGTTTAATGGTTTTACTTGCCATGGACTACCGCAAACAGGAGCTGCAACTCGTAAAGCAGAGAAATCGGCATTAGGTACTGCACTAGATGGAGTAGCCAATTCTATTCGACATGCTATTAAAGCTACACCTCTTTCTTTTCCAAATGCCGATATACTTAGTAATAATGTTAATTTTGTTGATATTATGGGCTGGGTTTTTGAAGATGGTCATGGTTTTCAAAAAACAATTATTTTAAATTTATCTAGTTACAACTACGATATTGGAGTACAATCAATTTATCAGGGGTTAGACCCAATTAATCTAAGTGCCTCATTAATCCAAAATAATTTAAATACTCATGTAATTCTTGGCGATGCAATTCCTTCTCCTTCCAATTTACCACAAGAATTGGAGATTAATAACAACCCTTGGTTAACTAGTAATCCTTCCTACATTAGTATGCCACCTTTCTCAATGTTAGTTATTCAGCAGAATGGAAATTCAGGTTCTATTCGGAATGTACGGTTAACAGATGATGTAATTTGTAGTGGCAGTACCACTACGTTGGTTGTAGAAAGCAATCAATCATTAGCATCTGATCTGCCTACATGCGTAGGATGTTCTTTAACAATAGGAACTCCTGAAGTAATAGGCAATCGTTGGATTTATCCAATTCTTGCGGGAAGTGTTAGCCCTTCTCAAGTCTTCACCATTACTCCATGTTCAGCTTGTGATCCAATAGATATTACAGTTCAAGAGGATGATATTTCTAATTTGCAAATAACTCCAAGTAGTACGGATTATTGTCCTGGCGCTACACCAATTCAGCTTGTAGCAAATTTTAATGTTATTAACAATGGCTCTAATACTTTACCTTATTCTTATCTCTGGACACCTTCATTATTAGATTCCGGAATGGTATCTAGTTTATGTTCCAATACACCTTTATGTAGTACAATTTATGTTGCCCCTGAAAAAACAACTACTTATGAAGTTTATGTTTCAGATGGTCAATGTTGGAAGAGTGAAAGTGTGGAGATCGTAGTACCCTTTTCTAATTTTACTTTAGGAAATGAAATAAATGTTTGTTACGGTACTGAAATTGAAATTATACCAGAATTTGAATTTACTGGAACAACTATTACCCCAAATTGGACTTGGATACCTGGCACAGGAAACTCAACCGATGAAACTTTAGTTACTACTCCTCCACTGGGGCAAACAACGTATTCGTTAGAATTGGATTTTGATGGTACTTGCCAAGCAACACGAGAGATTATTGTAAACACTCATAATTGTTGTAGTATAAATGCAACAACAGAAATTGGAATTGCTCCTATTGGAATTGCTGATCCAATTACGTTACAATACGATTATTATAATCACGCCGGTAATTTGGAAGACGCCATCACTACAGGTAATTGCCCTGGTTGTTCCTTAAATTATACTTCTAGTAGTCCGGATTTTGAAGCTGTTACTATTGTTGGTAATGGAATTAATAGGCCAAAGCTCTTTATTGAAGGAGAATTTAGAATTAGTAGTAATGTTGATGATCCGAATTCTTCGACGCCAAATTTAGATGGAATGGATTTAACATTAGAAAATTTTGATATATCCATGGGAGAAGGAGCATGGATTAATGTAATGAATGGGATGAATTTAACTTTAGTAAATTGCACACTTAGTACATGTTCTACTGTGATGTGGAGAGGTATAAGAGCAGAGAACAAAGGAATAAATAATACTTCAAGAGTAACATTAACTGATTGTATTATTGAAAATGCGGACTCAGCACTTTATTTGGCAAGGAATACAAATTATAGTTTAGTAAATTGCTTGTTCTTTGATAATTTTAAGGATATAATTATCGATAAATATTCACTTAAAATCACAAATAATTTACAAAGCAACGATGACTATAGCATTTATGGGTGTACTTTCTCAAGCAATGGTGGTGTATTATTAGCACCTCATGATGCTGATCAAAAATTCGCTGCAATCGAGTTAAATGATGTTGAAAACATTATAATTGGGAAATCTGGCAGCAGTACGCTAACTAACTTTTTCAACAAATCGATTTATGGAATAGTATTGCAAAATAGTGGAGCAGAAATTTGGAATAATGATTTTGATGATATTTTTATTCCAACTGGAATTTCATCAATTCCTTCATATGGTACTGCAATATTTCAAAATAGTGATAACCTTTTTTGGGATCGTGAATTAGTAGTAGGAAAAAGCACGAACCTTATATCAAACTTTTTTACGAATTGCGTATATGGTATTTATGGCTTTGGAGAAGAAAACTATACTATATTGAAAAATAGTTTTGGCTCAAATAATGGTGCTTCTACCAGCAATGCAATAACCAATTCTTGCATAAATATTGAAGGAATCACAAAAAACAAAATTACAATTGATGATGAAAATAAGTTCTTTGATTATAATAGAGGGATCGACATTTTTGATATGACAAATGAATCCTCAATACATATTACGAATAATATTTTTGGAGATGGACGAAATACTTTAACGAACAATTTTGCAGGTGCTGCTATTGTACTAACATCAGCAACTCCAATTTTGAAAATCAATAAAGCTTTAATCGATTATAACGACATTGGGTATGAATCCAACACCAACCATCAACCAAGAATTGGAATTCATATTGGAAATATAGGAGGCACAAAATTATACAGAAACAATATTTATTTTCATTTATCTTCTACTCCATCCAACGTGTTTAGAGGTATTAGGCTTGAGAATGCCAACGATTGTGAAATTTCAGAGAATTTAATTTCTAATGATACTTATGTTGTAGATTTGGAAAATGATTTAGTTGGAATTAGAGCAGATGCTTCAAGTATGCCAGTTATTAAGTGTAATAGCCTCTTTAACCTAGGACACTCAATGAATTTTGTAGGTAACAACGATTTTGTAACTTTGATTGAGAATCTGATGAGCGCCTACGATTTAGGAATAAGTTTGGGAGATGGTGCACCAGCATTTATTGGTGGTTTTCAAGGTGTACCTGGAGGTGGTCTTGATAATGCGTGGGTACATGATCTTAATGATCGTGTTGAAGGATTTTTAACTTTACCCATCAACTGGTTTCACCATTCAGATCCCAAATTCTATAACAACCTTTCTCCAATTAAATTTGGTGATGTAAATCCGTCATATATTACTCCCTTTGGTAATCAACCCAACTATTTAATTGGAGAATGTTCTAATTTCGGACCTACTTCAACTGCAAGAAGTGCTGGGTTTGCGCCGGTAGCAGCTGACACAGCGCGTTATGAAGGCGATTTTGCTGAGCAGTTTGAATATTTACGGAAAGATGCTGCCTATAGATATTTAATTGCAGATACAGGTCGTATTAGTACTGGTTATGAAGATGACGAAATGTATGAAGATTTATATGGTGAATTGGTTGTCTCCAATATTGGTAAATATGATTCTGTGCTTCAGTTTTGTAATTTAAAAAATTGGATAAATGCCAATGAATTATTAGAAAATCTTGTTGATTCCAATGACCATCAAAACTATTTGGAGCAAGTATTGTCTACTATCCTAGATGCAGAACTGGAAAATCGTGACCTTAATAGCAGCGATACAAGTTTGTTACTCGAGATTGCTAGTTTACATACTTTAGAGGGTGGGTTAGCAGTTAAAATAGCTAGAGGAAAACTTCGATTAGAGCGAGAGGATTTTTTTGCAAGCAGTAGTCGAATGTATTTTACAAAAGAAGCAATTGATTTAAATGAATTGAAATTATGGCCAAATCCTACAAAGGAATACCTTCAAATTAATAAAAGTAATTTTCAATTTCAAATTTATGATATGAGTATGCGCTTAGTTACAACAGGAAATTGTTCAGATGGAATAATTGATATAAAGGAATTAAACGGAGGCTATTATATTTTTGAAATTATAAATGCCACTTCAAAATGTAAACCTATCGGATTTTGTATTGTAAAATAGCTATGAATGTGACGACCGTAAAATTAATGATAGCATTAATAATTTTTAATGTGACTGGCTTAAAGGCTCAGTACACTAACAATAATTGGTGTTTTGGCGATAGTGCTGGTATTAGGTTTAACCCTACCATAAGTACATTTAAATGTGGAACAGGTTTTCTTCGTGGTACAGCAAGTATTTCTGATGTAAACGGTGATTTGATTTTTTATGGGGCAACTTCAAATTCTACAAATTATTTTAATGCTTTAACGAAAAAAGGTACACTTTTTAATAAATCAAATTTAAAATTAACTAATGGAGACACCGTTGCCGGAGTTGGCTGGTACCACGATATGTTAATTTTACCTAAATCAATTTTAGATAGTACTTTTTACGTGTTTGTTGCAGGTGTAAATGTACCTGATACTGGATTATGGTATAGTATAGTTGATATGAAATTGCAAGGCGGACTTGGGCAGGTAGTTCAAAAAAATGTGCGTTATATTGATCATCCGATTCAAGATATGCTTACTGCTGTTCGTCATGGCAATGGAAAAGATTGGTGGTTGATTACTCGGAGGTGGAATGTTATGCATCAAAATCCGAATAATGAATTTAGGGTTTATTTAGTAGATTCCAATGGGATAAATTCGCCAGTAATTCAATATGTCGGCTTTCAACAATATAATGGGGCAGGTGACATGAGTTTTAATGGAGATGGAAGCAAATTAGCATTATGTGGTTGGGCAAATTATTTGGGATTGTTTGATTTTAATAGATGTACTGGTCAATTTTCAAATGAAATATTATTAGAAGCTAATGTCGGAATACCAGCTAAATTTTACTCTAGCGTCGTGTTTTCACCAGATGGGAGCAAATTATATGTTAATTCTAGTCAAGAAGTCTATTCCAAAGCTGGTAAATTATATCAATTTGATTTGAATGCTACAAATATATCTAGCTCAAGAATTTTGATTGATTCATTTCCTATTCCTGCAGAGAACCATGGGATGGAATTAGGACCAGATGGTAAAATTTATATAAGTTGTTTATACGATAGCACTGGTTCTTCCTTCCCATACCCTCCTAATTTATTTAATGCCTACAACTCCAACCTCAGCGTCATCAACCAACCCGATTCTCTCGGCCTCGCCTGCGATTTTCAACCGTTTAGTTTTTACTTGGGTGGTGCCCGAACCTATTACGGTCTGCCCAACAATCCCGATTACGAGTTGGGCGCATGGGTGGGGAGTCCGTGCGATACGCTAACGGTAGGCCACGCCGAAAATGATGAAAATAATGATGTGTTCTTTCAAGCCTGGTATAATCCCGAGTGGAATATGATTCATGTGAATGCGGCGAAGTTAAAAGGTAAGAGCGGGGTGTTAAGGTTGTTTGATGTGGAGGGGAGAGTGGTTTATGAAAGGAAAGTGGATGTGATAGCGGGAGGGTATTTTACGGGGGAGGTTGCGATGAATGGAATTGCGAGTGGAGTTTATATTGTTTCTCTTACAACTGAGCAGGATAAAGTGCAGGGGAAGGTTCTTAAATTCTAGTAGGTTACGAATTATCGGGTACGCGAAATGCGAATGAACACGAAATGCGAATGAACACGACATGCGAAAAATGCGAATAGTTTTTCCCTCATGCAAAGAAAAAATCCGTGCAAATCGTAATTATCCGTGTCATCCGCGTTCAATTTTAGGATCTATATTAAACGAAATTTATCATAAAAAATCATGACCATCATAATAAATCAGTGTTCCATCACTCGAACCAAGAGTACAAATTTTCTAAACCCAATAAACTTTTCTCATCTCCACTCACATCATTCTCCACTCTTCCTTCTTTCATAAAAAGAATTCTGTTCCCAAATTGAATGCAATCTTTCAGGCGATGTGTTACGAGTAAAGCGCAAATCTTTTTTTCTTGAATGATGTTTTTGGCGAGTTCCATAATGAGTATTGAAGAGCGGGGATCGAGGGCGGACGTAGGTTCGTCCATCAACAGTATTTTGCAATTGTCCATGGTACTCATGAGAAGAGTAAGCGCTTGTCGTTGTCCGCCGCTGAGTTGTCCCATGGGTGTATCCAATTTGTTCTCTAATCCCATCCCCACGCGTTGGATACTATCGGCCACGCCTTGCCGAAATGTGGCGTTGATGCCAATATGTAATTTTTTTGACGAGGTGCGTAATGCGGCAAGACGAAAATTTTCGAGAATACTTAAATCAGGCGCTGTGCCCATCAATGGATTTTGAAAAAGTCGTGCAATGTATTTGCTTCGTTGATGCTCCTGTAAATGATTGACATTAACTCCATCAAAAAGTAGACTTCCTGCATCGGGAGCAAAAGTACCAGCAAGCAAATTTAATAATGTCGATTTTCCGGAACCATTCGCACCCACCACCACAATAAAATCTTCCGATTCAATTTTTAATTGTAAAGCCTGAATGGCTTTTACTTCCATCGCTTCTCCCGAATGAAAAGTTTTGCTGATATGTTGCAACTGGATCATATCACTTGTTTCTTTTTTGCACTGGCCAAGGCAATGATGAGTAATACAATTAATGAAGTAATGAGTCGAAGGTAGTTGGGATCAACACCTGCCGATAAAGCTCCCGCAATAGCTAATCGGAAAAGGATGCATCCCGTGGCAACAGCAATTAAATGAATATAAATATTTCGTTTTATTATTTTACCAAAAACCGCTTCGCCCATCATCACCGCACCCAATCCTGAAATGACAATTCCAATTCCCATATTGATATCGGCAAAACCCTGGTATTGGGTGATGAGCGATCCACTCAATGCCGTGAGCGCATTTGCAATTGATAATCCAATCACTTTCATGCTCGAAACGTTTACACCCATCGCTCGTACCATGGCTTCGTTGTTTCCCGTAGCACGCATGGCAATTCCGAAGTCGCTTTTTAAGAGATAACGGAGAAGAATTGTGATAAATAATAAAAATGCAAGTAAAGCAAATATGGATTTGGATAGTGCCGAACCAAACGGAATTAAAGTGAAGAAGGAAGGAGTATCGATCAATGGTAAATTAGGCCGACCTAAAAGTATTAAGTTCACAGAGTACAATGCGGTCATGACTAAGATTCCAGCCAACAGTGCATTTACTTTAAGTAAAGTATGGATGAGTCCGCTGCACATTCCTGCGAGAGCACCCGCCACCGCGGCAATGCTCATGGCATAAAGTGGATGCATGCCCGAGGTAATGCAAATGGCCGTGACCACTCCACCTAATGCGTAACTTCCATCGGTAGTGATGTCGGGAATATTGAAGATACGCAGTGAAATATAAATTCCATATCCTAATCCCGCAAAAGCAAGCCCTTGTAAAATGGCAGTGAGTAGGAAGGCTGCGTTCATCATGCTAAAATAATATTTTATTTTTTATTCGAAAGAATTTATGGGGAAAGTAATGTGAAGGTGCTGTCAGGTACAATATTGAATTGTTTGGCTCCTTGGGCATTCATCACCTTTTTTCGAATGTTTACCAGTTGAGGTTGTAAATTTTTTGTGGATTTTTCTTTTAAGTACAGAGCTGCCTGCACTCCTGCTTGATATCCCCACTGATACATGTCGGCGCCAAAGCTTGCTAAAGCTCCTCTACTTACTAATCCGGCTTCGCTAGTAATGATTGGGATGTTTTTATCGTTGCATGATTTCACTACGGTTTCAAAGGAAGAAAAAATAACATTGTCGGGCAATGCAAAAAACACATCAATGTTTTTACTGAGTAAAGATTCAGTGATGAGTTGTGTCTCCGATGAATTGGTAACGGGAATCGCTTCTAATTCTATTCCCATTTTTTCGCAACTTGCTTTGAGTCGATTCAATGCGTCGATGCTTTGCGATTCGGATGCACTGTAAATAGTTCCCACTTTTTTGGTAGTAGGAAATAATTGTTGAATTAAAGCGGCAGAAGTATCAATATAATCTAAGGTTTCATAAGCACCAAATAAGTTGGGTGGATATTCTCCGGCTTTATTGGTCAGACCAGCAATATCTGGTCGAGGAGCTACCATCATAAAAATTGGAGTTTCTTTATTGCGTTGCACTGTGTTGATGGTAGATAAAGTAGTGTTGGTAGCAATAAACATAGGCTGTTGTGAAATGATATAATCTACTGCTTGCAATAATACAGCTTGATCTCCTTGTGCATTTCTGTAAATTATTTTTAAGGTGTTGCTGTCTTCGCTGTATCCTGAAATTTTAAGGGCATCGTAAAATCCGGTTCGAGCTTGTGCCAGTGTAGCATCTTCTACATAATCGATGAATCCAATAACAGGAACATTTTTAGGAGTGTTGGATTGACAAGCTGAAAGAAGAAAATTTAAAGTGAGTAAAACAAAAACTGCGATTGGTAAACTATTTCCTTTTTTCATTTTTTATTTCTTTGGAATAAAGATAGCAAGTACAAATTATATTCCTTGTCAATTATTGAAAATAGTTTTCTTCAAAAAAAGATCGACTGCTCAAATAATCTTACTACACCACAGACGGCTCGGTCGTTTTCTTAGATTCGATGAGTTCGATCATTTTTCCCATCACGCTCGAATAAAAAGGCTCTTTCATCTCTTGAAGGAATAAGGCAAAGTGCGCTGATTCATTTTTCTTTTTCGATTTACCCAGTTTCGCACAGAAGTATTTGTCCAATATTTCCCAGGGTTGCTCTCCTTTGTTTTTTCGATACGATTTTGCTCTGTCGAAACAAGTGTAGGCTTGCTCAACATCATTAAATACAAAATGTTGTAAGCCTTTCCATTCTAAAAGTAAAACGGAAATCTCCTGACGATGTCGGCCCATGTCTTCCGCCAATTGTTGTAATTGTAAAAAACGTTCGGTTGGAATGATTTCTCCTTGCAACACTTTTAATGCAAAAAGTAAACTGCGATATTCACTCAGTCGGATCCAATTATTGCGAGACGATAAACTTCGGGTACTAGCTTTATAGATAAGATGCTCTGCTTCGTTGAGGCATTTAATAGCCGCATCAATTTTTCCGGCATCGGTTTCAATGATGCAACGAATAAAACGAAATCCCGGACGTTCATCATGTAATTCTTGATGTTTAGCTTCCAGTTCCGCCGCATCGAGCCATGCTAATCGCTGTTCTTTATTGGAGGAAATACTGTATTGTGCGAGTACTGTAAATATTTTTCGCTTTGCTTCAGGAAGAAAGTGAAGCATTTCTTGATATGTAGTTTGTAAGTAATCAAGGTAGGTAGCTAAAAAACGGTATGGCGATGCCGTTAGTAAGCTAACACGTATAATTTTTAAAAGTAGATGATATTTGTTGAGCGTGGAAGAAGCTAATGTAAGGAGTACTCCCAATTCTTCATATACTTTTACAACTTGCTCTTCTTGTTGTTGTCCTTTATCTGCTGATTGTTCCAGTCGAATTAATTCAAATCCTAAACGAACTTCTCGCTGACGTTGCCTTTGTCGCTCCACTAACGTATCGTACTTCTCTATAAATTTTTCGATTCCGTCACCTTGATGTACTACTTCTAAAAAATGGGTTTGTTGTCGATATAAGCACAATAATATTTCTTCCGATTCCGCATTTTCGCATTTGTTTTCAAACGATTCTAATTCACTCGTCAATGAAAGTGCAGGATGAATTTGAATGGCTTGCCCGAGCTCTACATATTCTTTGAAGAGGGGAGTGAAGTTGGATTTTTCAGCGATAAATTGTTTGTATTCATCGCTCGATATAAGTTGTCCGATTTCTCGGTCAATCTCAGAGAGGGAGGCTCTAAATTCAGCCGCTTTGAGTCGTTTGAAACGCCCTTTCGACATGGCAAAAGGATCAAATCCGGTGGATGTTCGGTACATATCCAGCACCGATTCTAGGATTTCATAGCGTTCGGGACTTGCCCCTTCGCCTAACTTTTGAACCACAAAGTCGAGGACAGTCTTTTCTTTCGGAAGTCGAAACAATTGAAATGACGCTTCTTGGGAGTTTCTTAGCTCGGCTGAGTTCATGGTTGGCAGTTAATTCTCGTACCTCATTTTTTTGAGTGGGAGGAATCCCTTACGCTTATAAAACTATTACCTTCGTTGCCCTGCCCTCATATCCCCATGAAAAAAATACTAACATTGTTATGCACTTTGTTTTTTGGGATTCAATCTCTCAACGCGCAATCTACCCAACCCGTTATTGGCCTTGCCGATGAACGTGAATTGGTTTATGCTTTCAAGCATGCTTATATCATAATTGAACCCGGAAATATCTTGAAAGATGCCATCTTACTTATCCAAAAAGGTAAAGTGATTGGTGTTGGAAATGCAATCAATATTCCAGTAGATGCCATCGTTTATGATTTGAAAGGACAGTATATTTATCCTTCGTTCATCGATGCTTACACCGACTACGGTCAGGCAGATACGAAGTCCATTACACCCGTTAATCGCCGTGAGCGAAAATCACAAGTGGAAACTTCTTTTGCAGGTGCTACCAGTTGGAATCAGGCTATTCATCCCGAGTTTGATGCTTACGAAACTTTTGTTGTAAATGGAAAGGAAGCTCAAGAATTTCGTAAGCTTGGCTTTGGTGTTGGGTTATCGTTACAGAAAGATGGTATTGCGAGAGGTACAGGCGCTGTTGTTCTGATGGGTGAGGGCGATATCCATAAACTTATTTTAAAAGACAAAGCAGTTAATGCTTTTTCATTTAATAAAGGAACATCAACACAAGATTATCCATCTTCACTAATGGGAAGTATTGCGTTGATTCGTCAAACTTATTTGGATGCACAATGGTATATAAATGCGAAGGACAAAGATTTTGATATTTCTTTAGCGGCATGGAATGCGAATCAGAATTTATTGCAACTTTTTGAAGTGAACGATTATCGTTCTGTGTTGAGAGCAAATTTAATTGCAAAAGAATTTGGTCAAAGTTATTGTATCCGTGGTGGTGGTGATGAGTACAAACGTATTGAAGAAATTGCGAAGAGCAAATCGACATTCATCGTTTTGCTAAATTTTCCAAAAGCATATGATGTTTCAAATCCATTTGATGCATTAAATATTAATTTGGACGATTTGCGTCATTGGGAAATGGCCCCAGCAAATGCGAGCGTGTTAGAAAAAGCAGGAGTTAATTTTGTATTAACTACAGATGGATTAAAAGAGAAGAAGGAATTTCCATCTGCATTGCAAAAAGCGTTGAAGTGTGGATTGTCGAAAGAGCAAGCGTTGAAAGCACTCACCATTCTTCCTGCAAAGTTATTAGGTGTCGAGAATCAAGTGGGATCATTAAAAACAGGAATGTTGGCCAACTTTTTTATCTGCACCAAAGATTATTTTGAAAAGGATAATATAATGGTGGAGCATTGGATTTCTGGTGAGCGTTTCATCATCAAAAATTCGGATAGCATCGAAATTCGAAATAAATACAAATTAACTTTAGATACATTGCAAGGATGGAATTTATCTGCTAGCGGTGATCAATTTGCGCCTGAGTGGACTTTGGTTCGCGATACCATCAAGGTAAAAGTTGAAGCAACTTCCTTTAATTCGCAATGGACATTTCGTTTCGAACCTAAAAAAGGAAAAGGATCGTATCGTTTAAATGGAAGTTTTAATTTGAACGGAAGTCGCATCAGTGGACAAGCACAAAATCCAGACGGGAAATGGATGACTTGGTCGGCGGAGAAGATGGGTCCATCAGAAGCAAAGAAAGATACTGCAAAAAAAGATTCAGCCTTTGTGATGCCAGCAACATGGCTTCCGAACATGGCCTATGGTTGGAAGTCGAAGTCGGAGATTCCATCAGCAGGAAATGTATGGATTAAAAATGTAACGGTATGGACATGCGAAGAGCAAGGCATCTTGCAAAATGCGGATGTGATCATGAAAGGCGGAAAAATTGTAGCCGTAGGAAAGTTCAGTGATACTGATAAAATTAAATATGATGGAATGGAAATGATTGATGGCACTGGAATGCACCTGACTCCTGGAATCATCGATGAACATTCGCATATTGCTATCAATGAAGGAGTGAATGAAGGAACGCAAAGTGTGACTTCAGAAGTTCGAATTGGTGATGTAATTAATCCAGATGATGTAAATATATATCGACAGTTAGCAGGCGGAGTGACTACATCGCATTTATTACATGGAAGTGCAAATGCTGTTGGCGGACAAACCATCTTAATAAAATTACGTTGGGGACAAACGGCTGAAGAAATGAAGTTTAAGGGAGCAGATGGTTTCATCAAGTTTGCCTTAGGAGAAAATGTAAAGCAATCGAATTGGGGAGATAATAACGTTACGCGCTATCCGCAAACACGAATGGGAGTAGAGCAAATTTACATTGATGCGTTTACGAGAGCAAAAGAGTACGATGCTAATTGGAAGAAATTTAATTTGAGCAAATCGAAGGGAATTACACCACGTCGCGATTTGGAATTGGATGCATTGGCTGAAATATTAAATAAAAAAAGATTCATTACTTGTCACAGTTACCAACAAGGTGAAATAAATATGTTGATGCATGTTGCCGATTCATTCCAGTTTCAAGTGAATACGTTCACACATATTTTAGAAGGATATAAAGTAGCCGATAAGATGAAGACACATGGAGCGGGAGCCTCTACCTTTTCTGATTGGTGGGCATATAAGTATGAAGTGATTGATGCCATTCCTTATAATGGAGCGATTATGCACAACGTAGGATTGGTTACAGGATTTAACAGCGATGATGCAGAGATGGCACGACGATTAAATCAGGAAGCAGCCAAAGCTTGCAAATATGGAAATATTTCAGAGGAAGAAGCACTGAAGTTCGTTACTCTTAATCCTGCGAAACTATTGCATGTAAGTGAACAAGTAGGAAGTATTAAAATAGGAAAAGATGCCGATGTAGTATTGTGGAATGGTCCGCCATTGTCGGTGTATTCAAAGCCAGTGAAAACTTTTGTCGAT
Source organism: Bacteroidota bacterium (assembly GCA_031421935.1). Classification (GTDB taxonomy): domain Bacteria; phylum Bacteroidota; class Bacteroidia; order AKYH767-A; family OLB10; genus JAJTFW01. Next base: position 1,321 of record JANOPQ010000247.1, on the reverse strand, counting down.
GGTATATGCTATTTTGATTTAAAGCGTGATGAACAACTTCGCGCCGATATACAAGCAGAACGACAACGCATTATTAAAAAGATGCAAGACGATATAGCAGCAGGTGGAGCTACACAAAAGGGAGGAAGTGCACCGCACGAAGAATACCATTGTAACGATATGGAACACGCACCACATTAATTCGACCAACCATGAAAAAGATATTCATATTATTATTGATTTCTCAAGCGGTGATGGCGCAACGTCCAACACCAGCAACAACAAATAAGCAACGCATATTATTATTAGGTGCAACTGCACATATTGGCAATGGACAATTGATACCGATGAGTGCAATTGGTATCACGGATGGAAAATTGAGTTTTGTAATGGATGCTAAAGGGTATAAGCCTGATCCAAGAGCGTTCGATACTATTATTTATGTGAACGACAAACATGCCTATCCTGGATTCATCGCCTTGAATTCTATTTTAGGATTAAGTGATTTAGAAGCAGTACGTGCTACCAATGATTACAGAGAAAGTGGAAGTCTCAATCCAAGTGCACGAACACTGATTGCTTACAATCCCGATTCAAGGGTGATTCCAACGGTGCGTGATAATGGTGTACTGATGGCGCAAATAGCACCACAAGGCGGATTACTTTCTGGAAGTTCATCGGTGGTGCAATTGGATGCATGGAATTGGGAAGATGCAACAATAAAAGCCGATGATGGTATTTGGGTGAATTGGCCATCGATGCGTCAACAGCGAATGGCTACACCGGATGCGGAAGCGGAGCAGAAAGTAAAGAATGAAAAAGCGATGCAATCGTTGTACAAACAATTCGACGACGCTGCCGCGTATGCTAAATCAAATCCATCTGTAAAAAACAGAAGCTTAGAATCCATGAAAGGTTTATTTGATGGCAGCATGAATTTATATGTTCGTTGTGAATTCGCCAGAGAAATTATAGAGGCCATCAACTTTGGCGCTAAGTACAAATTAAAAATAGTCATTGTAGGTGGTAACGATAGTTGGAGAGTGGTAGATTTATTGAAAGAAAAAAATATTCCAGTAATTATAACACGTACGCATGCACTGCCTTATCGTGAAGATGATGATGTTGACATGGCCTATAAGCTGCCTGCGATTTTATTTAAAGCAGGAATTACGGTTAGTATCACCGATGAAGGATTTTGGCAACAGCGCAATTTGGGATTTCAAGCGGGAACAGTGGCAGGATATGGTTTAACAAAAGAAGAAGCCTTGCAATGCATCACGTTATCATCAGCGAAAATTTTGGGAATAGATAAAATAGGTGGATCACTAGAAGATGAAAA
>JANOPQ010000246.1:0-13527 GCA_031421935.1 Bacteroidota bacterium | reverse complement strand
AAAATCGCACACTTAAAACAAGATCACAGACTAAGTCGTAACTTTTACAAAGGAATTATTGGTGATAACATTAACGTTATGCTAGCTGCTGCTGCTATGAATTTTAAAAGAATGATGAATAAGTGGAAAAATAATCCCAATTTATTTTTGTCTCGATTTTTTCAAGAACTATCTTGGCTCACTAAAATGAACTACTCAAATTTTATTGAACTTTCCTTCCTGAAAATGACTTTTTAAGGATAGACTAACTACTCTTCAAATTTTTTCAGATGGATATTCACGCCATCAAATTCAGCAAACATAAAATGATTGATCCATTCTCCTAAATTGATGTACCGACTTTTTTCATTGAGTTTAATATCCAAAGGTAAATGTCGATGTCCGAAGATGAAGTAATCAAAATGTTCTTTTTGCAATATTTCTTTGGAGTGTATGACTAACCACTCTTTATCATCTCCTAAAAATTGTGCATCATCGTTTCCAGTCGCAATTCTACTTTTCTTGGAAAAATAACGCATCAAACTGATGCCAGCGTTAGGATGTAAACGAGCAAATAACCATTGTGAAAAGCGATTGGCAAAAACTTTTTTAATGAATTTGTAGCCATGATCTCCTGGCCCTAATCCATCTCCATGACCTAAGAAGAATTTTTTGTGATTGTATTCTTTTTGGATGGGTTCACGGTGAAGTTGTAAACCTATTTCTTCTGGAAAATAATCAAATACCCACATATCATGGTTGCCGGTGAAATAATGCATCTCCACACCACTATCACTGAGTTCTGCGAGCTTTCCTAAGAGACGAACATAGCCTTTGGGTACTGCATGCTTGTATTCAAACCAATAGTCGAATACATCGCCCATCAAATATAAAATGGCTGCATCTTTTTTAATGACGTCTAACCACCGCACAATTTTTTTCTCGCGCTCCAAACTGCTTGCCTTGTCGGGCACACCGAGATGGAAATCGCTGATGAAATAAATTTTTTTGCCTTCAGGTAGTTGCATGTGATTTAATGGGTTTGCAAATATAGCAATTGTCTAGCGGAAGAACTGATTTCGGATGTTTAACGGATTCATTTGATTTAAATTGAATACGAATCGAATCTGCTCTGCATATTTTGCATCATTCGCTTCCAAATATTTCTGTATTTCCTGAGATCGTACTAAAGGAAAGTAAACTTCAACCACATTTTTAATTAAACTCAAGCAAATTCCGGCATCATAGCTAAAGGAGGAATTGAGATCATATACATTTTTAATGTCTTTCTTGAAATCAGTAGTGGTTCCGATATCACCGTAAATTTTTAGAGGTAAAGGAATTGGAAAATCGATACTGATGTTTAAAGCAACAATCCAATCACGATAGGCACCAAATGGTGTGTATATTTTAAATGCGCCTTGTCGTAATGCCATTTGTTGGAATAAAAAGAATTGGGATTCGCTTCTTCCAAAATACAATTCATCATAAGCATAATCATTCGATCCTCTTACGCCATTTCTGTCGGAAAGGAAGTAGCCATAGAGTCCATTGAGGTTGTCGTTAAACATTTTCCCTCCGAAAAACCGAATGTCGGCACCTTTTCCTTTTTTCTTGTAATTGAAATGATAGTTGAATTCTACATCGGCTTTCAAAATATCCGCATTGGCTTCCAATTGAACCTTCAACGAAAAAGGATCAACGGTTCTGCGATTTGCTAACTTATATTTCAATCGATAAAATTCTTTGTATTCCTGATTTACAACTCCCGATGCTTTTCCATTGTTGAAACGATAAACTACATTTTCTTCCCAAATATGGATACTTTGTAATTGGATTTGCTGAGTGATGGAGCTACGAACATTTGATTTTCTCAATGAAAAAGTAACTTCCGGACTGAAGCGCATATATCCTAGATTTTCTTCCAACAAATTCCCATCTGCATTTTTATATAATTCATTGGCGTAACTGAATTTTCTAAAACTGTTTGACCAAGTAATTTTTTGTAGAAATGGTGATGAGCACGGAAAAGTAAACTGAATGTTTCCTGCGCCATTTAGTGTTTTGTCTCCAAAAGCATACAAGGGCACAAGCGTATATTCAATTCTTCTAAAGGGTAACATCACATTGTAAATACTTGCACCCAGCATAAATTTATTGTATTGGTTCCAAGCGACTACAGGAGTTGTGAAAATGCTGGCATAATTAAAATTATGAATTTTTGGTAAAAGAAAGCTATACGTTCTAGGCGCGGTTTTTATTATAAAATCTTTTCTGTAAGTATTGTTTCGTCTATTGCAATCAAGAGTAGACTGGTTTTCATCAACAATAATACTATCAAATGCAGTTATGGCGAATTTAATTGGATTTTGAATTAAATCTTTGTGAATCCAATCTGAAATTGTTTTTTTTCCGTTATTGTAAATACTGATTTGAAAAGGAGTATTTAAATGTGATTTTTCAATTACTTTTATACTTAATGAATCACTAAATTGAACTACATTTTTGATTTTATAATCTTGACTTAGGTTTGAGTTAAATAAATCAACAAAAAACCAAGACAAATCTTTTCCACTTGCTTTTTCAAATGATTTTTGAACATCGGTAGGGTAGGGGTGTTTGAATTTCCATTCTTGAAAATAATTTTGCATCCCGGCGAAGAATAAAGAGTCACCTAAATAATTTTGTAAATAGTTAAATGCAATTGCTGTTTTTTTGTAAGCAACAATACCATAATTCAAGAATGTAAAATCAACTGCTTTATTTTCTATTGCTTGATCGGTAAATGTGCTGGTCGCTAATTGATATTCAAAATGCCCGGTTTGTTTGAAATCAAATTGATTGGTGCCAAGTAAAACCGACGCAATTCCAATTGAACTCATTTCATTGAGATTTCCATATTGATGTGGAGGATATTTTTTCATTATATACAAAGCTTCCATAAACGAATTCATGCCTTCGTCCATCCAAGGATGATTTCTTTCGTTCGAGCCAAGTATTCCTTGAAACCAATTGTGTCCCACTTCATGTGCCACAACCATATCAAAAAGAAATGAATTGTACGATTCTCCAATGATGGTGATATTGGGATATTCCATCCCACCACCAGCTGCAATAGTACCATCAATGGCAGTACACTGTTGGTAGGGGTAATCGCCAACTAAAGTAGAGTAATGATAAAGCGCATCATTCATATTTTTCACCGCATTTTTCCAAAGCTGAGGTTCAGAATTGGTAAACAAAGCCCAAGTGGTTACTTCGTTTCCACTATTCGGTAATGTAACTTTACCAGTTCGTACATGAAATCGTTTATCGGCAAACCAAGCAAAGTCGTGTACTTTAGTTTGTGTATAACGAATGGTTTTATATTCTTTTGAGGAAGGAGGAAATAGTAAACTGTCGTTGAAGTTATCGGGTTCCTTCGACAATTCATTCATCCAATCTATTTCTGTTTGTGTTTGACAATCGCCAGTAGCACCGACTCTATAATTTTTAGGCAGCGTTATAGTGACATCATACGACCCAAACTCAGCGTAGAACTCCCCTTGATTTAAATAGGGCATCGCATGCCATCCTTGTTGATCGTACACTGCTGGTTTCGGATACCACTGTGTAATGGCATAGGCTTGACCAATATGTCCTAATCTAGAAATACTCGCCGATGGAAGTTTTACATAGAAGGGAGTTTTAATGATCACTCTGTTCCCAGGTAATAAGGGATTTTTAAGTTGCAACAAAGCGATGTCTTTGTTTAATGAGTCATAACTCCAAAAAATATTTCCATCGTTTGCTGTAAATTGCAATGAGTCGATGTAACCTCGTTCTTCTTCCTTTGCAAAATACAATGAAGCATCTCCATTTTCAAGCATCTGTTTACACAATGCAGATTTGCGATCTTTATAAGCATTGGGCCAAAGATGAAACCAAATTTGGGATAATGTATCCGACGAGCGATTGATGTATTCAATTTCAATCGTTGCACTCAGTGAATGCTTTCTATCATTTAGGCTTACCGAAATTTTATAATTTACTTCTTGCTGAAAATACGATGTGTTATTTCCTGCAATAGCAACTAAACCGTGAAAAAGAAAGGGGACGAGAAGGAGTAGAATCCGTGGAGTCATGCCTTCAAAAATAGTCAAGAAACAGATGTAACAAAATGTTTATACCCGAACTTATGAAGATCGAGGAGTTCATCTTAAGAAAAGAAATGCTAATATTAATTACTGGCTACTTTTTGCTGAGTATGTTCTTTGATCATACTCACAAAATCATCAAATAGGTAAGCCGCATCGTGTGGGCCAGGCGCTGCTTCAGGATGATATTGCACAGAGAACGCTGGCTTCGATTTTACACGAATACCCTCAATGGTTTTGTCATTTAAATTAAAATGGGTAATCTCTAATTCCTTCGAATTCTCAATGTCCTCTTGCATTACGGCAAATCCGTGATTCTGACTAGTGATTTCACTCGTACCTTGAATTACATTTTTTACAGGGTGATTAATTCCTCTGTGACCATGGTGCATCTTGTAAGTTCTCATCCCACAAGCTTCCGCTAAAAGTTGATGTCCCAAACAAATGCCGAATAGGGGAGTTCCACTGTCTAAAATTTCTTTAACCGTTTTTACAGCATCATGCATGGTAGCTGGATCTCCAGGACCATTTGAAAGCATATACCCGTCCGGTTGCCATTGGTTCATCTCTGCAAAAGTGGTGTTGTATGGGAAAATTCGAACTTGACATCCTCTGTCGGCTAAACTTCTTGCAATATTCATTTTGTAGCCTGCATCCAACAAAGCCACTTTCATTTTTCCTTCTGTATTAAAATCCCAAGCTGTTTCCGAACTCACCTGACTCGATAACTCCAATCCTTCCATCGATGGAACTTTCGCTAATTCTTTTTTTAGCGTTTCAATGTCTTGGGTAGATGTGCTGATAATAGCATTCATACTTCCTTTGCTCCGAATATGGCGAACGATAGCGCGGGTATCCACATCCGTTAGTGTCACCATATTATTTTGCAAAAGAAAATCTTGAATGCTCATGTCCGAATCTTTCCGACTCGGAATAGGACTAAGGTTTCGACAGATGAGTCCTGAAATTTTTATTTCTGTTGACTCCGACTCACTCAATTTTATTCCATAATTCCCGATGTGAACACTGGTCATTACCATTAATTGTCCGGTGTACGATGGATCGGTGAAGATTTCTTGATAGCCCGTCATACCGGTATTAAAACAAATTTCGCCGGTAGCAATTCCGATGGCTCCGGCAGCTTTACCATAAAAAACGGTACCATCTTCAAGGAGTAATAATGCAGGACTTTTGGGAGTATATTTCATGTGGGGAAGAAGAGGATGAATTCTAAAATGCAAAAATACAGAAAATGACCCTAGCACGAAAATGATTGTACGGTATGTTATACAAAATTCGTGTAACTATTTAATTACCTATGTGTTAGTTGTGAATAAGTTCTGAATTCAGGCTTCATGCTTCAAGCTTCACGTGAGTTTTTAGTTGCGAATTAATTCCAACTCCGAAAATTCTTTCTTCGCTTCGACCGCTGCCTTAGCGCTGCTAACGTTTCGTTTAATTGAGAATTTGTATGTGACTAAAATTTCAAAACCTTCCCCTGAACTTTATCCTTCTCGGTCGTTAAAGAAACAATATACACCCCAGCTGCAATTCCATTCATCGCAATCTCACCCGTAAAATACCCACCAGCTATAACCTCCACTTTCCTCTCATACACCACTCTCCCCTCCACATCAAACAACCTTAACACCCCGCTCTTCCCTTTTAACTTCGACGCATTCACATGAATCATATTCCATTCGTGATTGTACCATGCTTGAAAAAAAACATCATTCTTTTCATCATTATCGTTAATGCCTACCGTTAGTGTATCGCAGGGCGAGCCTACCCATGCGCCGAGTTCGTAATCGGGATTGTTGGGGAGGCCGTAATAGGTTCTTGCACCACCGAGGTAAAAACTAAATGGTTGAAAATCGCAAGCGAGACCGAGTGAATCGGGTTGATTGATGACGCTGAGGTTGGTATTGATGGCGGTGAATAATGTGTCTGGATAAGGAATACCTAAGGATTCATCACCTGTGGTTAAATATATTTTATTATCAGGTGCAAGTTTTAAATTGCCCATACTCTTCTGATAACTAGGCAAAACATATATTACTTGTTTGCTTGCAGAAATATTAGGGACATTCAAATCAAACTGAAATAGAGTATCGTTTTGTCCCGCTTGATTTAAATAGGCGATACCTACGACATATAATTTGCTACCATCGGAAGAAAAGGCAGATGAAAAATAATATGGATACGGAGCTCCATTTCTTTCAATTTCTATAGCAATTGGATTTGATACCATTCCTGTGCATCTATTAAAATCGTAAATAGATATCAATCCTCTTAGATTAACGATTGCTAATTTGTTAGTTAAAGAACAGAAAACAATATTCCCCAAATTTGTTGAATTATCAGGACCACTTACTTGTACTTGACTAAGACTGACTCCACTACTTGTTATCAAATAACGATAAATTTCATTATTACCTACCTGTCCAGTCCCATCCCACTCTTTAAAAAGCAGCCACCAATCTCTACCGTTTCCATGCTTTACAGCAGTAAGTCCATCAAATGCAGGCGCATTTTTTAGCTGAATATTTTTTTGAACAACGATTCCAGAATCATTGTTTGCTTTATAGTTGATTAAAGTGTAAAACAAACCTTGATAACCATTTACTCCAATTGAGAAAAGATAAACTAAAGAATCATTTCCCGAATGAGGTATTAATTGCATTTCATGATACCAACTCTCTCCAACAATACTATCACTATTTTCTATAATTATATTATAACGATTGTATGTTTTTGTTTTGTTCATAAAAGCTATATTACCATTTGTATGTGAATAAATCAAAACCCCGTTAGAATCAGCTAGCGACACCGAAGTACCTCGTCCTTTTACTTTTGAATTAAATAAACTTGGATTGTTTGGTGTTGTCCAATTTATTCCGGCACTATCACCAAATAACCAATAATTATTATTGAATTGAGCGGACAGATCACTACAAATTAGCAAACCAATCAAACTCCAACTTAAAATAATTATACGCAGTTTCATCTTTCTTATAGTTTTACAATTTTATTTGTAAGTAGCAACTTATTGTCTTTAATAAATTGAATAAAATAGACTCCTCCATCAATGTTTTTTAAATTCAAATAATTAATATTATTCGAATTTAAAATTACTCTCTGATTTATATCAAGTATTTTAATTTGTTGAGGAACAATTTCCTTATATTTCAAAAATAAATTTTCTGTTGTAGGATTTGGAAAGATGGAGACTTCAAAACTAGTTTCAATATTTTTATCTGAATTTGCTATTCTTGATCCCTGTTCAAGTGCATCATCGTGAACTTCATAAAACAGCCAATTGCGAGCTATAATACTCGACTCACCATATAATAATTGATTTTCATTTGCAACTTCATAAAATGTTGTACTATCATTAGATGTTAGCGAAGAATCCACTATACTTCGATTTAAACAAATGCTTAAGACATTTTTTAGAACATTCTCAAAATTTATAGAGTCATTCATTAAATTTAAAATTTGCAAGGCCGAGGTATAATCACCCAATTCAATTTGAGATCTTACACTATCAAATTTTTCGATATTTGTTGCATTCATTATATCATAAAATGCTTCAAAGGATGAATCGGCTTCATCTTCCATATTTAGCAGAGAAATGTCTGATTTAAGTATACTATAAAGATTTGCTCTGGAATTCTGATAGAAAAAATCATAATAATTCTCTTCATACCGTGCAGAGTCCCCAACAACGGAACCGTAAGCCATATTTCGTGCGACAGGGTTTGTAATAAGGGGGCAATCTATTGCGCCCAAATCATTAGGAACGGATGATTCCTCCAGTAGTGCAGTACTAATAGTCCCATTAATATCCGGATTATAAATCTGATTGGCCGTGGAGTTAAAATACCAAGAAACTCCAATACCATTTCCAGTATATCCAATCACTCTGTCAGGTTCTGATCCGATGTTATGGTGAAATTCGTTATCATCAGTCCTGTATTTAGAAATTGCGAAATCTTCAAAACCCTGAACACCAATATCAGCGGAAATTAATGAAATAGCATTATCATAAAAATGCATTCTGTTTATAGACAATGAAACCTGTCCATGATCTCCTAAAAATTGCATGCTGTTACCTAAGTAATCAATAGTATTATCAGAAATGCAGGGTGTAAGGTTACGATCAGATCTAATTCCCAAAAATAAATTTGTTAACGTACTTGAAGAAGCCGTATTAATAATATCATTTCCATTAATAAATGCTCTTTCAGTATTCTGCATCCAAATTCCAAGAGTTGGAGCACTAGGAACAGAAGAATGATTGAAATATATATGGTTATTTTGTACAATGGGTGAAATAGCCAAAGAAACAAAAATTCCAATGCGAGGTTGACCATCTAAATCATCAGGGCTACCAATATCATTTTCAAAAATTTGCAAGTTAGGTGGGGTATTAGTATTCTTTAAGAAATAACTATTTCCAACCCAAATAGCGGTGCCTTCAAAATTTACTGGGTTAGTAGGAATTGACATTGTATGAGAGAAATAATTATTACCAATATGATATTCCCCAAATGAATTTAAACCAATAGCACGGATACCTATATTATAAAAATAAAAATTATTATTTCTGGAAATATAAACTTTTTTGGAGCTAGAGTTTACAGTGAATATACCTGTATTCGTAATTCTGTTATCTATATCATTAAGATCTCCAAAATCATTGTTAAATATTTTTGCGTTCATTTCTCCATAGGACAATACTCCATAATTAGACTTCAAGAAATAATTTTTTAGCGATGCATCAGCTGTGGTTACCCCAACATTCATACTTCGATCATTATAATCACTACTAGATGACGAATAAATGCATACACCTTTAATAGGTCTACCCAATGGAGCCCCTCCAAAATTTGTAATATCCGAAAAGGTACTATGGTAACAATCGAAACTAGAATTATTTGAATGAATACCATAATTTGAATTGTTAAATGTATTGTAATCGACAGTTAGGTCACTATCGCCGATGACAACGTGTCGAACATCGTCAAGTGATATGCCCGCAAATTTATAAACTGAGCTATACGGCGAAAGCAAAGTGTTCCCATCAGAAGTAAATGTACAGCCACGAATATAATTATTGGTTGACACTCCATTTGTTTCATCCTGCTCAAGTAGCTGCTGATACTTTTCTAAATGAATGTCAACATAGTTATTTTCAAATAAACAATCTTCAATTTTAAAATTAGATTCCCGTGCTAAACTAATCGCCTTCGTTGCACCTGAAAATACGCAATTAATAAATTCAATGGACGGTGGTAATTCTACTCCAGTTTTTGACACATTAATTCCATCCCACATTTCAGATGTGCAATTTGTTAAGGTGCAATTTTCGAGAACTAATTTGCGCTTATCTCCAACAAGGATTTGGGCCTCAGATCCAAAAGTGAGATTTCCATTTTTTATAGTTAAATCATACCCATCTATCACTACTACATTGTTTTGATCTCTTATATCATTATCAACAATAAAATCCCCATTTATTGTATAGGTATTTCCGTGTCCTGTTAAATCGATAATAACTTTAGCCTGATTATTTATTGGAAGATTCGGATTTCCATTGGCATTAAAATATTGAACACACAAGGAACAATTACCAATGATAGGGTTAACGACCGCATTAACTAAATCCTCAGAATAACTAGCATAAGTTCCATTTTGCAAAGTAGGTATAAGTGAAAATAATCCTGAACAGCAATTCAAAGAATTTATATTGACTTCATCAGTGATTACACAATTAGGAGTCAAATTAGTTGTTACTAATTCAGCTGTAATTATTTGATCACCTGCAACACTAGGAGTAAATGTATAGGGTGGACCACCTGTAATTACAGGGGTCCAAGTTAAATTATATGTGATTACACCTGGAGGAAAAACAAAGGTTGGTACGATTTCAATTGTCGTACCATTGCAAATTGTTTGATCTACGCCTAAATCCATTTGAACTATAGGTGTGATTATTACAGAAGCACTTTGCCAGCAAAAATCATCAGTGACATAAACAGTATATTTAGTAGGTCTCTCGGGATCTACTTCTATTTCAGGACACATAGGTAATTGTGTGGAGCATATATTGGAAGTGATTCCAGTATCGGGTGCCCAAAGAAAGTGATAGTCGCCGCTTGTACTATAAGTGCCGGCAGGACTTTCAGTAAATTGAGCTTCGAGCGTAATGGATGTCCCAGGGCACGATATAAAATTCTCATTTGGACTTGCAAGGGTCCCATCTACTAAAATAGTAAGATCACTTGCGAATTTCTGATTAATAGTTATCGGTATATTAATGGGAGTACAACCTGAACAATCTACATTAATAAGAACACTTAAAGTGGAGGATAAAGAATTTAAATTCGTTACATTAAATACATTTGGGTTTGATGTTGTCGAAAATGATAGATCTGTACAAGTAACTGTGTAGGGAGCATTGCCACCTTCAATTATGAGCGTAGTAGTACTGTTTTCACAAATTTCGTCATCCGTTAGACGAGCAGATAAATTTCTGCTTTTTATATAAACTCGAGTAAGAGAACCTCCAGGCAAATTGATTGGATCTGCAATATTTTTATCTGGAGAAGTGGTTATTTGCAATTCAAAATTAGAAGCTGGTGAATTGACTGCTGTTCCCAAAACAACGTTTTGTATCGCTTGGTGTGTAAGTTGGTCGTACCTTAAAATAACGTTACTTGCAACTGACGATGATGGCAGTGTTAAATTATAAACATGTGTAAAGCTGAAATTTACAATTAAAAATTCGACATCTCCATTCCCCTTAGTAAACATCCAACCATATAGTTCGGGATTTAATGGTTCGTTTGCACTTATAATGATGGGCAATACATCATTAGAAAAATCGAGCTGTGTGGCTGAAACTGCATCCTTTGTAGCAAGTGCAAATTGATTAAGTGCATTACCCACCGCTGTGAACTCACCCTTGTTGGTAGTAAAATCAGATGGACATTGTGTTGAAGGTAAAGTACCATGACACTTAATTCCTGAAAACCCACATTCTGACTCAAATATATTTCCAAAAATTCCATCTGAAGCCATTGTATGAGAAACAACTTTAGTGATTTCTTCCGACTCAAGATATTTTAATGCCATGCCTATATTAAACAATCCATGAGCCCATGTTCCAATATAAGCATTTTCATAATCCAAATTATTGAATTCAGTCAACCAAACTTCCAATGGATCGCTTGAAAATTTGCGTGAATTAGCTTCTTTTACTTTATTAATTGCAGTAGTTTTCAAAACTTCTCCATCTTTAAACACTTTATTAAAATACTTATCGATATACTGGTTTCCAATTACATTAGTACATCCAGTACTCTGATCAATAGGCACACCAGCACCAATATAGTCATGCACAACAATCGCATCTACTTCCGTAGTTGAAGGAAGTAAATCAAGTAAATTGTCCATCCATAGTTTTCTTCTACCGCCTGAAGATTCAGAATAATCACTACCCACAATAGCCCAATCTATTGAAATAAAATTAGGAATTGATAATTGTTTAAAATCATTTATCCAATTCTCAACTAAAATTACATAATCGCTTACTGAAGGAAAAACCTCCTTGTAATATTCATCTTCCAAATAAAATTCATTACCTAATTCAATATATTTTACCGGTAGATTAACTTCATGCGCACGATAAACTGAAGCAACTTCATACAAAAATTTTGAACTTAAAACGTTCCATGTATATATTGGTCTCGCTCCATTTAAATTTAAATTATTGGCAACATCTTGTAATTCATTTCCTAATCCATCATTTAATTTTATATAATTAAACTTATCGTAATCCCAGTTGTAGGGCAAATCTTTTTCCAGCTTTGGCCATCCAGTTCTCCAGTCTGCAAAATTGGCAAGCGTTCCCGCCGGTATTCTCATTAAAGTAATTTTTTTATCTTGAACAAAAGGAGGATTAAAGGCTAAAATTTCTGCCCAAGTTTGTGTTCCAGCATTTGAAGTTTGATTCACATCAATGGTATTGGAACCATTAAATCCGAAAAAGTCCGGTGGTAAGCTGCGATAAAACCCAAGTGAACAAGTAGGTGAAATATTAGTTTTCAATTCGGCGATAGAAAAATATCCATAGGTATGAACTGAGCTAGCATTTTTAATTGAACCAATATTAGGTTCACCCAAAATTTGAGAATATCCTAAATTTTTCCATTTACTTCCATCCCAATTTGCCACTGCCATATTGAGTGTGTCAAACAGTCCACAACCCATACTATCCCAATATAATTTTACATTTACATTTGAAGTACCTACAATTCTTTCTATTTTCCAATAATTACAACTAGAAACACGATATAAACTTGAATCCAAATTGCTTCCTATGTATTGAGGTTTTGAAAAATATGTTGCCATAAAAGCATCCGATGAAGATGATGGAGCACTGATTTCAACAGGAAAAAATGTGTTATCATCCCCCACTGGAAAAACAAAAGCTGTATTCCCAATTTTCTTTACCCTGCCATCTACAAAACTTAGGTTACTGGCACCTGTGGTTGTAGCTGTTGCTTTTAAAGTGATAATAGTGTCAGTGTAAAGGATGCCATTGGTAAGCTGTAATAAACTATCGATAGTGATGGGCTGGTTTAAGGTGACGTTGCCCGAAGTTTTATCGACAATTATTTTATTAAAATTTAAAGTACTGGTACCCCCACCAAATGTTTGATTTTCGCTTCCTGTAAATTTAAATGTTCCGCCGTTTGTGCTAAATGTAACGGCATTGCCATTTGCAATTACATTACCATTATACGTGTTTACACCAACACTGGCCGCTTGAATGGGTCCACTGCCCGCGTTAAAATAGACATCCTTATTGTAGACATCTCCACTTTGGCTCGCTAATTTAAGAATGGCAGTACCTGTGTTTCCATTGGTAATGGTGGCTACACCATGATAAGTATTTCCGCCTTCCCATGTATTAGCTAAGGTATGTCCTGTTTTGGTAAGCGAAGTACTATCACCAAAGGTTGTTGATTTAACAACTAGGTTTGGTGCAGTAAAATTTACTTTCCCGCCAAAGGAATTTGAATACACATTAAAAAGAACACTACCACTAGCAGTAATGCTATTTTTACTGGTTGCCGATTGATTAATATTTTTAAACTGAATAGTTCCTGCGCTAATTCCACTGCTACCTGTAACTAAACAAGCACTATCGCCGAGAATTGATGCACCGTAAGTTCCATTTGCAAAAGTGATTCCACCATTGCCTGTGCTATTTACATAGATAGTATCATTAAAATAACTGGTATCGCCATAAGCCATTTGAACTGAATAGCCCCCACTATTGTATAAATAGAGCTTTCCGTTAAAGGTATCACCACTCGTTTCACCCATTCTTAAATAAACG
>JANOPQ010000245.1:0-23422 GCA_031421935.1 Bacteroidota bacterium | reverse complement strand
TAAAAATTTTCCTCCTGAAAATTAAAATATCCATTCGAAGTATCAATAGATTCTTTGAATTTATAAGTTTCATTTTGATAAAATATTTTGTAATAAAAACAGGAAGGCTGCGTATTATTATTTTTTAATTGGAAATTAAATGTAAAATAGCCTGAGGGGGTTTGGTTTATAGTAGGAATTTCAATTCCTTGTATCGCGTCAGAAAAATCAATAGGCAGTAATTTAGGATTTTCTTCCTGGGAGCCGAAATTCAAGATGGGTATAAAGGATTTAACAGAAAAGGATGTCTTATCTATTTGAATGCTTTCCAGTTTGCAAGTATCGGCGCCACAACTTGAAACTAAAAAAAGAAGAGTAACAATGACTACATGAATGGATTTCATAAATTTAATCGGTTTTGTAAAAATATAAAATGTTATTGCTGATTTCTGGATGAACTTTTTGTGTGGCTATTGAATTATGGCAATTAAAATAAAGCCCTTCACCATTGTTCCTTTTACCTTTAAACATCGACGTAAATTCATAGTAGTTAGGAGAAATATTTCTCTCTGAAATTTGAAGGTGATAGTTTTTTAATATTGAAATAGATGTATCATCTTTTAAACTAATCTTAAAAAGGTTTTTCCGAATTGAATTTGTTAAAACAAAATAATTTCCATCTGCAGAACTTATCCAAGTAGCATTTTCATCTAACCCAAGTATACTCTTATCTTTATCGTTTAAGTAAGGTAACAAAGAAAATTTAATTTCTCCATTTATAATTGAGCCTACGTAAGAAATATTATTTCCTTCGTTACTTGCAATGGCGATAAATTTATTTTTATTAATTTGTTTTAATCCTGTGATTTTATAAGAATCGATGATGTCTAATTTGATTTTTAGTGTGCTTATTTTAAAATTATTGTTTGCAAGCAGGGCAATCTTTGCGTCGGTAGAAATTCCCAATACTCCGTTTGCTTCAGAATCTACATGCCCTTCAGACATGATGAACTCAGTTGAAGAGGGTATTTTTAAAAGGGTGTCGCGAATCATTTTGAAATCATTGGAAATAGAAATCATTCTAAGTAAATTACCTTTTGCTTTTTTAGAGGTAACTACCATGCCAGATTTAGAATAGTTTAGGCAAGGCATCGTTATATTACTTTTGAACGAAATTGGTTTCCCAATAGATTTTCCATTCATGTCAGTTACCAAAAGTTGCGACTCGCTACAAAAAATAAATTGCTGATTGTAGCAGTTCGCTTGCTGAATATTGGTTTTGATTTTTACATTACCGATGATATCTCCACTTATTTTTGTTTTAAATATACTAGTCTTAATTTCTGATGGATAGTTGGTAATTTCAGGTTTCAATATTTCAATAAAAGGCTTTTTGCTATTAATATTTGGTTCAATTCCTAATATTAGTTCTAAATGATTTACAGCTATTTCTCCGCTACCTTTGTTCCAGATATAGCCTTTTAGATAAGTGTTTTCAGTGATGACATAGTCTTCAATTTTATGTTTTCCGTTCAGGATCGTCCATGTTTTTTCTTTAAAATTATCATTAAGAGCATAACATCCATACCATTTACTTTTATCTGAATTATTTTCTTCTAAAGTCATCACAAAAATGACATCCATATTTTTATTGCTTAATCTACTTATCAAAGTTTGAGTAGAAAAAGTAGCGATGGAATCTTTGCAATACTCTCTTATTCTGAAATTAAAACTAGGACTATAAGTGCCTTTCTCTTTTAATATGATCCCTTGGCCATCAATGTAAGTTGATTTAAGCGATGCCGTCTTGGATTTAGACTCTTTGTTAAAGTCAATTCTATAGGTATGTACACCTGACTTATACATCTTTTCATTCGTTTTAGGAGTTGACGATGTTGTGTGGTGCTTTAGTTTTGAAAATGCTATTGGAATTTTGGGTAACAAAATAAATAGAACCAGTAAACTAGTTTTAATGAAAACGCCTATAAAATCTTTGTTGTACTTTTTCATTGTCTTTTATATTGACTGGATGTTTATTCAAACTCGATGGTTAGATCATCAATAAGAATTTTCTCATTGTCGTCATTCAATGGATACACACTTAATGTAAATTCCGGAGCGTTGGCCTTGCTAATATCGTTTTCAAATTCGATTTCCTGCCACTCACCTTTTTTTAGATTTTTAGATTTTGTATCAATCGCATTCCAATATACATTAACATCACCTTTACTTACTGAACAAACAATTTTAAGATTTGCTGAATCGGAATCTTTACGAACCCATCCTTTGATTTTAACTTTTTTTATTTTTTGAATTGGTAATAATGATAAATTCCTTCTAAAAGTAGGTCCGTAAACATGTTCTTTATCAACCATTGCACATGTATTTCCAGAATGGGCAATCGTTGTGTTTACTATTAAAGGGTTATTGGGCTCCATAAATCCAGCGATATCATCGAATGTAATAGAAATCAACGAGGCAGATTCCTTTTTTGAGGAACATGATGCAAATAGTAAGACGAATAGTGAAATAAGAAGTTTATATGTGTGGTTCATGTTTATAGGATATTTATATGACAAAATTAATTAAATTTGTTTAAGATTTGACTCCAAGATACATTAAATCCTTTAGACGTAAATTAAGGTATGAATAGACATGTAATTGTTATTAGAGATTGTATGCTATTCTTAGTATGTTTAATTGCTGGCTACTATTTTATTGTTAGAAATATTGTGGGTCCTGAACTAAATCATTTTCCAGGTGATATGGGTGATGCTCGGTTTAATGCATATATTCTTGAACATGGCTATCGGTTTTTTACAGGAGACGTTTCATCTTATTGGGATGCTCCCTTTATGGTGCCCGAACCAAAAGTGATATCTTATTCTGACAATTTATTGGGTACGTTGCCATTTTATGCTCTTTTCAGGTCATTCGGATTTGATGTGTTGGACGCCTTTCAAGGTTGGTTTTTAGTTTTAACATTCTTGAATTTCTTATTTAGTTTCCTTTTTCTAAAGTGGCTTTTTAAAAATGCGTATGCTGCAGGAATTGGTGCATTTATCTTTACTTTTTCTCTTGCTTTGCAATCTCAATTGACACACGCTCAAACGTTCGCTCGATTTATTATACCCGTGATATTTTGGTTGATTTTATTGTTTTCAAATCATAAAAAACTCAAGTATTTTTTCTTCGCCAATTTAGCTTTTGTTTACCTATTGTATTGTGGTATTTACCTGGGGTTTTTATTTTTCTTTCCTTTTCTGGTGATGGTCTCAATTATATTTTTTCGAAATAAGGGGAGCTTTTGGAAGGAAATTATTAAAGAGAATGGTTTGGTCAAAGTGTTACTATCGGGAATCATTCCTATTCTATTATTGGTGCCACTTATTATACCTTATATAAGTAGAGCTGCGAATGTGCCAATGCCAAGTTTTCAATCAACCGTGAAAACAATTCCCGTATTTAAATCCTATTTATATGCCCATCATGGAAATCCTTTATGGGATTTTTTAACTGAGGTTGGGACTTCTTTGCCTGCCTTCTGGGATCATCAATTATTCCCAGGTTTATTTGTTTTTGTAGGTGTACTATCAATGATATTTTCAAATAAAATTTGGTTGAAGAAGGAAGATGAAGAAGGTAGCAATTCGATAAAAAATATTCGACTTCTCCTCATTGTTTTTTTGATTACATTTTTATGCTTTATTCGTGTAAATGATTTTTCTATTTATTCATTGATTAGATTATTACCTGGTTTTGGAAGTATGCGTTCAATAACTAGAATCGTCAATATTGAAATGATATTTTTTGCAATCGGTGTTGCGTATTTATTTAAAGTCTCGTCTAAAAGAGTTAATCCACTCATTCTTTTTATTCCATTTTTTTCATTGCTTGTGTTAGATAATTATGTGGATAGAAATTTTACTTATCATCAGCCAAAGGATCTTGCTCAAGAGCGAGTGAATAAGTTAGTTTTGAAGATGGTTGATATTCCGAATGGGTCGCTTATTTCGTATGAACCAATTTTTGTAAATGAGAATCCAATAGAACTCCAACTGGATGCAATGCTTGCAACTCAACAGTTGGGCCTAAAGTGTATTAATGGATATTCCGCAACTTCACCTCCTGAATTTACAAGCTATTGGAATAATTTAAATGAAACATCAAGAGTCTCTTGGTTGGAAGCGATAAAGTATCAAAATACGCATATTTATGTCATTAAGTGATTTTATATTTTATTGTTTCTTTATTTTGTTTTCCCTTTCCAATTCGTGATTAGTCGTAGTTTTATTTTTTCAGATTAATCTATTTGACTTTAAATACCGGAATAATGTTATTGTAGGATTCTGACTTGTGTTAATTAGGTGGTAAAAATGTGAAGTCGAATAGTTGATAGACGTATCGAAATATTAATTTAATGAGCTTTTGAATAAAAAAAATTTGGCCTTATCCTATCGTTCTATTAATATATATGAATGATTTGGTTTGCCATTAATGGAGAAATGATAACTTTGCCGCCAACAATATGGAACTCGAGCAATTCTTCAATCTGTTTATCAAAGAGTTAGAGTTAAAACCTGAATGGTGGAGCTATTATAAGTTTCATTCGGATGTAAATAGCCTTGCCTTTCGTAAAGCGTATTTTTGTCAACGACTCCAGTACATAGCGGATCACATCACGCGTAAAGATTCTATCACTTGGGACCTGGGCTGTGGCTATGGTACAACCGCCATTTTTTTGGCACTTAATGGTTTTAAAATTCATGGTACAACACTTGAGTTTTATTTTAAAGAAATTCCAGAGCGTATCAAGTATTGGTCTCAGTTTGGTGATGTAAGTGGGTTTACTTTTGATTATGAAGATTTATTTGAACCTTCTGCTCCTCGTAATGTGTTTGATTATATCATCGTTCAAGATACCCTCCATCACCTTGAACCTATTCAAGATGCCTTGCAAATTCTACATGATAATCTCAAACCCGATGGTGAAATGATCGTGATTGAAGAGAATGGAAAAAACATTATTCAATCCATTAAATTGTATAAGCAACGAGGGAACAATCGTATTATTGATTTTTATGATGAGCGTCTTAAAAAGACCATTTTGTTGGGCAATGAAAATATCAGATCACTCAGCAAATGGAAAGAAGAGATGAAAGCCCAAGATTTGATAGTAGATGATCACAGTGTTGAGTATATTCGTGCTTATCCTCCTGGATTATTCAACAAGTATGGATACCAAATGGCGATTGAAAAGGAACAAAAATTATGGAGAACCAATCGCATTGCGCGCGATTACTTTTTTTTCGGAATTAATTTCATCGCCACCCCAGCATCCATTTCTAAAATAAATAACAGCACTTCCGTTCAGCAAGAAAAGATGATTGGCTAATATAAGTTCTATGGCACAAAAACTTTCTATCGTAATTCCAGTTTTTAATGAAGCAAAAACAATTCACCTTATCCTCGATAAAATCGACAAAGTGGAACTGTCAGAGCAAATGAAAATGGAAGTGATTGCAGTGAATGATTTTTCTACGGATCATACACTTGCAGCTTTAGAGCAATATCAGCAATCTCATCCTAACTTTCCACTAGTCGTTTATTCTCAGCCTAAGAATATGGGCAAAGGCGCCGCATTGCATCGCGGAATTAAGGAAGCTACCGGCGATTATGTGATTATTCAAGATGCCGATTTGGAATATGATCCTGCTGAGTATAATCGTTTATTACAACCCATCTTAGATGGATTCGCAGATGTTGTGTATGGCTCTCGTTTCATTGGAGGTAGAGCGCATCGAATTTTGTTCTTCTGGCATACCATCGGAAATAAGTTTTTAACCATGCTTTCCAATATGTTTACGAATATGAACATCACCGACATGGAAACTTGCTACAAATTATTTAAACGCGAGATGATTCAATCCCTCGACTTGAAAGAGCGTCGCTTTGGCTTTGAACCCGAAGTAACTGCAAAAATTTCTCGCATTCCCAATGTGCGCATATATGAAGTGGGAATATCTTACTATGGCAGAACGTATGCAGAAGGAAAAAAGATAAATTGGAAAGATGGTTTTAGAGCCATCTATTGTGTTTTGAGATACAATTTATTCAAGTAATGAATGAGTTCGTATCAATTTAAAGAACATGACGAAGAAGGCCTTCATACCTTAGAAGCCATCAGCCTTGCTCATCATTTTAATGCATGGATGTTTGAACAGGTGCAGCCTTTTATGAATGGACGAATTCTTGAAATTGGTAGCGGCATCGGTAATATCTCTCAATATTTTATTGATGCAAAATCCGATATCGTCCTCAGCGATATCCGAGAAGAATATTGTAATGCTCTGCATAAAAAATTTCCCAAGAGTGAAGTCCTTAATCTTGATTTGGTCCATCCCGATTTTGATAACGTGTATAACCATCTCCAAGGTTCATTCGATTCCTGCTTTGCAATGAATGTGATTGAACATATTGAAAATGATCGACTAGCCATGAAGAACTTGGTCTCCTTGCTCAAAGTAGGAGGGAAAGTGCTGATTCTTGTTCCTGCCGGTCCTTTTCTCTATAATGACATTGATAAGGGTCTTTTTCATTTCAGACGATATACAGCTTCTATGATGAATAATCTCTTTCAAGCAGCTCCCTTGTTTTTGGAAAAGAAGTGGATGTTCAATGCGTTAGGGATCCCCGCTTGGTTTTTTGGAGGAAAAATCATGAAAAAGAAAGAAGTGGAAGGAAAGCAGATGGACCTATACGATAAACTAATCCCCATAGCCCGTTTCTTAGATTGGATCACTTTCCGTAAAATGGGCCTGTCAATAATTGCCCTCGCCACAAAATATTGATTTTTTCCACATTCTGGACGATTCCCATTTTGAGAACAGGCAATTTACTATCTATTCTATTTTCAATCAGCTTTTTAACAGTTTTTTAAAATATGTTAATATGTTTTGCAAATCTCTTTATTTATCCTAATTTTGCCCTCCCATTGTAAAAACAATACTAATTTAAACACCGTGGATACGTTAAGTTACAAAACTGTTTCAGCCAACGCGAAGACAGTAACCAAAGAGTGGGTAGTTCTAGATGCCAAAGACCAGGTTTTAGGTCGTTTCTCATCTCAGGCTGCTATGATGCTTCGTGGAAAGCATAAAGCGAATTATACCCCACACGCCGATTGCGGCGATAATGTGATCATTATAAATGCAGACAAAGTTCGTCTCACCGGCCGTAAATGGTCAGAACGTGAGTACGTTTCTCATACTGGTTACCCAGGCGGACAACGTTTCGTGACTCCCGAGAAATTAATCATTCAAAAACCAACAGCGGTTGTTGAACGTGCGATTTACGGAATGTTACCTAAGAATCGTCTAGGAAATGCCATTAAGGGCAATTTATTTGTTTACGCTGGAAGTGAGCACCCACATGCTGCTCAACAACCTAAAGCAATCACCCTTAAGTATTAATCAAAAACATGGAAATTACACACACCATAGGTCGTCGTAAGACCGCTGTAGCCCGAGTTTATGTACAACCAGGCAACGGTATTATTAAAATTAATCAGAAGGATTATAAGGATTACTTCCCAACTCTTCCCTTACAGAAATTAGTGAAGCAAGCATTTGAAATATCATCTACCAATGATCATTATGATGTTACTGTAAACGTTTTTGGCGGAGGATATAACGGACAAGCAGAAGCCATTCGTATGGCTCTTGCTCGTGCTCTTTGTAAAATCAATGCTGAACATCGTCCGCTGTTAAAAGCAGGTGGATTGTTAACGCGTGACCCACGTATGGTTGAACGTAAGAAGTTCGGTCAGAAAAAGGCTCGTGCTCGCTTCCAATTCAGCAAGCGTTAATTTATTACGATTGGAGTCTCGTACTTCTCTCTTCAACAATTTAATTATACACAATATTATAATAGCGTAATGATCAACGTAACGCAAGAAGAACTTCTCAATGCTGGTGTCCATTTCGGTCACCTTAAGCGCAAGTGGAATCCTAAGATGGCAGCTTACATCTTTATGGAGCGTAATGGTATTCATATCATCGATTTGAATAAAACCCACGCAAAAATGGAAGAAGCTGCTGCTGCTGTAAAGCAAATAGCAAAATCAGGTAAGAAAATTTTATTCGTTGCCACTAAAAAGCAAGCGAAAGAAATTGTTGCCTCTGCAGCTAAATCTGTAAATATGCCTTACATCACTGAGCGCTGGCCCGGTGGTATGTTAACCAACTTCGCTACCCAGCGTAAGTCAGTGAAGAAAATGACTTCACTTGACAAAATGTTGACCGACGGTACCGCAGCTCATCTTTCTAAGAAAGAGCGTTTGATGATGGCACGTCAGAAAACGAAAATGGAAAAATTGATTGGTTCTATCTCTGATCTAAATCGTCTTCCAGCTGCTCTATTTATTGTAGATACTGTAAAAGAACATATCGCTGTAAACGAAGCTATCAATTTAGGAATTCCTACGATCGCTATCAATGACACAAACAGTGATC
The DNA here is from genome assembly GCA_031421935.1 of Bacteroidota bacterium. Classification (GTDB taxonomy): domain Bacteria; phylum Bacteroidota; class Bacteroidia; order AKYH767-A; family OLB10; genus JAJTFW01. The sequence continues at coordinate 14,930 of JANOPQ010000245.1, read as the reverse complement.
CTTCATTAATCGATTTTCCAATTCCGGCAAATGATGATGCAAGCAAGTCTGTAGAGTTAATCATGAGCATCATGGTGAAAGCGGTAGAAGAAGGGTTGGCTGAACGTAAAGTAGATAAAGAACAAGAACGTGAGCGCGACGCCGCAAACGAAGAAGAAGCAGAAGACACGAAAGTGGCTGCTGTAACGGATGAAGAAGGCGAAACACCAGGTGCTGGTCGTGGTCCAAAGAGTCCAGGTGGCTCTGGCCGTCCCCGCAAAGCTGGTCCACGTAAATAATCGTGAAATACAGAAAGCGGGATGTCTAAATAGCATCCCGCTTTCTATTCTTACTGCGTACTGCGTAGGATATGCGACTAACAGTGTACTACGTAGGTCAAGACCGAAGTAGTAAAACATTAAAATCATTAGAGTATTTAATATTTAATGTCGTACTTGTAATGTACGAAGCAGTATTCATCTGCAAGGAAAATAATTTTTTCGGTGAGATGGACTTATAAAAAATTAAAAAATTGTAATTACTCTTTAAAATATTAAAATCAAATGTCAACAACAACAACAGTAACTGCAGCCGACGTGAACAAGTTGCGTCAAATGACTGGCGCTGGAATGATGGATTGTAAAAAAGCATTAGCGGAAGCCAATGGTGATTTCGATGCCGCTGTAGATTATCTTCGTAAAAAAGGTCAGAAAGTAGCTGCTAGCCGTGCCGATCGTGATGCTAAAGAAGGTTATATTATTGCTAAAACAAATGCTGATAACACAGCAGGTTATTTAATAGGAATTAGCTGCGAAACAGATTTCGTTGCGAAGAACCAAGATTTCGTAAACTTCGTTGAATCCGTTTTGAATACGGCAATGGAAAATAATCCAGCCGATGCAGAAGCGTTAAAAGCTTTACCAATGGATGGTGTAACGATCAACGATAAGTTGTTCGATATGATCGGAAGAATTGGTGAGAAGATCGAATTGAGTTCTTATCTTAAAATCACAGCCCCTCGTGTTGTGGTTTATAATCACCCAGGAAATCGTTTGGCTTCTATGGTAGGTTTTTCTTCGGCTGCTGCTTCTGCAGATGCTGGAAAGGATGTAGCGATGCAAATTGCTGCAATGAATCCAGTAGCTATCGATAAGGATGATGTAGACAGCGCAGTTATCGAGCGTGAATTAGAAATAGCAAAAGATTTAAGTCGTCAGGAAGGAAAGCCTGAAGATATGATTGAGAAAATTGCTTTAGGTAGATTGAATAAATTCTATCAAGAGAATACCTTGTTGAATCAAGCCTATTTAAAGGAAGATAAGAAATCGGTTCGTCAATTCTTGGACAGCGTGGAGAAAGGTCTCACCGTTACTGTTTTCAAGAGAGTGCAATTGGGATAAGATTCATCTTAACATTATTTCAAAAGCCGATCTGGAAAATTCTAGCTCGGCTTTTTTTTGCTGCTAGCTACTAGCTTCTGGCTGCTAGCTTTTGATTTCCGCTCGCCAAGTCTCGCAACAAATAACTTTTAAGTTACTCACTGATCATCTTAACAACAAATTATCATTGCGAAGCCTCGCGACATCTACTAATTAATTTACCAATTTACCAACTTACCAACTTACCAACTTACCAATTCTCATGTCGATCGCTGAAACAAACTCCAGATTACAATCTTTACCTTTATCGAACATCATCAACGAGTTCGGAACTCCATTATACATTTATGATGGAAATAAAATTGTATCCCAATACAAACGATTGAATGATGCATTTTCTGGAGTGAAGTTGAAGGTGAAGTATGCATTGAAAGCGTGTAATAATATTAATATTCTGCGCTTGCTTTTAAAGCAAGGATCAGGTTTGGATGCAGTTTCTATTCAGGAAGTGCAACTCGGACTCAAAGCTGGATTTAGTCCTTCCGAAATATTGTTCACACCCAATAGTGTTGCGTTTGATGAGTTAGTTGCCGCTGTTGAATTAGGTGTGCAGGTAAATATTGATAACATCTCTTTACTCGAACAATTCGGACATAAATACGGAAGTTCTATTCCATGTTGTATTCGCATCAATCCGCATATTGTTGCAGGTGGAACTTCGCATATTCAAACTGGACATATCGATTCTAAATTTGGAATTTCGATTCATCAAATGCGTCACGTTTTACGCATCATTGAAAAAGAAAAAATTATTGTGAATGGTTTGCATATGCATACAGGAAGTGATATCCTCGACTCTGGTGTATTCGTTCGCGCTGCCGATTTACTCTTCGACGCGGCAGTTAGTTTTCCTGATTTAGAATTTTTGGATTTCGGAAGTGGATTCAAAGTAGCGTACAAAGAAGATGATGTTACCACCGACGTGGAGGAATTAGGAAAAGTAATTACAGAAAGGTTTCTCAGTTTTTGTAAAGAGTATGGAAGAGAATTAGAGTTGTGGTTTGAACCCGGAAAGTTTTTAGTGAGCGAATCAGGAGCGTTGCTCGTGAATGTAAATGTGATTAAACAAACTACGGCTACTGTTTTTGCAGGTGTTAACTCGGGACAAAATCATTTAATACGTCCCATGTTTTACGATTCTTACCATCACATCATCAACATCAGCAATCCGTCAGGAACACCACGTATTTATTCAGTTGTTGGCTACATCTGTGAAACGGATACGTTTGCTGTCGACCGAAAATTGAACGAAGTACGTGAAGGCGATACACTCGCTATACTCAATGCAGGTGCATATGGTTTTACCATGAGTAATAATTACAACTCACGGTTACGCCCTGCCGAAGTTTTAGTGTTGGATGGAAAACCACATCTGATTCGCAAGAGAGAAACGATGGAAGATATTACACGGAATATGGTGGAGATTTAACAATTTGAAAATAAAATGATTTGAAATCGCGAAGCTTCGCGATGAAAATGTAGGTTTATCGCAAAGCTATTTGAACATTGGAATAAGGCAGTGAATTAATTCTTTTGAAAATTTGTATAGTTGTAATTGATTGTCCAGATTGGTAGAAATAGAATGGTTAAATTTAAATATTGTTAAGATTCATCATAGTAAATCTTAATCATCATAATTTATCCGTGTTCCAAATAAACTTCACCAATTTACCAACTCCTGCCAACTCACCATCCCGATAACTATCGGGACACTAATCCACCAATTTCTCAAAGAAAAAGGTTTATTTTGCACTTATTATGAAATACAACCGCATCCTACTCAAACTCTCTGGTGAAGCCCTCATGGGTGATAAACAATATGGCATTGATACTCAGCGATTAGCCCAATATGCTGCTGAAATAAAGACCATCGCCGACATGGGCGTTCAAGTAGCTGTTGTGATTGGTGGAGGAAATATTTTCCGTGGACTTCAAGCCGCGGAAGGCGGTATGGACCGAGTTCAAGGAGATTATATGGGGATGTTGGCTACCGTGATTAATTCAATGGCCCTCCAAAGTGCGTTGGAAAGTAGTGGTGTATTAACTCGATTGCAATCGGCAATTAAAATGGAAGCTATTTGCGAACCCTTTATTCGTCGCCGTGCTGTTCGACATTTAGAAAAAGGTAGAGTGGTTATCTTCGGTGCGGGAACCGGAAATCCATATTTCACAACCGATACTGCAGCATCATTGAGAGCCATTGAAATTGAAGCCGATGTTATCCTTAAAGGAACACGCGTTGATGGCATCTATACCGCCGATCCAGAAAAAGACAAAACGGCAACACGTTATTCAACCATTACTTTCTCTGAGGCCTATTCAAAGAATTTGAAAGTAATGGACATGACTGCCTTCACCTTATGCCAAGAAAATAAATTACCCATTATCGTATTCGACATGAACAAAGCTGGTAACCTCACCAAAGTAGTAAAAGGCGAAGAAGTAGGAACGTTGGTTACGATTTAAGCTGCCTTCGACAGGCTCAGGCAGCAGCGAAAGTTGGCTGAGGTACTCGATGCCAACACAAACCGCCCTCGAGTTCCCTCAGGCGGCATCTCGAGTTTATTGATTGAACATCATTTGCGATGCGAGTTATTCGAATTTTTCTAATGCATATTATTTCGCATCGCGAAGCCTCGCGACGTGCCTGCCTACCGACTTGCCTTTGCGTTGCTTGGGCGAAGCAAGGAGCTTTAGCATAGGTAGGTTCATTCGCTCCCGATAGCTATCGGGATCGTATCATTCGCATTTCGTGTTCATTCGCATTTCGCGTATCTTCGCAACTGTTATTTATTCATAACTATTAATCTGTATGTCAGACATCAAATCCATCCTCGCTACCATGGAGGATCACATGCAAAAAGCCATCTCTCACTTAGAAGTGGAGTTAAATAAAATTAGAGCAGGAAAAGCATCTCCTGCTATGCTCGACGGTGTAATGGTCGATTATTATGGCGCCATGACTCCATTAAGTCAAGTAGCAAGTATAAACACTCCTGAAGCTCGCACACTGGTGATTCAACCCTGGGAAAAGAGTTTGATTAAAAACATCGAAAAAGCCATCATTGATTCTAATCTTGGATTAGCTCCTTCAAATGATGGAATTATGATTCGTATTTCGGTGCCTCCGCAAAGTGAAGATCGACGTAAAGATCTAGTGAAGCGCGCCAAAGCAGAGGGTGAACATGCGAAGGTGGGAATTCGCAATTTGCGTCGCGATGCGAATGATAATATTAAGAAACTACAAAAAGCGGGATTGCCTGAAGATCTAGCCAAAGATGGCGAGGCAAAATCTCAAAAAATAACCGATGATTATATCACAAAAGTGGACAAACATCTGGAAGCAAAAGAAAAAGATATTATGACGATCTAAATGAACTTTTAGAAAGAATTAGAACGAGAGTAGAACTAAATCTGCTCTCGTTTGTTTTTTAAAAGACTACTTGAAAACGAATGAATGATCCTAAAAATTTATCGTAGCGCAGCCTTTGCGGTTCTGCGCCTTTGCTAGAAAATTTATCGTAGCGCAGCCTTTGCGGCTCCGCGCCTTTGCGAGAAAAATTAGCAAAGCGCAGCCACATTACAGAGAGAGAAAGAGTGTGAGAGCGGGGAAAATATAGTCCCAATAGCTATCGGGAGAGAAAAAGTGTGACAGCGGGGAAAATACAGGAAGAGAAAGAGTAGTATCATAAATGCAATAAAAATTCGTTTGAATCACATGAATAAAAGGTAATTTTGTAACAATGGAAACTTCAGGCTTGGGACATAAAATATTGGTAGCAGGTCCGTGCAGTGCAGAAAGCAGAGAACAAGTAATTAGCACCGCAAAAGCCATCGCTGCTAATTATCCAAATGCAATTTTTAGGGCTGGCGTTTGGAAACCACGCACACGTCCAGGTTCATTTGAAGGAATCGGGGAAGAAGCCTTGGAATGGTTGCAGGAAGTGCGCGCTACCACCGGCATGAAAGTGATCACTGAAGCGGCAAGTACCAAGCAATTGGAACTTTGTTTGAAAGCAGGAATGGATGCAATTTGGATCGGAGCTCGCACCACCGTGAATCCATTTTTAGTACAAGAACTTGCCGATGCGTTAAAGGGTACATCCATCAACGTTATGGTCAAGAATCCAATTCACCCCGACATCAGTTTATGGAGAGGAGCGATTGAACGCATTCAGGAATCGGTGAACTCAGAGATCATCGCTGTGCATCGCGGTTTTCATTCTTTCGAAACATCCGAATTTAGAAACCATCCTCGTTGGCAAGTACATTTTGAAATGAAATCGTATTTCCCCGATTTAAAAATGATTTGCGATATCAGTCATATTGCTGGTGCACGCCCACTTTTGCAGAGTGTGGCACAAGAAGCGTTAGACTTAGGCTACGATGGATGGATGATCGAGACACATATTAATCCCGATGCAGCATTGAGTGATGCGCAACAGCAAATCACACCGTCCCGACTTCACGAACTCATTCAAAATTTAGAACCTCGATTACCATCGCCCATCGATGCCATGAGTATTGCGCAGTTGAAAAATTGGAGAGATGAAATTGATCGCTTGAATGATGAAATTTTAGTGTTGCTGAAAGAACGCTTGCACTACTCATCTAAGATCGGCGAATTAAAAAGAGAAAAGAATGTTTCTATTTTTCAACCTGAAAGATGGAAAACAATTTTGGATGAAATGAATCGACGTGGAGTCGATTTAAATATTAACGATGGATTTATTCGCAATCTTTTTATTCAAATTCATGATGAGTCGGTACGTATTCAAGCCGAAATTATCAATAGAGAAGAGAGAAAAGTTTTGTAGGAAAATAATTTCTTAATTTGAAATTCTTACTTTTTCCCCGATCGATTTTTCACATTAGCTTTGTTTTCCCAATAAAAACCATTTCGTTGACGTCAACGAAATGGTCTGAAACTATTTCTTTATAGAATTTACAGTCTGCTTTTATTAGTAGTTGACATTTGAGAAAAATTTAAATGAACTACACTATAGCATCACCCAAAAATATTTAAATAAAAAAAGGATTCAATTTAAAGAGTTGAATTCTCATTAAATCCTTTTTCGATTTGCCAATTTTATTTCCCTTTCAGTTTTTTCTTTGGAATATCTTTGTTTGAAGATTTAACTTTTCGTTCTAGTTTTTTAATGTCTTCTTCTATTGGTAAATCCTCAGGAATTATATCACTCTTCCCCAAAAGGGAACGTATATCTTTATTGTTTTTAATGTGTTCTTCAGCAATTTTCTTTTCACCAATAAGGTCATCTTTATTCACATTGAAATTTGTAATTTCTGTTGCAAGTTGTTTTGCTGTAATAGTTATTGTAGGTAAAAAATCAGCTAATGGACGACTTCCAGAAATGCCAAGTTTTCGCTTCATATCACTTGTATTATTTCCTCCAAAAAGTGCCCAGTCGCCTTTGCTGCGAATATTTGCAAAGCCCTTTATATCCACTCCTCTTTCAAAGATATTTCTTGATAACTCCGTTTCCACAGCAGCCAACTTTTCCCTTGCTTGCAACCGCTCATTAAGTTGGATGCGTTCTTCTAATAATTCTTGTTTGCGTGTTTGTATGGCAAAATAACTCTGAGCAAATGCTATTTGCTCTTTCTTTGGGTCACCATTTTGTGCAATAAGATAGCAGGCATACCGAGTAAGCATGATATCACTCTGTTCTCGCACTGCTCCAGAGCCAATAGGAACCATATTGTTGACGTCAACGAAATGGTCTCTAACAGGTTCTTTATTGGTTTTGCAACTATCTTTTGCTTTTTCAATGATATTCAAAAAATTGCGCCAGTCGGAATAGCCAAGTAGTTCTTGTAACTCACGCGCTGTCCAATATTCAATGTCATCTTCAATATAAGCAGATGCTTCAAAGGATTTATTTAATTTTCTGATTTTGTCCTTTTCCATTTTGAAGTTTTTTAAAATAAATTAGTTTAAAGAGTTAAAGAAAAATATTTTTGTTTTTTTTAAAAAAGGATTCAATAGCAAAAGTTAATTAGTCATCGAATCCTTTTTATTAGGGAAATGTAATTTTAGTTACGCAAATCGTTTTGCCACTTCATCCCAGTTAATCACATTCCAAAAAGCAGTCATGTAATCAGGACGACGATTTTGATAGTGGAGGTAGTATGCATGCTCCCAAACATCACATCCTAAAAGTGGGGTTCCTTTTACTTCTGCTAAATCCATTAAGGGATTATCTTGATTAGGCGTAGAGCAAATTTCTAATTTTCCCTCATTGTTTTTAATTAACCAAGCCCATCCCGAACCGAAACGTGTAGCACCAGCAGCATTAAACTTCGTTTTGAATTCATCGAAACTGCCAAATGCTGCGTTGATTGCATCGTTCAATGCTCCTGTCGGTAAGCCACCACCGTTAGGCTTCATCACCGACCAAAATAAACTGTGGTTATAATGGCCACCGCCGTTATTTCGTACAGCCATTGGGAATTTAGAAATATTTTTGCAAATTTCATCAATGCTCATCTTTTCTGCATCCGTGCCTGCAATGGCAGCATTGAGATTATTAACATAAGCTTGATGGTGCTTACTATGATGAATCTCCATGGTGCGCGCATCAATATGAGGTTCTAAAGCAGCATAATCGTAAGGAAGGGGTGAGAGTGTAAAAGACATAATTTATATTGGTTTTATTTAATTAGAAAAACAAAATTAAGAAGAAAGAGTTTACAAAAGGTCAAAAATATGGGGTAGATGGTTTAATCGCGCTATCTGACTGATTAATATTCAATCCAATTTCCGGATGTAAACGCTTGTAGTCGACTAAAATCGACTATTTTCAAGACCGATCTTAAAAAATAATTTTCCTTTGCTTTCATCGTATCAGGATTATTTCTAAATTTCAACCATTAAATCAAAACCCATGAAAAAACAACTATTCTCTATTGCCACTGTTCTCACTGTATTATTCAGTGCTTGTAACAAGCATGAAGAAACAAATCATGCTCAACAAGAAGTCGTTCTCGTTGAGAAAGCAAATCCCGAAGCGATACCTCAAGGGTATTCCTTGGATAAACTAAAATTGGATCAAACCATTATTTCCAAACTAGAATCGAATAACGAATTTCATTGGGAAAACGTAGATATGAAAACACTTTGGAGTGCCATCGTAGAGAGCGATCAAAGTGTGGCTATCGGCTATCAACCTGCCAATGCAGGCGATATCAGTACAAAAATTCATACGGTGAATGTTCAAACTGGAGCCTATAAAAAAGTTCATGATCAATTGAAGAAGTTGATTTTGGAGGAGCTAAATAAAACACCAGGCGTTTCAGTTCAATGGAATGATATTCTTATCGAAGATGATCCTATTCTTCCCATCTTAACACTACGACTTACAAATAAAACCGTACTGACAAAACTTAGGAATTTGCAGAATGTACGTTATCTCGAGCCCATGGATTATTGGCCCAATGATTTGAATCGAGCAGGATCTGGTTGTGATGGCTCTACCTTTGCTTTGAATTCCATCGATTGGACAACAGTGACCCCTGGTGCTTTAGTACCATGGAATTTTAACAATCAAAATATACCATCTGCTTGGAATGTAAGCCAAGGAGAAGGAATCACCATCGGTGTTATAGATGCCGGATTGAGCACATCTCAATCGCTTTTAGGTTCTCTATTTAACAACGGAGATTCGAATGTTGGCCGATTAGTTTCTACGGATTATACGTTGGGTACTAGTGCGTATAATTCATGTACCCACGGCACAAGCATGTGTGGATTGGCTGCAGGTCCAAGGAATAATCAAAATGCTACCACCGGTGTAGCGTATAAAAGTGGTTTGCATTTTATTCGTGCTGCCAATGATGTGGTGTTAGATGGGTCTTCGGAAAAAACAGCAACTAAAAATGCATTTATAAAAATGGGCAATCGTTCTGACGTTCGAATTATTTCTTTAAGCATGGGCACTCCGTTCTCCAGTGGCGTGTTAAAGGATGGTGCTGACTATGCAAACAATTTAGGTAAAACCATTTTTGCTGCAGCTGGAACTTCTTTTGGTTGGACCAGTTGGTGGGGAGTAATTTATCCTGCTGCCTACAGTGCTTGCATTGCCGTTACCGGGGTGAAAGAAAATGGAAGTAAGTGCGCTTCTTGTCATGATGGAAGTGCAGTTATGTATACTATCACCATGGAAAGAAGCGCGAACGACAATCGCAATTCTTTAAGTCTTGCTGCATCTGGTGGTACGCCGACTTATATAGGTGGAAGCTCTTGTGCAACAGCAACGGCGGCAGGAATAGCTTCTTTGGTATTAAGCACCAAGCCCAATATGAGTAAAGCGCAATTGATGACATGCTTAACGAATACCGCACAATTTTATCCAGTGAAAAATAGTTCAAAAGGCTATGGCAATCTGAATGCTTCAGCTGCTGTAAATTATGCAATTGCAAATTATTAATTTATTCTGGAACTAAGATAGTTTATTGAGTTTATAAATGGTAAATGGTGTATTCATTCGAGAATTTGTTCAAGGAGATAAACAAATTGTTCTTGAATTATTCCGACTGAATACACCTACTTTTTTTTCACCCGATGAAGAGGAAGATTTAATTTATTATTTAGATAATGAAATCGAGAAATATTTTGTGATTCTGTTAGATGAAAAACTAGTGGGATGTGGTGGAATAAATTTTAAAGAGGATGGTAAGATCGGATTATTAAGTTGGGATTTTTTACATCCTGAATTTCAACGAATGGGTGTCGGAACGGCTTTGTTAAATCATCGAATGGATATCTTAAAGTCAATTCCGGCAGTAAAAAAAATAAAAGTACGTACATCACAACACACTTATTCATTTTATGAAAAAGGAGGATTTGAAGTCATCGAAAAAGTAAAAGATTATTGGGCTGATGGGTTTGATCTTTATTCGATGGAATTAAAATCCGAAGAATAAAATTAACGACTTTCTAAAACTTTCTTAAAAGCAGATTCATACTGCTCAGCAATTTTTTGCCAATTGTATTCTCTTTTAATTTTCTCTAGTTGGGAGTGAATATATAATGTTCTTGTTGATTCTAACTTGTCTTTGTTTTCCCAAAGTGTTGCTATTGCTTCTGGTGAATTAAAATACCATGCTTGATCACCCAGCACATTTCGGTTAAATAAATTGTCATGCGAAATTATATATGCACTAGAAGCCATTGCTTCTAATAAAGATGGATTAGTTCCACCCACAGAATGTCCGTGAAAATAATATCTGCCGAAATATCGAAGATTATTTAAATGATCTTGATTATAAATTCCACCCATGAATCGAATATGATCACTTGACTTATATTTCGATTTCAAGTATTCACCATATGGTGTTTGATGTTTTCCAATTACTAAGAAGGGTGTTTTTTCGCCCGATAAAACAATGCCATCTAAAGTGATTTCAATATTGTTTTCTTTTTCTAATCGAGCTACTAATAAATCATATTGAGTAGCTTCCACACCATACGTCGCGAGCACAGTTTCGTTTGGTGAAGAGAATACCTCAGCTCCATATGCAATGAAAGTAGAATCAAGTTGATATTCACGCTGTAAATAATTTTTGATTTCACCATTGTCGCTAATCAAGTGATCACTATAACGAGCACCCAATGACTCAAACCATTTAGCCAATTTTTTTACCAATGCATTCCATTTATCTCGCTTCCATTCGAGGCCATCCATATTGGTAACTAAAATGCTTTTTCGTTTTTGTAAGAATGGAAAAAATATAGAGGCTGTGGTATATCCCAATACTAACAAAATATCACACTCCGCTTTTATAGCATGACGCATGCATTTGTAATCGTAAATAAAATTACCAACGGTTCCTATTTTCTTTTCAGGATTCCATTGCTTGATAATTTTTACGCCATGAAATTCATCTTTATCATATTCATGGTAATCGGGACTATATACACTTACTTCGTGTCCAGCTTTCACAAGTAAAACCGCTAAATTTTCTGCACATTGCTCAAAACCCCCGTAATTATTCGGAACTCCTCTAGTACCCGTAATCGCAATACGCATTGATTATTCTAATTTATTTTATTTAACATTTACTCTAAAGAACTTTAGCATCCATTTGCAAAAATCTTCAGGATTTAAGCTTTTATTCTAATCACTACTTCAATTGATAAATCCTAAATTCAAGTTGCAATATTTAGAGAATACCAATTTGCCAATTTACCAATTCGCCAATTCACGAACCGCTAAACGCATCCCACCCCTGCGCTTTTAACTCATGCACATTTTGCTGACGATCAACAAAACGATATCCTGCTTCGGGTGTCGTCATATGTCCTATGATACTAATTTCTGCTCTATCTTTTATTTTTTCATATTCTGCAAGCGAAAGGGTAAAGAGTAATTCATAATCTTCACCACCATTAAGTGCAGCAATCGTTGGATCCAATCCTAGTTCTCTTCCCAACTCTGAAGTTAAATGATCAATCGGAATTTTTTCTTCGTAAATCTGACAACCAGTTTTAGATTGAGTGCAGATGTGCATCAACTCAGATGCAAGTCCATCAGAAATATCAATCATACTGCTTGGTTTTATAAACCAAGTTTCGAAACGTTGAATGATATCTAATCGCGCTTCAGGTTTTAATTGTCGCTCTAACAAATAATCGTATCCTTTTAATTCGGGTTGAGCAACTGGATTTTCTAAAAATATTTTTTTCTCGCGATTCAATAATTGTAATCCCATATAGGCAGCACCTAAATCGCCGGTCACACAAATTAAATCATTTTCCTTAGCTCCGTCTCTGTAAATTAATGCTTCGTCTTTCGCATGCCCAATGGCAGTAATGCTAATGACTAATCCACTTTTTGATGAGCAGGTATCTCCACCTACTAAATCAACACCGTATCTTTCACACGCTAATTTAATTCCTAACATCAACTCTTCTACCGCTTCTAATGAAAAGCGATTTGATAACGCTAAGCCGCAAACAATTTGAGTGGGAATGGCATTCATCGCACAGATATCGCTGATGTTAACTACGACCGCTTTGTATCCCAAATGTTTTAATGGCGAATAGGTTAAATCAAAGTGAACTCCTTCCAAAAGCATATCAGTAGTGACCACCGTCCTGCCAAGTCCATTGTCAATCACTGCGGCATCATCTCCAATTCCTCTTAAACTTCCTGGATTTTGTAACGTAATGCTTTGCTTTATTTGATTGATGAGCCCGAATTCTCCCAAAGTCTCTAATTCGGTTCTGTTGTCTTTATTCTCAAACATGGTGCAAAGATAGTTTCTATAAATCATCTTCCACGAATAAGATACCGTTGTTTATTCGAAATGCAAACGCAAATGGATTGACATGGATTAATTTTTTTTCTGAATGTGAATAATAATAAATTGTTAAATCGACTCTTTCTTAACATTTATTTTACTTTAGCGCTTCAATTAAATATTATGTCATCATTTGGATTCTTAAAGTATTTCGTCCCTCAGGATCGAAAATTCTTCCCCCTTTTTGATAAGGCGGTTACTAATTTGCATGAGTGCGGACAAGCTATTTATCAGCTTGTTATATGCGAAAAGTCGGAGCGACCACGATGGTTTAGAAAGATTGAACAATTGGAGCATATTGGCGATGAAATCACCCATGAGATCTTTTTGGAGTTAGGAAGAAATTTTATCACTCCATTCGATCGGGAAGATATTCATCGTTTAGTGACCTCGTTTGATGATGTTGTGGATTTTATCCATGGTTCTGCCAAGCGAATGGAACTCTATAAAATTGAAGAATACGATAGCGACATGATTAAATTGTCTGAATTGATTCAACAAAGCACTCAAGAACTAAAGTCGGCGGTGTTGGAATTGAAGAATATGGATCGGATGCGTGATATCACTGCTTCTCTTGTTCGAATCAATAGCATCGAGAATCACGCGGATGATATTTTTGATCATGCAGTTGCTGGGCTTTTTGCCAATGAAAAAGACGCGATTAAAATTATAATGAAGAAAGAAATTTTACATGGTCTCGAAACCGCTACAGATAAGTGCGAAGATGCAGCCAATGTAATTGAATCCATCATCATTAAGATGGCATAATCAGGCGTATGGAGAACATGCTCATTATTGTTATTGTCATGGCCTTGATATTCGATTTTATCAATGGCTTTCATGATGCTGCGAATTCTATCGCCACTGTAGTTTCTACGCAAGTATTAAGTCCAGCCGCAGCGGTAGTATGGGCTGCAATGTTTAATTTTATTGCGTATTGGGTTTTTGAATTGAAGGTAGCAGATACGGTTGCTAAAACAGTTCGACCAGAAAACATCACGCTCATCGTCGTAATGGCCGGATTACTTGCTTCCATCTTTTGGAATTTATTGACTTGGTGGTATGGTATTCCTTCCAGTTCATCGCATACACTGATTGGCGGATTTGCAGGAGCAGGAATTGCGCACGCAGGTGGTTTCGATGCCGTGCAATATGATAAAATAATGCCTACCGTTTATTTTATTGTGTTGGCTCCTGTGATTGGTATGATTATGTCTTATTTTATTTCTGTAATCACTTTACATGTTGCAAAAAATTCAAACCCATCTAAAGTAGATCGAATATTTCGTCGACTTCAATTGGTTTCTTCTGCTGCTTATTCATTGGGGCACGGCGGAAACGACGCTCAAAAAGTAATGGGAATTATAGCTGCTGCAATGATTAGTCAACATTATATTGCCGATATGACTGAACTGCCAGGATGGGTTCCATTGGCATGCTATACAGCCATTGCTGCTGGTACGATGATCGGAGGATGGAAAATTGTAAAAACGATGGGACAAAAAGTAACGAAACTTACTCCCTTCGAAGGCTTCTCTGCAGAAACAGCAGGCGCAATTACCCTCTTCGGAGCACAACATTTTAAAATTCCAGTAAGCACCACACATACTATTACAGGATCTATTGTCGGTGTTGGACTCACCAAAAGAATTTCCGCAGTGCGCTGGGGAGTAACACTTCAACTCGTTTGGGCATGGATTCTTACGATTCCCATTTCCGCAGCTTTAGCGGGATTGTTCCTCTATATTTTGGAAGCGGTATTGTAGATGTTAGAATTTAGATTTTAGATTTTAGATTTTTTTTGTCGCAGAACCCTAGAGGGTTGCTAATCGGCATTGAATGGCGGCGTTTGTTCGCGCGAGATGGTATGACCCGCTGGGGTCACGATAAAAATGAATTTCTTTCTATTAGGGTTTGACCTCTCTGAGGTCAGTGTTAATTGTAATCTCACTCAATCTAATTTCTAAATTCTAAAATCTAATATCCTGTTCATTTTCGCATATGTCTATTAATCAATTACATATAATTTCTTGTGTGACCAAAATCTCCCTAAAACATTTCCACCTTAGAATTGTTCTAAATAAGCGATTTCGCCGTACCTTTGCACTAATAGAAAAAACCATGATTACAGTCACTGAAAAAGCTAAAGAAAGAGCTCTTGAATTAATGTCAAAAGAAAGTCATCCTACC
>JANOPQ010000244.1:0-35806 GCA_031421935.1 Bacteroidota bacterium | reverse complement strand
GATGGGTTTAACAAGTCGACTTCTATTTACTAAAAGATAATTTCTTATATTTTCTCCTGGATTGGTTATGAGTTCTCTTATGGTAAATAAAATTCCACGTTCAAAATGCAAAACATGTTTAATTTCATGAATGATGTAATGTCCATCAATTCTTTTAATTAATTCAGGCTGTCCACAATTTGGACAAAATTTTGAAGTGAATTCTATATTGCAAGTTTTACAATTTGTCATCTGTTTTGAATTCTGTAGGTTGGTTGTTCAAGCTGATATATTAACAGACAAATATCGTATAAGAGAATATTCTTTAAAATTGATACCTAAAAAAAATCCTGCTCGAAAGCAGGATTTTAATTTCTTTATACGAAGTTGATTTTATTTGCGAATCTCCGTAGTGTCTTTCAAAGGCTCGTTTGCTTTTAGTGTAGAATCACCCGGCGCACCTGTAGCTGGATTTTTACCACCTTTTTCTTTTGCCTTTTTTGCTTCAGCCGCTTTTTTTGCAGCCTCTGCTTTTTTGGCTTCTTCAGCAGCCACTTTTAAATCTACACCTTCTTTGTAATTAGATACATTTATTAAATTGCCTTTGCGATTAAATGTTCTCCATTCACCGTCACGCTTATTTAATTTATAACTTCCTTCAGAAGCCATTTCTCCATCTTCATAGTATTTCGTCCACTTGCCATTTTTCTTATTAGTGATGTATTCACCTTCTTGTTTTATTTGGCCGCTATAAAAATACCTTTTGTAAACACCTTCTTTAATTCCGTTTTGGTATTCAATTTCCTCCATTACTTTCCCGTAAGGATAAAATCGTCTACTCACTCCATGGCGTCTGTCGTTGACGTATTCCACTTCGTTCATAAGATCTCCTAAAGAATTATAGGTCCGCCACACACCTTGTTTTTGGCCGAGTTCATCAGTTTTATTCCGATGCTTTTCTCTTCCAGGTGCGTATTTAGGCTTTTGCTCGTCTTGGGCTACAGCTAGAAGCGGTAACACAAACGCAATGATTAATAAGGTACTCCAACGTTTCATGTGGGACAGGATTACTTGGGCTAAATTAATTAAATTATTTAATTTCTGAGTGGCTTTCCTGAAGTCAATATCGATTGGATGCGTTCAAGGGTCTTTTTTTCTCCACATAAAGATAGAAAAGCCTCTCTTTCAAGGTCCAATAAGTATTGCTCCGAAACCAAAGTAGGGGTACTTAAATCACCACCACAAAGGATATACCCAAGCTTTTGTGAAATAAGTTGATCATGTTCGCTTATATAATGTCCTGAGTACATGGTGTTTGCACCAACTTGAATGATCCCTAATCCGCTTTTCCCCATCACTCGAATATCTTTTCTTTTTTCCGGCATAGTATATCCAGTGGCATTCATTTCTAATACTGCATTTTTTGCATCTGTTAATAACCTGCTTCGGTTTAAACTGATGGAATCTTTTCCAGGACGCAAAATTCCTAAATCGAATGCTTCGGCTGCAGATGTGGAAACTTTGGCTTGTCCAATAGTTAGAAATCTCTCTCTCAATGCATTAATTTCAATGTCACCCTCAGAAAGGCTGTCGGATAGTCGAAGAGCAAATTCTTTACTTCCGCCACCACCAGGAATTAAACCAACGCCAAATTCAACCATTCCGGTATATAGTTCGGCATGTGCTTGAACTTTATCGGCATGAAGTGTCATTTCGCACCCACCACCTAAACTCAATCCAAAAGGGGCCACAACTACCGGAATGGATGAATAGCGAACACGCATATTCATATTTTGAAATGCACGAATCGCAAAATCAATTTCTTCCCATTCTTGTTCAACAGCCATCATAAATACCATCGCCAAGTTAGCACCAGCACTAAAGTTGGGACCTTCATTCCCAATCACAACACCCTTGTAATTCTGTTCTGCTAATTCGATGGCTTTGTTTACACCTTGTACAACCTCTCCACCAATAGTGTTCATTTTAGTGCGAAACTCACAGCAAATTACATCGTCACCAATATCGATAATGCTACATCCTGAATTACTCCAAATAGTTTTCGTTTTTCGAATGGGTTGTAAGCGTGTGTACGCCTCTTGTCCGGGGATGAGTTCGTAGCTTTTTGATTGAATATTATAGAAAAGTTTTTTTCCATTTTCATTTTTGTAAAAAGTAGCATTTCCGTTTTTTAACATCTCATAAACCCAAGGAGCTGGTTTCATGTTTGCTTTTTCCATCTCTGCAACAAATGCAGCAACGCCTAATACATCCCAGCTTTCAAACGGTCCGAGTTCCCAGCCAAATCCCGCTTCCATGGCGGCGTCAATTTTATAAAGTTCGTCCGCAACTTCTGGTACACGTTCTGAAACATATCGGAATAACCCAAAAAAGGATTGACGATAGAACTCTCCAGCAAGATCTTTCCCACTTACTAAAACTTTCAGGCGCTCCTGTAGATCGTCGATTGTTTTGGTTTTTTCAAGTGTTGCAAATTTTGTTTTTTCTTGTTGACGATATTCTAAAGTTTTTAAATCAAGAGCTAAAATTTCTGTTTTACCTGCTGCATTTTTTGTCTTTTTATAAAATCCTTGCTTCGTTTTGTCGCCAAGCCATTTATTTTCCATCATGCCGGCGATGTATTTCGGCAATTCAAAGTATTCTTTTAAGCTGTCGTTTTTTAATCCAGCTTTTAATCCATTCGCAACATGAACTAAAGTGTCTAGACCAACAACATCACAAGTTCTAAATGTTGCCGATTTCGGTCTACCTAAAACAGGTCCAGTTAATTTGTCAACATCTTCAACGGTGAGTCCAAGTTTTTCTACCAGATGAAACAAATAAAGAATTCCAAATACACCAATTCGATTCGCAATGAACGCAGGCGTGTCTTTGCAAATTACTGTTGCTTTTCCTAAAAATAAATCACCATAGTTTTCAAGGAAGCTAATCACTTCTGGACTCGTTTGTGTTCCAGGAATAATTTCCATCAATCGTAAATACCTCGGTGGATTGAAAAAGTGAACACCACAAAAATGTTTTTTGAAGTCTTCGGATCTTCCATCTTCCATTAAAAAGATAGGAATACCCGAAGTGTTCGTCGTAATTAGTGTTCCAGGTTTTCTATACTTCTCTACTTTTTCAAAAATTATTTTTTTGATGTCTAATCGTTCCACAACCACTTCTAAAATCCAATCGCACGTTGCAATTTCAGACATATTGTCTTCGAAATTTCCAGTTTTGATTCTTGATAAATATGATTTTTTATAGAGTGCGGCCGGACTTGCTTTTACAGTGGAAGCTAAAGCTGCATTCACAATTCGATTGCGAACTGCTGGGTGTTCTAAAGTAGCTCCTTTTGCAATTTCTTCGGGGAGTAATTCGGTTGGACAAATGTCCAACAAAAGAACATTCACACCAATATTTGCGAAATGACAAGCAATTCTCGACCCCATGATTCCGGAGCCTAATACGACAACATTTTTAATTTTATACATAGCTTTGAATCGAATTCGAAAGAAAACCCAAAATAAGCGGAAAAGTGTGATAAATAGGAGAGAGAGGTTATTCTTTTATCAACAAAATGGAAGTATGAAGCATTATTCTTACTTGATGAAGCACATCTGAAATGAGCAAAATTTCATAAATTGAAAAAGGCCGCCTCTAACGAGAGAAAGCCTTTTTGCAATCGTTAATACCAATTCCTAGTATATCTTAGTTCAAAGCTGCGACGTATTTTTTTGACAAGAAGATTTAAAAAAATCGTTGCATAGCCTATGTCTACGGAACTATTTTTTTAAGAAGTATTGGTGAAAAAGAGTCCCGCAGCGCCGTCGGCAAGCCTTTGGCGGCCGATGGATAGCTATCGGGAAGCAGATAGGACTAAAATATACTAGGTGTTGGTATGATTCAAAACTTAATTTTTTATAGGTGTTGCACGAATAATAGGTGCATTCGCCTTTTTGTCTATCATATGTGTTTTCAAAAATGTTTCCATTGCTTCGTAAAACTCAAAACGATTTTCTTCGTTTCTAAAACCATGTCCTTCATTATCTTTTACCATGTACTGAACGGTAACATTGTTTTTCTTTAACGCAGCAACTACTTGGTCACTTTCATCTTTATTAACTCGCGGATCTTTTGCTCCTTGCGCAATGAAAAGTGGACATTTAATTTTGTCGACATGAAACACGGGCGAATAATTATGCATCATTACGGAATCTTTTGGATCATTGGGATTTCCAACCATCGTGTACATCATCTCTAAATAAGGTTTCCAATAAGGTGGAATTGTTTTCATAAAGGAAAATAAGTTGGAAACACCTACATAGTCAATAGCACAAGCATAGGTATCAGGAGTAAATGCAATGCCAGCCAATGTTGCATATCCTCCATACGATGCACCATAAATGGCTACACGATTAGGATCTGCAATACCTTGTTTCGTCAACCATGTAACCCCGTCGGAAATATCTCTCTGCATTTCTTGTCCCCATTGTTTAAAGGAAGCTTCCCAAAAGGCTTTACCATATCCAGTGCTCCCTCTAAAATTCATTTGTAAAACGGCATATCCTCTGTTTGCTAAAAATTGCACCTCAGGGTTCCATCCCCAGCTATCACGCGCCCATGGTCCTCCATGCGGATTGATAACTACAGGTAAATTTTTTGCTTCTTTTACATTTTGCGGAAGTGTTAAGTAGCCATGAATAGTTTTCCCATCTTTAGCTTCATAACGGATAGGTTGCATGTAACACATGTCAGTTTCATTTATCCACGGACTTAACTCATGCAATTTGGTTAGTTTGTCAGTGGTTTTATCATAAAAATAATATGCACCTAAGCTGCGATCACTATACGTGCGCACTAAAAATTTATCTTCATTTTTATTGCTGTTGGTTATGGCAACTCGATATCCTTTTAGTTCTTCGGTAAGTCGAGTATACATTTCTTCTGATTCTTTATCTAGAAAGACATATTCATATTTATCTTTTTCTATTCCAATACTCGTTAGCACTTTTCTCTTTCGAGAATAACTTAAGTCAGATACATCAACTTCTTCATCTTCATAAAGAGTTTGAACTTCTTTCCCCGTTTTAAAATCTAAGAGGACAATTGCCTGCTTATCACGTCCAATATTAGAAGCAGCATACAGTTGCTTATTATCAAATGAAAAGAAAAGTGGATTGGCTGATTCTCTAAAATCGGTTGTAATAATTGTTTTGAAAGGTTCACTTTCCTTTTCTCTTACCATTAATCCAGTTTGAACACCATCTGTAGTTGTAGCAGCTCTAATTTGGCCGTTATGATCTGTAATCCAACCTGAAATATTCCCCGGATTTTTTGCCACTAGTTTCATATCTCCAGTGGTAATATTCATTCTGTACACATCAAAAACTTCAGGATTATCTTTGTTCATTTCAATGAGAACTTCATTCGGAAAATCTTCTAGTTGATCGGTGATCGTTACTCGAACATCTTTGAATGGAGTTAAATCTTTTTCTGTTTTTCCATCAGTAGAAGCCAAAAACAGATGGAAGTTTTCATCTCCACCAAAGTCACGAACATAAATAATGCTCGTGTTATTTTTCCAGAAATAACCGCTGATGTCACGATCTGTTAAGTTGGTTACTCGAACAGGAGTGGTTCCATTAATGGGAACTACATGGATGTTCATGCGATTGTTCCACGGAGCTAAGTAGGAGAGTTGATCTCCATTCGGTGAAATTTGAAATCGAGTTTTCTCTGCGTTTTTGAAAAAATCCTTTACTGGATATGTTTTCTGTGCGACTAAGGTGTTTGACATAATTAGGAGGCAACTAAATCCTATTAATTTTTTGAACATATTTTAGGTGTTTTATAGAATTGCTAAATTAATGTTTTCCATGTAATGAGTTGCGTTTTCTGTTCTGAATCATTGTAATCAATTGATGGAATGAATAATCGGTATAATCGAACGGGAAGAGGATTATATTAGTAAGAATGCTTATTTTTGCAGCCTAATTTAATTACATGAGTTTCGAAAAAATTATATCAATTCCGGGCATGAGTGGCCTTTTTAAGATGGTAGCTCAAATGAGAAATGGCGGATTCGTCGTTGAATCTTTACTAGATGGTCGTCGTCAACCTGTTTCTTCTGTGCAGAGAATCACTATGTTAAAAGATATTGCGGTTTTTACTACGGATGAGGATATACCTCTTTATGATGTTTTTAAAAAAATGAAGGAACAAGATGCAATCGCATCTAAAGTCCCAGCGAAAGCCGATCCTTCAGAGTTGAAAGCATCTTTGAAGAAGATATTGCCCGATTTTGATGATGAACGTGTTCATGCATCAGATATTCGTAAGATGTTTTTATGGTATAATTTGGTGAAGGAAGTAGTGGGGACGGAAGAGTCGGATGCAGCTATGAAAGCTGAAATCGATGGTGAAACATCTGAAGCTATCGCGAACATAGAGGAAGAAGTAGTTGTTGAAGAGCCGGTGAAAAAGAAGGCTGTGAAAAAGAAGAAAGATGAAGTAGCTGATGAAGTAGAAGCTCCAGCACCCAAGAAAAAAGCTGCTAAAACAGCAAAAGCTAAAGAATAGCTAAGCAATTTAAAATAGTTAGCCGACCTTAGGTCGGCTTTTTTGCTTTTCACGTATTGCTGTTCAATTCTTTTTTTAATTTTTATGAGTTAGCCTCTGCTAAGATTATCTTCGTATAAATTTTATAGAAATCCTATGTTAAATAATGATACTCTTGTTCTTGACCGTAACTATTTGCCTGAAAGACTAGAAGTGAGTGATTGGCAGGTTGTTGAATCCTACTTTCATGAACTTCTTAACAGAAAAATACAAGGTGTCGACGATTTGAATATATGGCTTCGTAATCGAAGTGAACTAGAAGCATTTCTTCAAGAAGAATTGGGATGGCGATATATTCGGATGAGCTGCGAAACAGCGAATGAAGAGTATTCTACCGCTTTCAATTTTTTTGTAGGTGAAATTCAACCTAAAATTGCTCCACTAAGTCATCAACTCGATCAGTTTTTGTTAGGAAATGCATTCTTACCTCAATTGCAAGGTCGACCGTATGAAATTCTATTGCGTCAAGTGAAAAAGAGAGTAGAGATTTTTAGAGAAGAGAATGTCCCTCTTTTCGCCGAATTGCAGCAAAAGGAACAAGAGTTTTCTGCAATCTCTGGAGCCATGAGTATAGAGTGGGAAGGACAAGAAATCACATTGCAACAAGCAAATAATTTTTTAGAACAAGATGATCGTAATAAACGTGAGCAAGTCTATCAAAAGATTATGGCGCGAAGAGCGATGGATGCAAATCGACTCGATGATTTAATGAATGAATTACTGGTGAGTCGGAATGAAATTGCCGCGAATGCCGATTTTAATGACTTTAGAGATTTTATGTTCGCCAGCCTCGGAAGGTTTGATTATAATGCGAATGATTGTATTCAATTTCATATAGCAGTGGAAAAATTTCTTGTGCCCATCAATGAAAAAATTGATGCGCATCATCGAAAAGAATTAAATCTTGACGTGTTAAAGCCGTGGGATGTTTCGGCTGCGGTGAAAGGTAAAATTCCGCTGCAACCATTTTCATCTACTGAAGATGCCATGACAAAAACCATTGCTTGCTTCCATGAAATTGATCCCTTCTTGGGTTCTTGTATGTCACAGATGAAGAAAGCAAATCGAATTGATCTGGATTCGAGGAAAGGGAAAGCGCCTGGTGGGTATAATTATCCTCTCTACGAGACCGGACTTCCATTCATCTTTATGAATTCCACGAATAGTCTTCGGGATATGGTAACTTTAGTTCACGAAGGGGGGCATGCCGTTCAATCTATCGTGGATCGCCCTCTAGAATTAGTCGATTTTAAAAATTTACCTAGTGAAATTGCTGAGTTGGCTTCAATGTCGATGGAATTAATTTCCATGGAGCATTGGCATCATTATTTTGAGAACGAACAAGAGTTGAAAATGGCTAAAAGGAAGCATTTGGAAGATGTATTGAAAGGCTTGCCTTGGATTGCTTGCGTTGATGCTTTTCAACATTGGATTTATACGAATCCGAAACATTCAGTGGAAGAAAGAAGTGAAGAATGGTTGAAAACATATGATCGTTTTGCCAGTAAATCGGTGGATTGGTCAGGTGTGGAGTCGGTGAAAAAATTGCTTTGGCAAAAACAACTTCATATTTATGAAGTCCCATTTTATTACATAGAATACGGATTTGCTCAGTTAGGCGCCATTGCTATGTGGCGGAATTACCGATTAAACCCTACGCAAACGATTAAGCAGTACTTAGATGCATTAAAAATGGGATACACTGGATCCATCGCGGAAGTGTATGAAAAAGCAGGTGTTCGCTTCGATTTTTCGGAAGATTATATCCGAGAATTAGCCGGTTTTGTGAATGAAGAATGGGAAAAATTGATTGATTAATTGCTCTTGACTTTAATCTTCTTTTTTGATTTCTTTACATTGAGTGGAAAAGTGAAATGAAAATAACTCTTTTAGACTAATTTATCAGAAAATAAATAGTAACTTTTTCGACTAAAAAACGAATAAGTGGAGTTAGATAAAAAACCATGTTTGTACTAAACGCATTTACAGGATTTATGATTGGCTTGAGCATTGTGCTCTTGCTGGTGATTCTGTATTTGTGGTTGGGTCGCAAAAAGAAGAAGCCTGTGGAGGATTCGTTCAGTGCACTTTTCGAACAGCAGCCTGAGGCATGGCTCATCATGGATGGAATTTCATTGAAAACCATTAAAGCCAATCAAAAGGCCATGAATATGTTTGGCATCTTTCGTCCTCAATTTTTACATCAACTCACTTTTAGAAAGTTGTTTCAAGAGGATTTGTCGGAAGATGAAGCAATGCTCTTAGTAAATGCAGTTGATAATAATACATTCGTGAATAAAGTACTCGATTGCCGAAGCTTGCAAGGACGAATATTTAAAGTGAATGTAAGCATCAGCAGAGTATACGAAGGAAATTTGTTTTGTCGTTTTGCAGATCCGCTTGAAGTTGCACTACCTATGCAACTACACGATGAACCCATCGGAATAAACGCATCTGAACCTATTACGCATCCCATTTCTTCCCCTGATTCTTTGCAAGAAGAGTCACGTCCATCTGCAAAAAGAGAAAATGAAAAAGCATTAAGTACGCAGGAAGCATTTAATGAAGATATTTTTAAATCGACGAGTGACGCCATTGCACTTATTGGAGAGAATCAGGAGTTTTTAGAGGTGAATGAAGCCTTTGCACAACTTACAGGATATGATATTGAAGAATTAAAAACGTTGAATTTTGATCAACTGATTCATCCCATCGACTCTACTGCCCATCAGCAATGGTTTGGCGATCTTTTAGCAGGGAAATTCAGAATTAATCGCACCGAAAGGAAAGTGTTGAGAAAAGATGGTAAGCAATCAAACCTTGAATTTTTAGGGGCTGTTTTACCGAAAAGAAATGCAGTAGTGATTTCAGCACTTGATAATAGCGAAGTGCGTCAAAAACAACATCTGTTATTGCAGAATCGCGAAAATCTTTTAGCACTCATAGAAAATACTGGTGAAGCCGTACTTTCGCTCGATGCACTCGGGCATATCACGGTTGTGAATAAACATTATCGATCACTTTTTTTCACTGCAACCGGACTTGAATTGAATGAAGGAACTTTTTATGAAGAACAACTTCCCAAAGAAAAAAGAGCTTTGTGGAAGGAGAATTTCCGCAGAGTTTTACAAGGAAAAACAGTTAGTTATAGAGAGGAACTGAAGGATGAGAACGGCGATTTAATGATGTATGAAATTTTATTGTATCCCGTGAAAGATGAAACTGGATTAACTACTGGTGTATCTTTTTCAGGACGTAATATTACTGATCGAATTAAACAGGAAGAAGCATTGAAGGAAGCACGAGATAAGGCTGAAAAGGCGACGAGTGCTAAGTCTGAATTTTTAGCAGTGATGAGTCACGAAATTCGTACGCCTCTTAATGGTTTGATTGGTATGTCGGATTTGTTGAATACAACTAACTTAAATAGCGAACAAAAGGAATTTGTTGATGTGATTCGCTTGAGTGGCGAAACCTTGTTGCAATTGATAAGTGATATCCTCGATTTTTCTAAAATCGAAGCGAATAAAATGCAACTTGAATACGCCCCTTTCAGAGTGGAGGAAGTGGTTATCGAAGCCGTTACAATTTTATCGGGAAAAGCAAAGGAGAAAAATTTACGTTTAATTCCGAATGTACATGAAGATGTTCCTACCTATATTATTGGTGATAAAGCCCGTTTGCGTCAAGTACTAATGAATCTTATTGGGAATGCTATTAAGTTTACAGAGGTAGGTAGCGTTACGGTTGAGATTAAAAAACAAAAAGAATTACATGGCGAAGTATCACTAGAGTTTTCTGTGAGCGATACAGGTATTGGTATAGAAAAAGAATCAGCAGAAAAACTATTCATAGCATTTACCCAAGCCGACCCATCTACGTACAGGAAGTATGGAGGTACTGGACTAGGTCTCACCATTTGTAAAATGTTGGTTGATTTGATGGGTGGAAAGATTTGGGTAGAGAGTAAGGTTGGAAAAGGTAGCATATTTTATTTTTCATTCTTATCTCGCGTAGCCGATAGTAATGAAGTGTACCAGTCTGCACAAGTAGAGCTAGAAGAAGTGGTTAGACCATTTACTACAGAGGGAAAACCAGAATTAACCGAAAATAAGAATATTCAAATTTTGCTTGCCGAAGACAATGATATCAATCGTTTGTTAGCAGGTAAATTGTTTGAAAGATTGGGTTATTCCATTCATGCAGTGACCAATGGAAAAGAAGCATATCAAGCCGTGAAGGATCGAAATTATAATCTTGTTTTTATGGATGTTCAGATGCCAGAATGGGATGGTCTGGAAGCTACTCAAAGAATACGCGCTGAGCTTCCAAGTCAACAACAGCCTATCATTATTGCTATGACGGCTTTTGCAGGTGATGATGATAAAGGATTATGTGCAAAGGCTGGGATGGACGATTATTTGTCAAAGCCCATCAGTTTGGATGATATTGAGAAAATGATTTTAAAATGGTCGAACGTAGATAAGAGTCAAACTTTTGAAAATAATATGAAACGTAAAACAGATTTAAAGGAAGAGGAAGCACTTTTGATTAATCAAGCCGCCATTCAACGACTCATGGACATCGGAAAGCAAACCGATCCCGGGTTTTTGCAACAAGTACTCGATATGTTCATCAAACAAGCTCCTGCTGATATTGAGAATATAGTTCAAGGGTTTGAGCGCGGTGATTTTGGGTTGATGTGGAAAACAGCCCATAAATTGAAAGGGACTTGTCTCAATATTGGAGCTCAACGTCTTTCTGAAACCTGCAAAGAGATCGAAAAGAAAGGTCGAAATCTCGAGAATTCGGGTCTTTTGGGCTTGTGTATGCAATTGGATAATGAATATAGAGCCACCGTGGAAGAACTTAAAAATCTCTTTCATTACAATTAAATATCTGTAAATCAATCATTACTGCTAAAATTGACTAAAGGCAAGAGTTATGCACATCGATAATTTTAATTCATATTCCCTTGTTTTAAATCATTCCCTGTGTATCTTTGCAGTCCAATTAAAATTTGATCATGATCATAGTTCCGATTAAAGAAAACGAAACAATCGACAAAGCGCTTAAGAAGTACAAGAAGAAGTTTGAAAAAACGGGCACTGTAAAGCAACTACGCGCACGTCAAGCATTTGAGAAGCCTTCTATTACCCGTCGTACTGAAATCAAGAAAGCGGTGTATAAGAACTTGATGCATTCTAATATAGAAATTTAATTTCTTATTCCAGATATTTATAATCCGGGTTCTTAAAGAGCTCGGATTTTTCTTTTTTTATATTTTGATCTGATTTTTAGCCTAACAGTTCTTCAGAATTAGATTTTTTTAGCAGTCAAGGTTGAAATAAGCTTCTTTTTTTAATCATCAAAATGTGTAAAACATTCCATTTTAATTACCAATTAGGCTCATTCGTACGTATCTTTACTTTGTACTGCGGAGGTTGTGCTACAAACTGAGTACTGCGGAGTTAAAGCATTAAAATAAATGTCATGAACTAAGCAGTATAGTATCAATACAACTTTTTTATTGTTTTTATGTTATTACATTGTATTGCGTAGGTTTTGACCGACGGAGTAGCCTTTTATATTGTAGTAGTAATGTGCGAAGCAATAACATTTTATGTTGTAGATGTAGTAACCGAAGCAGTAAATACGGAAGGGTCAATATGAATAGCGAGTACGATACTTTTATCTCTTATTTGAAGCATGAAAAAAGATATTCGGCTCACACGGTATTGGCGTATGATACAGATCTAAAACAGTTTCTTGATTTTTTGCAAGCGCAGTATCAAATTTCAGCTCCTTCAGAAGCATCTCATTTTATTATTCGCTCTTGGATCGTTTCACTGATGGAGGAAAAGTTAGATCCACGCTCTGTTAATCGTAAAATAACAACATTACGAACGTTGTATAGATACTTAGTACGTCAGAGGATCGTACAAAGAAATCCTATGTTAAAAGTGCAAGCGCCTAAAACAAAAAAGAAACTGCCCGAGTATGTGGATGAAGAGAAAATGGAAAGACTTCTCGATCCTAAAATGGAAAAAGCAGGCGATTTTCAATCGGTAAGAAATTTTTTGATGGTCGATTTCTTTTATCGGACAGGTGTTCGTTTGTCCGAGTTAATTGGTTTAAAGGTGAGCGATGTCAATTTGTTTAGTTTAACCGTAACAGTGCTGGGGAAGCGTAATAAAGTCCGACAAATTCCGATCACTAATTCGTTCAAAATCATCTTGCAAAATTACCTTGGTCTGAGATCCGAGTTTCTAAAAGAAGTAGGTGGTGATTCACTTTATTTCTTCTTAGGCAATAATGGTAACCAAATGTATCCTGGATTCGTTTACCGTACAGTGAAAAGTAGTATTAGTCTCGTGTCTACTGGTAAGAAAAGAAGTCCGCATATTTTACGACATAGCTTTGCTACGGCTATGCTAAATCATGGTGCTGATATTAATGCAATTAAAGAAATCTTAGGTCATAGTAGTTTGGCCGCTACACAGGTCTATACCCACAATAGCATTGAAAAATTAAAGGAAGTATATAAACAAGCTTTTCCTAAAGCATAATCAAATAAAATATAATTAATTTAAAATTCAAGAATATGAAAGTTAAAATTCAATCCATCCATTTTGATGCAGATCAAAAATTGTTGAAGTTCGTTGAAGAGAAAGTTGAGAAGTTAAATCAGCTATATGACGCCATTGTCGAATCGGAAGTTTTTCTGCGTTTAGATAAAGACAATGAAAAAGGAAACAAGATCGCTGAAATTAAAATCTCTACTCCTGGAAAGACGCTTTTTGCAAGTGAACAATGTAAATCTTTTGAAGAGGCAACCGACAATGCTGTGGAAGCTTTACGTAAACAAATTACAAAGCATAAAGAAAAATTGAGAGGAGTATAACCTTCTTTTATTTATTGAAATAGAAAGAGTCTGCATCTGCAGGCTCTTTTTTTTAAATAAGCTTTTTATTGTTTGAAGAGAGAAATTGATACTGAAGCTTGGTGTTGGTATTAGTAGAAGAATCTGAGAATTTCTAACTTCACTTACCTTTTAACTTAAGACCAGTCTCCTTACAGTCTAAACTGATATCTCTGGGAAGGAAGAGAATCCGTCGCAAGGTTTCTATTTTCAATTCTATTTTTTAATTTTCGTTCAACATATTATTTTATTTGCTTAATTAGCCTATCTATTTCAAATTATTCAAACTATGAAGCATCTACTACTTATCATTGTTTCCGCCTTATTCTTAAATGTTAATGCGGGCTATTCCCAAAAAGTGAATATGGACCAGCGTCCGATTCAACAAATTAACCTTTCTGAAATCATCCCGGGTTCTATTCCTGACGGTGGCAACATTACTCCACCTTCTGCTGCGAGTTTATGGGATATTCAATTTATTTCAATGCTCGACTCCACCGTTTCAGGATCAAGTGGCTTTGCAGCCGTAGCCTGGACAGGTACCGAGTGGTGGGTAGCAAAATGGAATAAGGATTCATTGTTTACATTAACCGCAGCAGGAACTGTAATTTCGGGTTTTAAAATCGCAGGGGTGGGAGCACCAATTTCAGGAGTTAGAAGTATTACTACAGATGGTACGTACTTATACATGGCAGATAATACTCCTGTTGTCAAAAAAGTAGATCCTGTAACCAAAACATTGGTAAGTACAATTAGCATGGCTGGAATAGGATTTAACGCTCGAAGCATTACCTATAGTCCACTTACGAATGGTGGCTTAGGAGGTTTTTGGATCAGCAATTTTGGTTCTCCTTTAGTGGAAGTAGATCTAACAGGCACAGTACTTAATTCTATTCCATTGGCTACGCATACGCTAGGAGGAATTTATGGAATCGCCATCGATAACCTCAGTTTTGGCGGTCCCTTTCTTTGGGCTTTTGATCAAGGTGGAGGTGTATCATCAAATTTAGTTCGATTGAATTTGCCTTCGGGAAGTCCCTCTTTTGTAATTTATAATGTAAACAGTGATGTAGGGCTAACTACTCCAACTATTGGAATTGCTGGAGGTCTCTTTATTACGGATTCATTTGTTCCTGGTGAACTCACTATTGCTGGGATCATGCAGGATACGGCTTCAGATGTATTATTCGCTTATGAATTAGATAGCGCTTCTCAGTTGTCGTATGATGTAGCCTTAGATACTTTTAAATGGCAACCTGCTTATACGATGTTGCCCGATCAACAATTGAGCGCATTCAGCTTTCCTGCTATCGTTTCGAATTTGGGAGCGAATTCAATTCCTACTGTAAATTATAATGTGAATGTTAAGCTGGGTGTAAGTTCAGTTTTTTCTGGTATGGGTTCGTATAGTAATTTGTTAGCAGGAAGTAATACGTTAGTCAGTCCTTCAAGTAGTTTCATTCCCACTGTCATCGGTAATTATCAGGTTAGCGGAGTGCTTACTACCTTGGGATTCGCCGACCAAAATCCATCGAACGATACCAATTCTTTCTCTTTTTCGGTAACGGATACCGTTATGGCAAGGGATAATGGTGTTATCAATGGCGCTTTGGGAATTGGAGGTTCGTTAGGAGGAGGTGTCTTAGGGCAGATTTATTCGTTACCTAATTCAGATATTATTACGTCGGTTACCTTCCGTTGCAACGGACCTACTGAAGGAGATACTACGCGTGTCAATATTTATAATTTCACGGGAGGAGCTCCAGGAGCGATCATTGGATGGTCTGATTATTATTTCTTCTCAGCATCAGACACAGATGGAGTATGGCTTACCTTAGAAGTAAAAAATTTAGCAGGTAATCCATTGCAATTAACTGCTGGAACTTATTTCGTGGGAATAGAAGAACACATGGAGAATATTTCTTTGGCTACATCGAATTTTAATTGGAGACCTAATCAAACATTTATCACTTTTTCCGGACAACCTTGGGCACCCAATGAGGATTTTGGATTTAATAGGATTTATGTATTGCGAATCAATACAGGATCCAGCGCGGTGGGAGTGGATGAACTTTCTCTAGAATCTAAATTGAATATTTATCCGAATCCTTCTCATGAGAATATTTCAGTTGCTTTTGAAGATGGATTTACTGCAATTTCAATTACCGATGCGCATGGAAGGGTCGTGAAACAAGAAAGTTTTGATCAAAAGCGAACACAAGAAAATATTTTTGTTGGAAATTTAAAGGAAGGTGTTTATTTCTTGATGGTTTCCGATCGGAACAATTTAAAAGTTCAAACTCGATTCGTTAAATTATAAGTATTTGATATTCAAGTATTTTTTTCTTTTTTTGATGGATGGATAATGAGAAATTATTCATCCATCAAAAAAGGATTTAAGATTTTCAGAATCAAAGCAAAGAAATAATTCAATCTTTCTAAGTTTTTTTTATTCGAACTCTTGTTTGAAATAAAGAATTCACTAAATTTGCAGTCCCTTTTTGGGGAGTGTGTCATAGTTCATTGAAAATCAAGCCGATGTAGCTCAGTTGGTCAGAGCTACTGATTTGTAATCAGTAGGTCGGGGGTTCGAATCCCTCCATCGGCTCTTGTGGGGATACAAAATCTTGTATCCAAAACAGGGGTATTTGAATCGTTCATTACCGTATTGGCTGAAACAATTCGGGGAGATAGCCAAGCGGCCAACGGCAACAGACTGTAAATCTGTCCTCATACGAGTTCGAAGGTTCGAATCCTTCTCTCCCCACCAGGTTCTTTGAATACTAGAAATTCGTCTTCCGTTCTTGAAAAGACGGTAAGCTCTAAAAAGAAAAGGATGGAGATTCTCCACTTCTTGCTGAAAAGAGTAAAGATGGCATAAGCGGAAGTAGCTCATTTGGTAGAGCATCAGCCTTCCAAGCTGAGGGTAGCGAGTTCGAGCCTCGTCTTCCGCTCTATAAGTGCTTGAATAAGCAAATTGGTGCTTGAATGGTGTTGAAAATGAAGTAGAATCTTCAACACAACTAAAATTATTGATAATGAGTTGTATGATTCAATAATTTTCGTAATTTCACGCCCCCAATCAAAGTACAATACCCGGCGGGTTCGGAGTGACGAAAACAGCTAGTAAACTGGAATAGGCATCCGATTAAGAATAAAGTTCATTCTTATCCCGCCAATGTAGCTCAGTCGGTAGAGCACATCCATGGTAAGGATGAGGTCACCAGTTCGATCCTGGTCATTGGCTCAATATTAATTAAAAAGTAAAATTTAAACAATTACAATAACACTTATATAAAATGGCAAAAGAGAAATTTGATCGTTCCAAGCCTCACGTAAACATTGGAACTATTGGTCACGTTGACCATGGCAAGACCACTCTTACTGCTGCAATAACTCAGGTTCTTGCTCAGTCTGGTTTGGCAGAAAAGAGGGATTTCTCCTCTATTGATAACGCTCCAGAAGAGAAAGAGCGTGGTATTACAATCAACACATCTCACGTTGAGTATCAGACGTTAAATCGTCACTATGCTCACGTTGACTGTCCAGGTCACGCCGATTATGTGAAAAACATGGTTACTGGTGCTGCTCAAATGGACGGAGCTATTCTTGTGGTTGCAGCGACGGATGGTCCAATGCCTCAAACTCGTGAGCATATCTTGCTTGCGCGCCAGGTAGGTGTTCCAAAGATTGTTGTTTTCATGAATAAAGTAGATGCTGTAGATGATCCAGAACTTCTTGATTTAGTTGAGATGGAAATTCGCGAATTACTTTCTTTTTACAAGTATGATGGTGATACTACACCAATCATTCGTGGATCTGCATTAGGTGGATTAAATCTTGATGCTAATTGGGTACCTAAAATCAATGAATTGATGGAAGCGGTGGATACTTTTATTCCACTTCCTCCTCGTGAAGTTGACAAGCCTTTCCTTATGCCCGTAGAGGACGTTTTCTCGATCACAGGTCGTGGAACAGTTGCTACAGGTCGTATCGAACGTGGTGTAATTAACTCAAATGATGTTGTAGATATCATCGGTATGCAATCTGAAAAACTTTCTTCTACCGTTACAGGTGTGGAAATGTTCCGTAAGATTCTTGACCGTGGTGAAGCAGGAGATAACGTAGGTTTATTATTACGTGGTATTGAGAAAACCGATATCCGTCGTGGTATGGTTATCGCAAAACCAGGTTCAGTTAAACCTCATGCTAAATTCCAAGCTGAGATCTATGTATTGAAGAAAGAAGAAGGTGGTCGTCATACTCCATTCCATAACAAATACCGTCCACAGTTTTACTTCCGAACAACGGACGTAACAGGTGAGATCACTCTTCCAGAAGGACGTGAAATGGTTATGCCTGGTGATAACGTAACTATCACAGTTGAATTGATTCAACCAATCGCCATGGATAAAGGACTTCGTTTCGCAATTCGTGAAGGTGGTCGTACCGTTGGTGCTGGTCAGGTTACTGAGATTATCGAGTAATCTTATACATTCTAAGCACGTGATCGTCCCGGCCAATAGGTTGGGACGCACGTGTTTAATTGGAACATGTTTTTTGTGTCAATTTTAGTGGAAAATCACTTCGAAAAGAGGTTGATGTTATCCAAACGAAAAATACCTCGTCATTGAAATTGATTTTGAAATTGATGTTCTGAAATAAAATTGCGCTGCGAACCCACGAGTAATCCGAAGTTCTTCATTGAAAACAGCGTGGATTAAGAGTGTAGCTCACCCTGAGCTTGTCGAGGGGGGTTAGAGTAGCTACTACTGAAATTGATGAGTAAATACGGGTGTAGCTCATCCCGATAGCTATCGGGAGGTAGAGTAGCTACTACTGAAATTGAAGAGTAATACGGGTGTAGCTCAATTGGTAGAGTAGTGGTCTCCAAAACCATTGGCTGGGAGTTCGAGTCTCTCCACCCGTGCGAAAAGAACTAGTAAATAATAATTGCCAAATAAATAAACGGAGTAGATCATGCAAAAGATTTCAGCCTACATACAGGATTCCTACAATGAACTCATGAATAAGGTTTCATGGCCTACTTGGGCTGAGTTACAAAGCAGTGCCATCGTAGTTTTGGTTGCTACTTTGATTTTTGGTTGCGTGATCTTTTTAATAGATGTCGTTTTCCAAGGAGTCTTAAATGTTATTTATAACCTCTTCGCTTAATTGATCATGACTGAGACGACAACCGGTAAGAAGAAGTGGTATGTCATCCGTGCCATTAGCGGAAAAGAAAAGAAAGTAAAGCAGTATATCGAGAGTGAAATTGCTCGTAACGGCTTGGAAGATTCTGTAGTGCAAGTGCTCATCCCCATGGAGAAATATTACCAAATTAAAGATGGTAAGAAAATCAGTAAGGAACGTGCTCATCTACCAGGATATGTTTTGATCGAAGCTGAATTGACAGGTGAAATACCCCATATCATCCAAAACACGACTGGTGTAATTGGATTTTTAGGTGCTAAAGGAACTCCTCCAACACCACTAAGACAAAGTGAAGTAAATCGTATCCTCGGAATCGTTGATGATTTAGTAGATAGCGAAGAAGTAATAAATATACCTTTCGTAGTAGGTGAAACAGTAAAAGTAACAGACGGTCCTTTTAATAGTTTCTCTGGTGTGATTGAAGAAGTGAATGAAGAAAAGAAAAAGTTGAAAGTGATGGTGAAAATCTTCGGACGCAAAACACCACTCGAACTGAGTTACATGCAAGTAGAAAAAGAATCGTAAATTATTCATTGGATTCATCAGCCGGCAAGCTTCCACTCCCGGCCGAAGAGTCATCTCTCCACAATGAAGGTTTCGAATCATTAATAAACAAGTAAAACAACAATGGCAAAAGAAATAGGCGCACTCATCAAATTACAGGTGAAAGGCGGCTCTGCCAACCCGGCACCTCCTATCGGACCAGCACTTGGTGCGAAAGGGGTGAACATTATGGAATTCTGCAAGCAGTTTAACGCGCGTACGCAGGATAAAGCGGGTCAGGTATTGCCGGTAATTATCACCGTATACACCGATAAGTCTTTTGACTTTATCGTCAAAACCCCTCCAGCATTCATTCAGTTGATGGAGGTGGCTAAAATTCAAAAAGGTTCGACAGAGTCGAATCGTAAAAAAGTTGGAACAGTAACCTGGGATCAGGTCCGCAAAATTGCCGAAGGCAAAATGGTAGACATGAACTGCTTTACAATTGAATCAGCAATGAAAATGATTGCTGGATCAGCGCGTAGTGCAGGTATCAATGTGGAAGGATCCGCACCCTGGGAAAACTAAAAAAACTGATTAAGGTATCGGGAATCGCTAGCTGCTTCCCGTGATCCGATACCGAAACATTAATAAACTCAGAATCAGAAAATGGCTAAGTTAACCAAGAATCAAAAAGTAGCTTATGCGAAAGTAGATGCTGATAAAGCCTACACGCTTGTTGAAGCTACCAAGCTGGTAAAAGAAACTTCTTATACCAAGTTTGATGCTTCTGTCGATCTGAGCATACGCCTCGGTGTTGATCCACGTAAAGCCAATCAAATGGTACGTGGTATCGTTACGCTTCCACACGGAACTGGTAAAACAGTTCGTGTATTGGTGTTATGTACTCCCGACAAAGAACAAGAAGCTCGCGACGCAGGTGCCGATCATGTGGGTCTAGATGAATACATCACGAAAATCGAAGGCGGTTGGACTGATGTAGATATCGTGATCACAATGCCCGGTGTTATGGCGAAAGTGGGTAAGTTAGGTAAAATTCTAGGGCCACGAAACCTCATGCCTAACCCTAAAACCGGTACCGTTACAAACGATGTCGGCAAAGCGGTTACAGATGTGAAAGGTGGTAAAATCGACTTCAAAGTAGACAAAACAGGTATTATCCATGCTTCCATTGGAAAAGTATCTTTCGACGCTACTAAGTTGTTAGAAAATGCTCAAGAATTACTGCAGACAATCGTAAAGCTTAAACCAACTGCTGCAAAAGGACAATACATGAAAAGTATTTCTGTTAGTAGCACGATGAGCCCAGGAATTCGCATAGAAGCGAAAAGTATCTAAGGCCAAAACAAATTAATACGAATTCGTCACATGACAAGAGAAGAAAAGAACCAAATCATAGATGAACTGGTAGTTACTTTAAGTCAATTCAATAATTTCTATATCACAGATTTTGAAACATTGAATTCTGAAAAGACCTCCAAGTTACGTCGTGCTTGCTTTACGAAGCAAGTGCAGTTGAAGGTGGCAAAAAATTCGTTGATTAAGAAAGCACTGGAAAAAATCGAAGGAGATTTCTCTCTGATGATTCCAACCTTGAAAGGATCATCCGCTATCATGGCGTCTGAATCTTCAAGTCTTCCTGCTAAATTAATTAAGGATTTCCGCAGAGAAAGCGGTAAAAATGCTACTAAGCCTGGATTTAAGAGCGCTTATATCGACGGTGGAATTTACGTTGGAGAAGATCAGTTGGATGCGTTAGCAGCACTGAAATCGAAAAACGAACTCATCGGAGATGTTATCGGCTTACTTCAGTCTCCAGCTCAATCTGTTATTTCTGGCCTAAAAGGTCAGGGTGCCAAGATTGCTGGTATACTAAAAACCCTGGAAGAACGCGCTGCTTAAGCCAATGTGCTTAGTCATATCGTGGGTATAATCCTTCCTTAAAAATCATTCAAAAACAACAATTAAGTAACTAAAAAAAATTAAATACAATGGCAGATTTGAAAGCATTCGCTGAACAACTCGTGAACCTGACAGTTAAAGAAGTTCAGGAACTCGCAACAATTTTGAAAGATGAGTACGGTATCGAACCAGCTGCAGCAGCAGTGGCAGTAGCAGCACCAGGCGCAGGCGCTGGTGCAGCAGCTGAAGAGAAAACTTCTTTCGATGTAATCCTAAAAGCAGCAGGCCCAAATAAATTGGCTATCGTGAAGCTTGTTAAAGATTTAACAGGTCTTGGCTTGAAAGAAGCTAAAGATCTTGTTGACCAAGCTCCAAAGCCAGTGAAAGAAGGCGTAACTAAAGATGAAGCTAATGCACTTAACCAACAGCTTACAGAAGCGGGTGCAGAGGTTGAAGTTAAGTAATTAACTTTAAGTCTTTTAATAAACCTGTTCCACCCGTTCGGTGGAACAGGTTTTTCCCATTTTCATTACCCCGGGTAAAACCGGATTCCGAACGGTTGATAGTTAACTAATTAAAACCCCTTCGCCTTGACTACGAAAACAAGTCTCTCCTCCGAGAAGTCAGTATCCAACCGAATTAATTTCAGTAAGAGTAAACATAGGATTGATTACCCTGATTTTCTCGAGATTCAGTTGAAGTCTTTCCAAGACTTCTTCCAACTTGAAACTACTGCTGATAACCGCGCCCAAGAGGGTCTTTATAAGGTTTTTAGTGAAAATTTCCCGATTACCGATTCAAGAAATAATTTCGTTCTTGAATTTATCGATTATTTCGTTGATCCTCCCCGTTATGCTCTCGATGAGTGTATTGAACGTGGATTAACGTACAGTGTTCCACTTAAAGCGAAGTTGAAGCTTTATTGTACGGATCCTGAACACGAAGATTTTGAAACAATCGTGCAGGATGTGTATCTCGGAACCATCCCTTACATGACACCAAAAGGAACTTTTGTGATCAATGGCGCTGAACGCGTTGTAGTATCTCAATTGCATCGTTCCCCAGGGGTGTTCTTCGGTCAAAGCCGTCATGCTAATGGTACGAAGTTGTACTCCGCTCGTGTGATCCCGTTCAAAGGATCATGGATTGAGTTCGCAACAGATATCAATAGCGTCATGTATGCCTACATCGATCGTAAGAAAAAATTCCCGGTAACCACGTTACTACGTGCTATCGGATACCAAACAGATAAAGATATTCTCGAATTGTTCGGACTCGCCGACGAAGTGAAGGTGAGTAAGGCTGGACTTAAGAAGGTAGTAGGGCGTAAGCTTGCTGCAAGGGTTCTTAAGAGCTGGTTAGAAGATTTCGTGGATGAAGATACCGGTGAAGTAGTTTCTATCGAGCGTAATGAAGTGATTCTCGAGCGTGAAACTATTATTGAAGATGATCATATCGATATGATCGTAGACGCAGGTGTGAAGTCAGTAATCCTTCATAAGGAAGATGCCAACACGAACGACTATGCGATCATCTATAACACTTTACAAAAAGATACTTCGAACTCTGAAAAGGAAGCGGTAGAGCATATCTATCGTCAGTTGCGTAATGCTGAGCCACCCGATGAGGAAACGGCTCGTGGTATTATCGACAAGTTGTTCTTCTCTGATAAGCGTTATGATTTAGGTGAAGTAGGTCGTTTCCGTCTGAACCGTAAATTGAATTTAACTACTCCTGTAGAAACGAAGGTTCTTACGAAGGAAGATATTATTGCCATCATTAAGTATTTGATCATGTTGATCAATGCAAAAACGATTGTGGATGATATCGATCACTTAAGTAATCGTCGTGTTCGTACCGTGGGTGAGCAATTGTACTCTCAGTTCGGAGTAGGTTTAGCGCGTATGGCGCGTACTATCCGTGAGCGTATGAACGTTCGTGATAATGAAGTGTTCACTCCTGCTGATTTGATTAACGCGAAGACATTGTCGAGTGTGATCAACTCGTTCTTCGGAACGAATCAGTTGAGCCAGTTCATGGATCAAACTAATCCACTCGCTGAAATAACTCATAAACGACGCCTTTCTGCCCTTGGACCTGGTGGTCTTTCTCGTGAAAGAGCAGGTTTCGAGGTTCGTGACGTTCACTACACCCACTACGGGCGCTTGTGTACGATTGAAACACCAGAGGGACCAAACATTGGTTTGATTTCTTCGCTTTGTGTTTTCGCGAAAATTAATAATCTAGGATTTATCTCTACACCGTACCGACATGTATCTGAAGGGAAAGTGGATATCGGTGGAAGCATTACTTACCTTACCGCTGAAGAAGAAGATACTAAAGTAATCGCTCAGGCGAATGCTGCCGTTGACGAAGAAGGATTTTTCGCTAAAGAAAAAGTGAAAGCTCGTTTCGAAGGTGACTTCCCAATCGTTGAACCAAATGAAATTAGTTTGATCGACGTAGCGCCTAATCAAATTGCATCGATTGCAGCATCATTGATTCCTTTCTTGGAGCATGATGATGCCAACCGTGCCCTGATGGGATCGAACATGCAACGTCAGGCCGTTCCTCTATTGCGCCCACAAGCGCCAATCGTAGGTACAGGTCTCGAAGGTGATGTTGTTCGTGATAGCCGCGTATTGATTAATGCAGATTATGGTGGTACCGTAGAATACGTTGACGCGAATGAAATTCACGTTCGTAATGTGCGTACTGACGAAGAGAAAATGGTAAGCTTTGAAGATGATGTTCGTATTTATAAACTCATCAAATTCCAAAAGACGAACCAAAATACTTGTATCAACTTAAAGCCAATTGTTAAGAAAGGCGATAAGATTAAAAAAGGTCAAGTTCTTTGTCAAGGTTATGCTACTGAAGCAGGTGAATTAGCTCTTGGACGTAACTTGAAAGTGGCTTTCATGCCATGGAAAGGATACAACTTTGAGGATGCGATCGTAATCTCTGAGCGTGTGGTACGTGAAGATATTTTTACGTCGATTCACGTGGATGAATACAGTCTTGAAGTGCGTGATACAAAACGCGGATTGGAAGAGTTAACAGCGGATATTCCTAACGTAAGTGAAGAAGCTACTCGTGAATTGGACGAACACGGATTAATTCGTGTGGGTGCAGAAGTAGGTGAAGGCGATATCCTCATTGGTAAAATCACTCCAAAAGGAGAGACCGATCCATCTCCAGAAGAAAAATTATTGCGTGCAATCTTCGGTGATAAAGCCGGTGATGTGAAGGATGCCTCTTTGAAAGTTCCACCATCTGTAAAAGGTGTTGTAATTGATAAGAAGTTATTCTCTCGTGCTATCAAAGATAAGCGTAGCCGTGATGATGAGAAAAATATAGTAGCTCGTTTTGACGGGGAACAAGAAAAAGATATCGCTGAATTAAAAGTTCAGTTGGTAGAGAAATTGTTCTTCTTAGTTAGCGGTAAAACATCTCAAGGGGTGATGAACGCATACAAAGAAGTTGCAATTCCAAAAGGTTCGAAGTTCACGCAGAAAATGTTGGCGGATTTAGATTATAATAATATCAATCCTACCAAGTGGACTACCGATAAAGAAAAGAACGAACAAATCACTCGTCTTTTAACGAATTACATCGTGAAAGCGAATGAGATTATTGCCTCTTATAAGCGTAAGAAATTCCAGATTCAAATTGGTGATGAATTACCAACTGGAATTATGCAATTAGCGAAAGTCTACATTGCTAAAAAACGTAAATTGAAAGTGGGTGATAAGATGGCAGGTCGTCACGGAAACAAGGGTATCGTTGCACGTATTGTACGTGATGAAGATATGCCTTACCTCGAGGACGGAACGCCAGTTGATATCGTATTGAATCCATTGGGAGTACCATCCAGGATGAACTTGGGTCAGATTTATGAGACCGTACTTGCGTGGGCAGGTGAGAAGTTAGGTGTGAAGTTCGCAACGCCAATTTTTGATGGTGCAACTTTAGCTGAAATTGATCACTATGTAACGAAAGCTGGTCTTCCTAAATTTGGAACTACTTATCTCTATGATGGAGGAACCGGTGATCGTTTCCATCAACCAGCAACAGTAGGAATTATCTACATGCTGAAACTAGGACATATGGTAGATGATAAGATGCATGCTCGTTCAATCGGACCTTATTCATTGATTACGCAACAACCATTGGGTGGTAAAGCTCAATTCGGAGGTCAGCGTTTTGGTGAGATGGAGGTTTGGGCGATTGAAGCATTCGGAGCAGCTAATATCTTACAGGAATTGTTGACGGTTAAATCCGATGACGTATTGGGTCGTGCGAAAGCTTACGAAGCCATCGTGAAAGGTGATAACATGCCACTACCCGGAATTCCGGAATCCTTTAACGTGTTATTGCACGAGTTACAAGGACTTTGTTTGAAGGTAACTTTAGACTAAGTAAAGGGGATCATCCCCACCAAAAATTATCATTGAAAACGTTCACGTTATACCGATAAAGAAAACATGGCCGCTAAAAAAGACCAAAAGCTGAAAAGCAATTTCACTAAAATCACCATCAGTCTCTCCAGTCCGGAGAACATCCTCGAGCAAAGTAGCGGCGAGGTGTTGAAGCCGGAAACTATCAACTACCGTACCTATAAGCCGGAACGTGATGGTCTTTTCTGTGAGCGAATTTTCGGTCCTGTAAAGGATTGGGAATGTCACTGTGGAAAATATAAGCGCATCCGTTACAAAGGAATTGTTTGTGATCGTTGCGGAGTGGAGGTTACCGAGAAGAAAGTGCGTCGCGAACGTATGGGACATATTACCCTTACCGTTCCTGTTGCGCATATCTGGTACTTCCGTTCATTGCCAAATAAAATTGGTTACTTGCTAGGTCTTCCTACCAAGAAACTGGATTTAATTATTTACTACGAGCGTTATGTAGTTATTCAAGCGGGAGTGAAAGCCGAAGATGGTGTGAATTACTTAGACTTCTTAACGGAAGAAGAGTATTTAGCCATGATGGAAACACTTCCAAAAGACAATCATCACTTAGACGATAAGGATCCTAATAAGTTCATCGCTAAAATGGGTGCTGATGCTTTATTTGATTTGCTTTCTCGTCTTCAGTTGGATGAGTTAAGTTTCAAATTACGTCACCAAGCCAATACAGAAACTAGTCAGCAACGTAAAAACGAAGCGTTAAAGCGTCTTCAAGTGGTTGAGTCGTTCCGTATGGCAAATGGACATATTGAAAATCATCCTGAGTGGATGATCGTAAAAGTGGTTCCTGTAATTCCACCAGAATTACGTCCACTCGTTCCATTAGATGGTGGTCGTTTTGCAACGTCTGACTTGAACGATTTATATCGTCGTGTGATCATCAGAAATAATCGTCTAAAGCGATTGATCGAAATCAAAGCTCCTGAAGTAATCCTTCGTAATGAGAAGCGAATGTTGCAGGAAGCGGTAGATTCTCTTTTTGATAATAGCCGTAAAGTAAATGCGGTGAAAACAGAGAGTAACCGTGCCTTGAAATCACTTTCTGATTCCTTGAAAGGTAAGCAAGGTCGTTTCCGTCAAAACCTTTTGGGAAAACGTGTGGATTATTCAGCTCGTTCCGTAATTGTTGTTGGACCAGAAATGAAATTGCATGAGTGCGGTTTGCCAAAAGATATGGCTGCCGAATTATTCAAGCCGTTCATCATTCGTAAAATGATTGAAAGGGGTGTTGTGAAGACGGTAAAGAGCGCGAAGAAAATTGTAGATCGTAAAGATGCTATCGTTTGGGATATCCTCGAGAATGTGTTGAAAGGACATCCTGTCATGTTGAATCGTGCCCCAACTCTTCACAGATTGGGTATTCAAGCTTTCCAACCGAAATTGATCGAAGGAAAAGCAATTCAGTTACATCCTCTCGTGTGTACAGCCTTCAACGCTGACTTTGACGGTGACCAGATGGCGGTGCATTTACCGTTAGGACATGCTGCCATCTTAGAAGCGCAAATGTTGATGCTTGCATCACATAATATCTTGAATCCAGCGAATGGAGCTCCAGTGACTGTACCTTCTCAGGACATGGTACTAGGACTTTATTACATCACGAAAGGCAAGAAAACTACTGCTGACTTAAAAGTTCGTGGCGAAGGTTTAGCATTTTATTCTGCTGAAGAAGTAGTCATTGCTTACAATGAAGATCGTGTTGATTTGCATGCTTGGATTCGAGTAAAAGCAAACGTACGTGAAGATAATAAAATCGTTAATCGTTTAATTGAAACAACAGTTGGTCGTGTTCTCTTCAATGAGGTAGTACCACCGGCTGCAGGTTACATCAATGAATTATTAACTAAAAAATCATTGCGTGATATCATCGGAAATGTATTAAAGGAAACAGGTGTTGCAGTAACGGCACGCTTCCTTGACGACATTAAAGATCTTGGTTTCCGTATGGCATTCAGAGGTGGACTATCGTTCAACTTGAATGATGTAATCATTCCTGTAGAGAAAGAAGTATTGGTTGGTAAAGCCAATGTGGAAGTAGAAGAGGTGATGAGTAATTACAACATGGGATTCATCACGAATAACGAGCGTTACAATCAGATTATTGATATTTGGTCTCGTACCAACTCTAAGATTACCGATACATTAATGAATCAAAT
Source organism: Bacteroidota bacterium (assembly GCA_031421935.1). GTDB lineage: Bacteria > Bacteroidota > Bacteroidia > AKYH767-A > OLB10 > JAJTFW01. The sequence continues at coordinate 8,036 of JANOPQ010000244.1, read as the reverse complement.
GAAGAATGATAAGCAGGGATTCAACTCTGTTTACATGATGCTTGATTCTGGTGCTCGTGGATCTAAAGAGCAGATTCGTCAGTTAGGTGGAATGAGAGGTTTGATGGCTAAGCCACAAAAATCAGGTTCAACCGGTGGTGAGATTATCGAGAATCCAATTCTTTCAAACTTTAAAGAAGGTCTTTCGATCCTTGAGTACTTTATCTCTACTCATGGAGCACGTAAAGGTCTTGCTGATACCGCTCTTAAAACGGCGGATGCTGGTTACTTGACTCGTCGTTTAGTTGACGTTGCTCAAGATGTAATCATTAGAGATCCGGATTGTGGAACCTTACGTGGTTTAGCAATGATGGCTTTGAAGAATCAAGAAGATATTGTTGAAAGTTTATATGATCGTATCCTCGGTCGTGTTTGTGTGAATGATGTTATTCATCCACAAACGGGAAAGATGTTGGTACAATCTGGTGAAGAAATTACTGAGGAAATCGCATCGGCTATCCAAGATTCTCCTATCGAAATGGTAGAGATTCGTTCGGTATTAACTTGTGAGTCGAAGAAAGGTGTTTGCGGTCGTTGCTACGGTCGTAACTTATCTACGGGTCGTATGGTACAGAAAGGTGAAGCCGTTGGAGTTATTGCAGCGCAATCCATCGGTGAGCCTGGAACACAGCTTACACTTCGTACGTTCCACGTCGGTGGTGTGGCCGTGAAAGGTGCTACCGAGACTTCTATTGTTGCGAAGTTCGCAGGAATCGTAGAGTTTGAAGAGGTTCGTGTAATTCGTGTTGGTACGAAAGGAGAAGATGTGGATTTAGTAATTGGTCGTTCGGGTGAAATTCGAATCATTGATGTAAATACACGTGCTGTTCTTAATTCAGGTATCATTCCTTACGGAGGTCACTTACATGTGAAGGAAGGCGATATGGTGGAAGTAGGTAAAGTGCTTTGCGAATGGGATCCGTTTAACGCGGTTATCATCTCTGAGTTCGCAGGTAAAATTGCTTACGAACATATTGAAGAAGGTGTTACTTATAAGGAAGATTCCGATGAGCAAACTGGATTTACTGAGAAGATTGTAATTGATAGCCGTGATAAGACGAAGATTCCTGTAATTAAAATCATGAATGGCAAAGAGACAGTAAAGTCTTATAACATTCCAGTAGGTGCACACATCGTAGTAAACGAAGGTGATAAAATTGAACTCGGTAAAATCTTGGTGAAGATCCCACGTCAATTAGGACGTACGGGTGATATCACGGGAGGACTTCCACGTGTTACTGAATTGTTTGAAGCACGTAACCCAAGCAATCCTGCTGTGGTTTCTGAAATCGACGGAGTAGTAAGTTATGGTGGAGTGAAGCGTGGTAATCGTGAGGTAATTATTACTTCTCGCGATGGTGAAGTGAAGAAATATTTGGTTCCATTGAGTAAGCATATCCTGGTTCAGGATGGTGACTTTACTCGCGCTGGATTCCCTCTTTCTGATGGAGCTACAACGCCAAGTGATATCTTAGCAATCAAAGGACCTACGGCAGTACAAGAGTATCTTGTGAATGAAATTCAAGAGGTATATCGTCTGCAAGGTGTGAAAATTAATGATAAGCATTTTGAAACGATCGTTCGTCAAATGATGCGTAAAGTAATCATTGAAGATCCAGGTGATACTCGCTTTCTCGAGAGAGAATCAGTGAACAAAATTGTTTTCATGGAAGAAAATGATTCGGTTATTGATAAGAAGGTAATTGTTGAGCCCGGTGATTCAACGCGTTTCAAAGCAGGTCAAATTGTAACCTTGCGTCAGTTGCGCGATGAGAACTCTCAATTGAAGCGTAAGGATTTGAAGATCGTGGAGGCGCGTGATGCTACTCCGGCTACTTCTTCTCCATTGCTACAAGGAATTACGCAAGCATCCTTACATACGAAGAGCTGGATTTCGGCTGCATCCTTCCAGGAAACGACGAAGGTGTTGAACGAAGCTGCTATTCGTGGTGCGGTGGATCATTTGAACGGATTGAAGGAAAACGTTATCGTAGGACATTTAATTCCTGCAGGTACTGGTCTCCGTGAATACGAGAAAATGATCGTTGGATCTCAAGAAGAATATGATCTTTTAATGGCTTCTAAAAAGGAAGTTGTAGAAGAAGCATAATAGCATAGTATTGTAAAGAAACGCTCTCGTCACTTCTGATGAGAGCGTTTCTGTTTTTACAAAGCAATAGGTGAGATGAGGTGATATAAATGGATACTATCCTTTTAAAGTTATACCGTTTCTACATATTATCTAGTACAATTATTTAAACATAAATGGAATAATAACTCGAGCAATAAATTTTAATAAAATGTAATTTCGTTTGGTAAAGCCTGCCTGCCGGCAGGCAGGTGCGTAGGTCGTCAAGGCAACAGCGCGAACCGATTTTTGCTGCCCTCGAGAGCCTCAGGCAGTAAAACAGAATGTGAAATAAAGCGAAGAGCAGACATTTCTAGATTTCACTCCTTACTCTCACACTGCTTCTCACACTGTAGAGGCGTGCTTTCTTTGGTTACTTTCTTTTCACGTAAAAGAAAGTAACAAGTAAAATCGTACTAGAATCTTAATTTAAAACTAAAAGTTACATTGCAGATATCCGAAGAACTATATCGTCCTAAATTATGTAATATGAGTTCAATACAAGTCAGAGTTAGTGCGAATCGTGGTAAAAACATAACTATGATTATTAGGACTATTAAATATTTATAAACGGTATTAAAAAACAAAGGATTTAAGGAAACACTTCAAATCGATAATACGTATCTTAGCCTCAGCATTAATGAATCGTCGTTTGAATGTTAGTAAATCATAAGTTTAAAATCTGAAAAATGGAAAACAATAACAATAATCAAAATCAATTGAACATTGAGTTGTCGGAAGAGACAGCAGAAGGGATCTATTCTAATTTAGCCATCATTACTCATTCTAATGCAGAGTTTGTGGTGGATTTTGTAAAGGTGATGCCCGGTGTTCCAAAAGCTAAAGTAAAATCTAGAATTGTTTTAACACCTCAACATGCAAAGCGTTTGTTAGCTGCTTTAGCTGATAATGTGCAGAAGTACGAGGCGGTGCATGGAACGATCAAACAAACGGAAAGCATTGGAATGCCGATGAACTTCGGCGGACCCACAGCACAAGCATAATTACTAACGGGAAGGGATAGCCGAAACTAACGACTATCCCTTTCACTTTTTTGCTTCTTGAAGAAGAGAATATGAAACAAAAACCCTGGTACGAAAAAGGTTGGTGGTGGATTAAACTATTGATTTTTGTAGTATCCTGCTGGTTTATTTATGTGCATATAAACACCGAGATCGATGAACTTGATGCTTATTTTTTGCAGTATCAACAATTGCTTTTTGATGTAAATCCTTTCGTCCTCGTCGGATTTATTTTCCTCGCCCTTTTAAACTGGAGCATTGAAGCCCTAAAATGGAAATGGATAATTAAGAAAGTACAAAATATTTCTTTCATAAGAAGTGTGAGAGCCTTTTTTAACGGAGTTACGGTTAGTTTTTTTACGCCTAACCGTTCTGGAGAATTTGCAGGGCGAATCTTGTATCTTAATCCAGAAAATCGTGTCCGTGGAGCGCTATTGACGTTTCTGAGTAGTTCTGCTCAGTTGTTGGTGACGTTGCAACTAGGATTGTTGTCGTTGATTTATTTTCTTCCTGATTTTATCGATTTTTCAAATTGGGAAATTCAAGTGTTTAGATTCGTTCTTTTCTTAATCACACTCGGAGTTACAGTCGCATGGTTGCATTTGCCAGTTGTGGTGAGATGGGTCGATCGACTCAATATTAAATCTTCGTGGAAAGAAAAAATACATATTTGGGAGCGATGCTCTCGAACCGATTTTTTTGTGTTGTGGTGTTTGTCATTATTGCGTTATGCGGTTTTTACATTTCAGCAATTAATATTGTTTGCGATCATCATGCCCTCCGTTTCTTTTCCTTTGATGATGGGATTGTCTGCCCTCTCGTTTTTTCTAATAACTATAATACCTAGCATCGCCTTAGGAGAATTGGGCGTGCGTGGAGGAGTAAATATCGCGGTTTTTGGTTTTGGGGGATGGATGAGTTCCGATGTGTTGATGGTTACTTTCGCTTTGTGGTTTGTAAACTTGGTCATTCCTGCTTTGCTGGGTGCTTGTTCAATTTTATTTTTAAAGTTTAAAGGAACAACCGATAAAGACGAATGGTAATTATCATCCTAAATACGGTCTATCTCTTGTTGCTGCTTTGGTATCGTCAACATTGGCAAATGGCACGAACTATTTTTCCTGAGTCTCTGCAAAAGGATGAATTACCTAGTGTCTCCGTTATTGTACCCGTTCGAAATGAAGGAAAGAATTTGACTGTATTTTTAAATCAACTTGCAACCCAAAATTATCCAAAAGAAAAAGTAGAGTGGATTTTTGTGAATGATCAAAGTGAAGATGATTCCTTGAAAATTTTGAATTTATTTGCATCTACGCCAATTGTAGTTTTATCCTTACAACCATCAGAAGGAAAAGGGAAAAAGTTCGCATTGAAAAAAGGGATAGAGTATGCAGCGGGAAGTTGGATAGTAACTACGGATGCCGATTGTACCTTCAATGAGAATTGGATTCTTTCTCTGATTGAAAGTGGTGTAGATAAAAATGCGGACATGGTTTGTGGAACCGTGCAAGTGAATACTAATGATTCTTTCATGCAAAATTTTCAAGTAATGGAAACCGGAATTTTGCAACTTTCCGGAATCGGTTCCTTGCAGGCAGGATATCCATTGCTAAACACAGGAGCTAGCTTGGCTTTTAAAAAAGAAGCTTGGTTAAAAGTGCAAGGATATGCTTCGAATGAACATATCGCTTCTGGTGACGATACTTTTTTAATGTTGTCCATGCATCAACAAAACGATTTGAAAGTGATAGGCTGTCCTACTAACAATGCCAACGTATCAACGCATGCGGTGAATTCATGGCAAGAAATTATTGGACAACGCTTGCGATGGAATGGAAAAGTAAAACATTATCGTTTGGGATATATTCATGTAGTAGGATCGATTGTTTTTTTAGCCGCATTATCATGGGTGTATTTGCTTTTTGCTTGGTGTTGGATGGGGTATTCTATTGAATTATTATTTCTGGTTTTTGTATTGAGGCTAACGGCAGAATTTATGCTGTTAAAGGAGTGGCAATCCTTCACTGGGAAAAAGTTTTCATGGATTCATGTCCTATTGATGTCGTTCATTTACCCAGTATTCACCGTTTTTTCAATGGTTTTCAGACCTTTTATGAAGAACAGTTGGAAGGGCAGAGCTTGTGAATAATTAGTTAGAAGAGGCGAAAGTAAATTCAGATATTTCTTTTACTTTGCAATAGATTAAATTACTATGAAAAAGTTTATCTCTCTCTTCATCTTGTTGCTCTCGTTCTCAACAGGATTTGCACAGAAAAAACAACCCGCTATAAAAGCGTATTCCAGCGATGAATTTAAACTGGCAAAAAAAGATGCTGAAGCCTACTATAAAGAATTGAATTATTCCGCCGCATTAAAAATTTATGAGCGACTCTTGGTGAATGAGCCAAACAGTGCCGAGTTTAATTATAAAATGGGAATGTGTTATATCAACACCAATGTGGGAAAGCACAAGGCAATTCCATATTTGGAATTTGCTGCAAATGCAAATTCAAAGGATAAACCCAAGGATGTTAAATTTGATTTAGGGAAAGGTTATCACTATGCCGGACTTTATGATAAAGCCATCGAAACGTTTGAAGCATTTCGTTTGGAAAAGGGCGGTTCAGTAGATTCAAAATTGAAATTTAATCAGTGGGTAGATTGGAGTCATGCTGCAAAAAAAATGAGTGGAGAACCTGTCACTTGCACTTTTGAGAATTTAGGAAAATCAGTAAATTCAAATCAAGCCGATTATCGTCCTATTATCGGTGCTGCTGATACCGTAGTTTATTTTTGCTCAAAAAGAAAAGGAACTGTAGGCGGACTTACAGACGATTTTGGTGAATCACCTTCTGATGTTTATTATTTCTTGAGAGGAGATTCTGTAATTTCTAAATCGAAGAATGCAGGCATTAATTTGAATACTGAATTTTATGAGGAAACCATGTATTTGAATGTGGGTGGTGACATGATGTTGATTTATAGAGAAGGTCCTGAGTCGAATGGTGATATTTATATGGCAAGCATGAAAGGGAAGTCGTGGGATAAACCTGTATTGCTCTCCAATGATTTTAAAACAAAAGTTTTGGAAACAGGTGCATCTATATCACCTGATGGCTTGACACTTTATTTTTCAGCCGAAGCGGTAGATGGAAAAACAGGAAAAGACATTTGGATATGTACTCGTTCATCTTCCACCAATTGGTCTAAACCTGAAAAATTGCAAGGACCCATCAACACCGACGGCGATGAAGACAATCCATTAATGTGGGTAGATGGAAAAACACTTTTTTTCAGTTCTACCATGCATGGAAGTATGGGTGGATTAGATATTTTTAAATCATACCGAACAAGTACAAGTGAAGGATTTGGCGCTCCCGAAAATTTAGGTTATCCATTCAACAGTGTTTACGACGATAATAATATTGCGCTTTCTTGTGATGGTAAAACAGGTTTCATAGCATCGGTTCGTGAAGGAGGATTAGGCGATTATGATATTTACAAATTTGCTTTTGATAAACCCATTGTAAATATTCCGATGTGTTGGTTGAAAGGAAAAGGCATTACGAGTGTTGGAACAGCAGCGAAGGGCGCCTTGGTTTTCGTTACTGAGGCTACTTCAGGTGCTGCAGTGGCCGAAATTGAAGCGAATGAGATGACAGGTCGTTTTGATGTTGCATTAGCTCCTGGCGATTATAAAATCTTATTGAAGCATCCTAAAGCAGGTAGAGTAGAGTCAAGCATAAAAGTAGAGGCCGGACAAACACGTCTCGACCTCGATTTAGTTTTCCCATAAATTATTTTAAAATAATAAAACATGATCACCTTACACAAACCATTGGCTTTTTTTGATTTGGAAACAACCGGCGTTACCGTAGGTGCAGATCGAATCGTTGAAATTAGTATTCTTAAATTAATGCCCGATGGATCACGTCCTATTTATACACGACGAATCAATCCGGAAATGCCTATTCCCATTGGTGCTTCTAAAGTGCATGGTATTTACGATGCAGATATCGCCAACGAACCAAATTTTCTCGCACTTGCACCCGAGATCAATGCGTTTATTGGTAATGCCGATTTAGCAGGATATAATTCCAATAAATTTGATATTCCCATGTTGGTCGATGAGTTTCTTCGTGTCGATTATCATTTCGATATGAAAGGAAGACGCATGATCGACGTGCAAAATATTTTTCATAAGATGGAGCAACGAACTCTTGCTGCAGCCTACAAATTTTATTGTAACAAACAAATTGAAAACGCACACAGTGCCGAAGCGGATATCATTGCAACGTATGAAGTATTCGTAGCGCAATTAGAACGTTATCCAGAACTCAATACAGACATCGACAGCCTGCATCAGTTTACCAGCATGAATAAAAATGTGGACTTAGCCGGGCGTATTATTTTCAACGAGAAAAATGAAGAGGTATTCAACTTTGGCAAACACAAAGGTCGCACCGTAAAAGATGTTTTCGAAAAAGAATCCAGCTACTACGATTGGATGCTCAAAGGTGATTTCCCAGCGGAAACTAAGCAGGTGTTGACGGCACTTCGGTTGAGAGGGATGTCGTCGAAATAAACGATAATGTCATGGTTTATTTTTCGCCAAGTAATGTTGGATTCCTGCCATATTGTATCCCCGCCATATCGTATCCACGCCATGTTGCATCCCCTTCATATTGTAGGCCCGCCATATTGTATCCACGCCATATTGCATCCATGCCATATTGTATCCCAGCCATTTTGAATTTCCACCATATTGTATCCCCGCCATATTGTAGCCCAGCCATGCATGGCTGGGCTACAATATGGCGGGGATACAATATGGTGGAAATTCAAAA
>JANOPQ010000243.1:0-26182 GCA_031421935.1 Bacteroidota bacterium | reverse complement strand
GACTAAATAAATTAACATCCCACGAGTTCGGTTGACTAAAAGATGAATTAGTAGCACCATAAGAAGGTTGTCCTAATTCCCAATTGGCAGCAACTCCACTTACATTTTCATTATACCATCCGTTATTTCCTAAATCAAAATTGTCGGCCCAAGTGGGAGTATACGTTGTAATGCCAATTAAATTTTTACAAGCTACGTTGTTCGTAGTGTCTGCATCATTTAACAAAATAATTTTGCCGCAAACCTGTGAGTTTACTTGCGTCATGACAAAACCAGGCAATGTAATAAATACTGTGCCTCCTGGAGTTATAGTTCCAAAATTCGTGGCGCTGGTTTGAAAAACACCATTTACAGAATATTGGTATGTGAAGTTAGTGAGATTTATTCCACCATTATTTTTTACAGTAAAGGTGATTGGATCGGTTACGGTTCCTAAAGCATAGGCATTAGTAGGTGTGGTTATAGAAACTAATTCTGCCTCGTAATCAGGTATCGGTTCAATTACAAAATCGTCCATGCTTATTCCATCTGTATTTATACTTGGATCGCTTGTGAAAATATATCGAAATCGAACAGAAGAATAACCTTGTAATTGGTACAGTTTATAGGTTGATTTTTTCCATCCATTAGAAGTACCTGCCCACCCAGGTTGGTTCGATGAATTTAAAAATGGGGTAGTGTACCAATTTTGAGCATTGGGATCGTTTGGTATTCCGAGTAATTGCCATGAAGTATCATTGTCAACCGAGAATTCTAATCGAGTTCCATCCCATCCAGATTCAGAATTATGATTTAACCAAAAGGAAAGTTGATTTACGGTAGGACCCGTTAAAGTAAATTGTGGTGAATATAAAACGGAATTTGAAGAACTTAAATATCCAGTATTTAAATTGATATCCCAACAATTATTTCCAGAGTGGGCACCAACTGTTAAACCAAAGTTTGGAGTGCCGTATTGCCACCTTGTCAGCGTATCCCACGATGTTTGAGCCCAGTTACCATTTCCACTTTCGAAATCTTGAGAATAAGGTATTGTGGCAACAGGTACTGCGGTTACATTCATACAAAAAGATTCATTGTTAGGGTTGGCGTCATTTGTTGCTGTCACATACCCACATAAATTATAAGTTCCTGTAGGGAATGAATAATTTCCAAGGATATAGGCTAGACTCTGAAATGGTGGTATCGTCAATCCAAGAGCTAGGGTGGGTGAATTAACACCGTTAACACTATAATGACAATACACCGTGTCTAAAGTAACACTTGAATTATTAGCAATGTTAATTGTTATAGGATAAGAAACATTACTATTTACAACTTGTAATGGCGAAATTATTCCCCATATTCCTGCGTCAATGGGAGGCGTAGGTAATTCTTGTACACTTATATCATCAATAAAAATACCTGGCTGAGCACTTCCAAAATTCGTGTTGCTTCGAAATACAAATCGAAAGCGAATACTATCAAGTGTACCTAAGTAAGAAAGGTCAATGCTCGATTGTACCCACGTTGTTGAACTTCCAGTAAATGCAGGTAGGCCTGTCGAAAATAAACTACTTGTATTGTACCAATTACTTGCAAATGGAGAATTGTAAGATCCCAATTGGCTCCATGCAATATCATCCGTAGAATATTCAAGATGCATTCCATCTAATCCTGATGCCATGTATCGAAATTGATAAAATGAAAAATACGGAATGGTTAAAGAACTCACATAAAATTTGGGCGATATTAAATACGAGAAACTATTGGCTCTGTAACCTGAATCCAAATCAGTTCCCCAACAAATAGGTTGGCTATAAGATCCAAACGAACCGGGAGCAGTAGGAACTCCTAACTCCCAAGCAGTGCCGCTAATGGTAGAGGTGGTCCATCCGTTTGGATTAGAGATGAAATATTCTAAATAAGGAAATGTAGATATTTGTGAATAGCTAAAACTAGAATTTAGAATCACAAATAAACTAATTAGTGATAATTTGACGTAAAGACGATTAATTTTTTTCATTTGCTTTTAGTTTGAATGGATGACGTAAAAACATATTCTCTATCAAGTTTAATTTTTTTTATTAGAATCAATGAACTATGGACACTCTTTGATAACTTCTTTCTGAATTATTGTGAATCATTTCTAGCAAATAAATACCTGGTGTAAGTTGAGTCGTAGAAATTCGGTGAAGATTTGAATTGGATATTTCTTGTTGAAGGATTATTTTACCCTCGATAGATCTTAAAACCATTTGAGTGAGATGAAAATTCTTGTCTTTAGTAAGTATTGTTAATTCGTCATTTGCAGGATTTGGATAAACAACAATGTTTTGATCATTATTTGTTTCGTTCATCGATGTAACTCCTGTAATAGAAATGTCATCAATGGATGCACCCGCATTTACAATATTGAAATCACTTATGAATCTAAAACGACATTGAAAATAGTTATTCCCCCAGGGTGTAACGTAAATATATGAACAATTTTGCCATCCTGTGTTGACGCCACTCCATCCTTGGTTTCCAGCAGTGATTGTTGAGTTGTACCAATTTGTACCTTGAGGGTCTCCAATAGATCCTAATCGTTGCCAAACTACACCATCATTCGTGTATTCAACAAATAAACCATCCGTATTACTTTCTGAAGCATAATTTAGCCAAAACTGAATGGAGACAATATTAAAATTCGACAGATCAAATGTAGGAGAAGTTAGTATGGCATTTGCAAAATTGAAATAGGGTGAATTGAGATTAATATCCCAGCAATTGTTTCCTGAATGCGAAGTATTGAGAGGTGGAAAGGTAGGTGATCCCAACTCCCAAGTTGTATTACCACTTTGATTTGGTATCCAACCTCCTGTTCCATTTTCGAAACCATCACTATAGGGAAGTCCAGAAAACACAAAGCCAAATGTATTAATTACAATGGTGTCGTTCGCATGATCTAAATCCAGTGGCCAATCTATATAGGCCTTCAGTACATTATTTCCAGCAATAGGAATAATGGATGTTAAACTAATTGAGATCGTAGAGTCGGGAGGTAAGGTTCCATTCCAAATGTAGGTGATGGGTGCGCTACCATTTAGTTCATAAGAAATATTTAAACTAGTAATAGTTTGTGAGCCATAATTTTCAAAGTAAACTTCAACGGGTGTTGTAGTACCAGCAACGCAATTGATTCCTGGAGATATAAAGGAGTTTAATCGAGCATCATTAGTTAATGCTTTTGTGATTACAAAATCATCTATGGAAACTCCAGATCCAAAACTAAATGTTGAAGTAAAAACATAACGAAATTGTACAATGTCAGCTAAGTTCACAAAATCTAAATCGTATGTGCTTTTAATCCATCCTTGGGAATTTCCAGACCAACTAGAATTTGGAGAGGAACTGAGAACGGTGTCTGTGTACCAATTTTGAGCATTTGAATCATTAACTGTTCCGAGTAGATACCAATTCGAATCATTACCATTTTTATATTCCATATGAAATCCATCATATGCTTGAACGGTTGATTGATTTTGCCAAAATTCAATTTTAGGATGAAAAGAAGAGCTTAAATCAAAAACTGGGGAATACAGTCTGCAATGCGCATTACCAGTATATGCAGAGTTTAAATTAATGTCCCAGCAAGCAGGAGAGCTGTGTGACGAAGTGGTAGCTCCATAGTTCGGTTGACCCCATTGCCAATCGGTGGCCTCTCCACTTACATTTTCATTTATCCAACCGCTATTTGAAGAAGTAAAATTATCGGACCAAGAAGGAACAATTGGAACAACTCCATTCATTGTTTTGCAGGAAGTATTATTTGTAGTATCACCATCATTTAAAAGTGTTATTTTTCCACAAACGATAGAATTTGCTTGGTTAATAAAAAAACCAGGTATGGTTAAACTAACAGATCCGCCCGGTAAAATTATTCCGGTATAAGTTGAATTGGCGATTAAAGTACCATTTACTTTATATTCATATTGAATATTTGTAGCATTTAGGTTTCCCAAATTTCTTATTGTTAAAGTAATTGGATCAGTTTTGAATCCTAAAGCATAAGAAATGGTGGGTGTAGAAATTCCAGTTAATTCAACTTCTTGGTCCGGTATTCCTTCAATTGAAAAATCGTCCATACTTACTCCGTCTTCATTAGTGTTGGCATCACTCGTAAATATAAATCTGATTCGAATTGAACTTTGACCAGTGGCTTGATACAATACATAAGTAGATTTTTCCCAGCCCGAAGAATTATTTGCCCATGCTGGTTTTAGTGATGAATTTAAGGAACTGTCGTTATACCAATTTATTGCAAAAGGGTCATTTAAACTACCCATGACTTGCCATGTATCTCCATGATTAGTAGAATACTCAATTCGTGTACCGTCCCATCCTGATTCAGTTTTATAATTTAACCAAAAAGATACTTTGCAAACTGATACTCCGGTAAGGTCAAACTCAGGAGAATAAAGCATGGTATTTGCATTCCACGCATAACCATAGTTTAAATTAATATCCCAGCATTTTGTCCCGGAATGAGCATTGTTGGTTGCACCATAATTTGGAGTTCCTAATTCCCAATTGGTGAAACTGTATCCATAATTTTCAGTGTACCAACCTGAATTTCCAATATTAAAATTATCACTCCAGTTTGGTGAATAAAGCATTAGTGTATCCAGTGTTTTGCACGATTCATTGTTTGTAGAATCTCCATCACTTATTAAAATTACTTTTCCACAAATCAAAGAATTCGTTTGATTGATTGCAAACCCCGGTAAAGTGATTTGTATACTATCTGTAGGAAGAATTAAAACGGTGCTGGTTGCGCTAGTTTGAAAAATTCCATTTACTGAATATTCATAATATAAACTGGTTATGTTGGAAATGCCATCGTTTTTTATATTGAATGTAATTGGTGCTGTAATAGCTCCTTGTACATAGTTATTTGATGGTGTTGAAATTGAAATTAACCGAGCATCATAGTTCGGTACAGCATCCATATAAAAATCATCAATACTAATTCCATCGCTACTAAAGTTCGCACCACTACTAAAAACAAACCTAAATTGAACAGAGGTAAATCCTTGCAATTGGAATAAAGTATAACTTGATTTTTTCCATCCATTTGAAAGGTAAGTCCACCCAGGCAATGATGATGTATTTATAAAATTAGAATTATACCAGTTTTCAGAAAGCGAATCATTTACTATACCTAGTACATTCCAAGTGAGACCTTGATCTGTTGAATATTCAAGATGTGTTCCGTCACCTTGATTTCCCGTTTCATAGTTTAGCCAAAATGAAATTCTACTAAGTGTAATTCCAGTCAAATCAAAAATTGGTGTATACAATTTCGAACTTGCTATATTCCAATATCCAGTATTTAAATTGATGTCCCAACAATTAGATCCAGAATGTGCGCCCGTTGTTGTTCCGTAATTAGGCGTTCCATATTCCCATACTGTTAATGGAGTTGAAACATGCGTCCAGCCTCCATTTCCACTTTCGAAATTTTCTAAATACGGATATGAACTTATTTGAGAAAGACACTTAGTTGAAATGAAAAGAAAAAGTGCACAAAATATTAGTTTGGGATGTTTCATAGTGGATAGATAGCGTGGTTATATTTTATAAAAATATTAATAAATTTTATGAATTCAGTATTATTTTTGGACTCACCTTTTTCTTTATTATTTCTTGATTATGGAATGGTCTCAGTTTAGTGGTTTATGGCTAAGTCTTTTAATTTGAAATCCTTAGTAAAAAGCCTAGAAAGATACTATTTCAATAAATATTTGGATTTTACTAATAGATTCCTTGTTGGTATGTTCTATTTTCACTTACTTTGATATTCACTATTAACCACGCGCAATGAAAAAATTATTACTCACCCTAATTCTTGGACTAGGTCTAATGAATTACACCAATGCTTCTCATATGATGGGAGGCCAAATTACCGTTGAACATGTAAGCGGAATGGACTATCGCGTCACCTACACAGCGTATCGTGATATGACTGGAATTCCCATTGCAACAATTGCTTCTCTCAACTTCGTTGATTCTGTATCTGGAGCTAGTTTTATCGTACCAATCCCATACGATACTGCTGTTACTGTGTTAGTACCCGGAGTAGAAGAATATGTTTATGAAGCAATTGTTACCTTCCCAAGTGCTGGAACTTGGAGTATTTCATATGAAGAATGTTGTCGAAATGGGGCAATATTAAACATGACCCCAGGCTCTCATTATTTTTATTCTAAAGTACTTATTGATTCGTTAAACTCTACTCCTGTATTCTTGAATCCTCCAATTGTGATGGCTCAGGAAAGCGTTCCTTTCTATTACAATCCACTTCCCTTTGACGTAGATGGTGATTCTATTTCTTGGTCATTAGATATTCCATTAGATGCAAATGGTACGTTGAGTGCAAATTATGTTTTGCCTTCTTCAGATTCATTAGTTCCATTTAGCATGGATCCTATTACAGGAGAAATTACTTTTTTACCCAACATGCTTGGAAATTTCCAGGTTTCCGTTCGAGTTAAAGAATACCGTAACGGAGTTCAAATTGGTGAAATTAGTCGTGATATGCAGTTAATTGTTGTTCAAAGTTTGAATGCGCCTGCTGTATTGATGATTTCTTCTAACTCAGCTCCTTATAATGGTAAAGCCTATACTATTGCTCCTAATGCTGCCTTCTCAATGAGTGTTACAATTTTCGATCAGGACAATCAAGGTTTGACGATTGCAGGTAGAGGTGAAGCGTTTGGCTTAACTTCAAATCCTGCTATGTTATCGGTGGTGAATGGAATGGGTAGTGCTACGGCTACTGTTTCTTGGACCCCAAATTCAACTCAAGCTCGTACTGCCCCTTATGTAATCGGTTTACGTGTTTCTGAAATTTATGGAAATATGATTTTCCAAAGCGATGTAAGCGTATCACTAAAAGTAGGTGTAGGTGTAACTGGAATCAATGAGAACACAAACGATGCTCAACTTTCGTTATCTCCAAATCCAGCCGCTAATCAATTCAACATTCAGTTCGTTTCTAAATCGAATAGCGACGTTGCTATCGATGTGATGACTGTTGATGGAAAAAGTGCAGCGAAATTTGTGAATACAGAAATTGCAGCTGGATTGAATATGATCCAAGTAAATAATCTTCACCTTGCAAAAGGAATTTATATCGTTCGCTTAAATCAAGATGGTAAATCTCTTGGAATGCAGCGATTAGTAATTCAATAAGTTTAAAATTATTGTTAGAAAAGGGTTGCTCGAAGAGTGACCCTTTTTTATTTCATTCAATAATCATCTTTGCACTTGATCTTTACTACCACAATTCTACAATTGGAACAATCTTTGATTTGCGCACAAAAACCATCTCTATGAATAGAAATAACCTTATCATCACTGGTATCATTTTGTTTTTCTTGAGCTCTTGTTCTCCTAAAATTCCATTTACTCAAAACATTCGAGACCAATATAAATTGACACCCGAAGAAATTAAAGGAATTCAATTTTACTTATCGGATCCTTTAGCTCTACGTCGCGGTGAAACAAACGACCAACAAAAAACTACCGAAGAAGGAAAGTTAATTATTCAAAGTGGTAGAACGATTGATCAAGTTACTATCAAAGCTAAAACTCCTGGAGCCGTCGATATGGTTGCAGACAATAAAACATTAAAAGTTGCTTTTGAAGAAGGAGCAGAAAAAAGCTTAGTTTTTAGCAGTGAAAATAATCGAAATGGATATTATTCGTTGAGAGCTTTAAAATGGAATAATGATAAAGGTGAAGTCAATTATGGCGGACAAACTTTTTATTCTAATCAAGGAAGCGGACAATGTGTTTTGGTGTTCAAAATGAAGAGCATTCGCAAACTCCGCATTAACGAAAAAGTAGCGAAAGGGCGGAAGGTGAATTGAGATGTTAGTTTTTAGACTTTAGATTTTAGACTTTAGATTTTAGATTTTAGACTTTAGACTTTTGACTTTAGATTTTAGACTTTAGATTTTTGACTTTAGATTTTTGACTTTAGATTTTAGACTTTAGATATCTAACATCCAACATCTAATCGCGAAGCATCGCGACCAACATCTAACATCTAACATCTAACATCTAACATCCAACATCCAAGATCCAAGATCCAAGATCTAACGTCTCCGCCTTTCCTTCATCAACAACACGCCATGCAGCACAATGGAGGAAAAAATAATTAAACTTCCAATATAAAATTGTATTCCCAACAATTCGTGCTCCTTAAAAATGATAATGGCTAAAATGATACTGTAGATGGGCTCCAAATTTAAGCTAAGGTTCATCGTAAAGGTATCGATTTTTTGTAAGGCATAAAGTGATAATGTGAATGCAAAGGTTGTGCAAATTACACCTAGAATGAGTAAGAAAATAAAATCCATAGAGGATGGAAGTTGGAAGCTACTGTTATTAATAGAAAACCATACAGGAAGTAAAAGTGTCAATAGTAAAAATCCTGTTCCTAATTCATAAAAGGTAATGGTGCCCGGATTCATTTTATTACTAATATTTTTATTCATGATAGAAAAAACCGCAGCTAAGAATGCACTTATCAACGACAAAATGATTCCTTTGTAATAAAGTTGTTGTACGGAAAAAATGTAATAGATTCCAAGCATGGCAATCAAGCTTAAGAAGAGTTCCGTTATCTTGGGTCGCATTCTTTTGCTTAAGGGGTCTAGAATTGCAGTGAAAAGTGATACGCTTGAAAAACATACAATGGCAACTGAAACATTGGAAGCTTTTATGGCTCCATAGAAAGTAATCCAATGTAATGTAATAATGAGACCAATTAGACTAAGATGTCCTAATTGTTTCCATGAAATTTTTTCGAATTTTTTTTTCAGAACTAAGAAAATTCCCATGGCTAGCGCACTAAAGAGCATTCGGTACCAAACGAGTAATCCCTCGTCGAGTTGTATGGCTTTCCCTAAGATAGCAGTAAATCCCCAAAGCACAATTGCAATGTGCATCTGAAGAAATGCTTTTCGCATAAACTAGAAACGAAGCAGGTTTTCGTACAGCTCCTTGGTAGGCAATCCTACTACATTATAATAAGAGCCAAGAATGTATTCTATACCTATAAGACCAATCCAATCTTGAATACCATACGCACCCGCTTTGTCCAATGGATTTTCAGTCGCTAAATAATGTGCAATTTCATTGTCACGAAGTGTCTTGAAAGAAACTTCTGTTTTAACAAAGAATGATTCTGATTTCTTGGCTGACATTATAGCAACACCTGTAATCACTGAATGCTTTCGTCCTGACATCAAACGTAAAGTATGTTCCGCTGCGGCTAAATCCTTTGGTTTGCCAATGATGAGTTCATCCAATGCAACAATGGTATCCGCAGTAATTACAATACCGCCATCCGCAACGTCGCTCTTGAAAGCTAAAGATTTCTTTCGTGCTAAAAACATAGCAATGTCTTCTCTCCTGAATTGTTCAGGGTAACTTTCGTCAATTTCTTTTTTAATGACTTCGTAAGGTAAACCAAGTTGTTTGAATAGTTCTATTCTTCTTGGTGAATTGGTTCCGAGAATGATTCTCGTGCCTTCGAATTTGTTTAGTAGGGGATTCATAAATCAACTAAATTAGAAGCTAAAATTAAATATAGCGAGTGAAATAATTCCTGTAAACATAATCAATTTTATCCAAAGACTGGCTTTTTTAAAATCAGATTTATTTTCAGATTTGTATAACTTCCTAAGCAAGACGAAGAAAGGAATATCAATGAATATGCATATATAGAGGAAGGGAATTAAACTATCCCATTGTCGACTAAAAATTTGTGCATAGATGAGTAAACCGACAATCAAAAATGTTAAAATAATACTAATCCATTTTGCCTTTTTTTGGCCCAAACTACTTGCAATTGTACTACACCCATTTTGTTTGTCGCCTTCAATATCTTCGATGTCCTTAACTATTTCACGGATGAATGTGGTAATAAAGGAGAAGAAAGCATACAAAGCGATCATCAACATTACAGCTGGATTG
Source organism: Bacteroidota bacterium (assembly GCA_031421935.1). Classification (GTDB taxonomy): domain Bacteria; phylum Bacteroidota; class Bacteroidia; order AKYH767-A; family OLB10; genus JAJTFW01. Next base: position 16,171 of record JANOPQ010000243.1, on the reverse strand, counting down.
TCTTTGGCAAAGGGTTCGGGAACAATAACAATGATGACAACTAAAGCCGAGAGTAAGGAGATAATGAGATTGCCTAAAAAAGGAATACACTTATATGAGGTAGAGTAGAAGTAGAGCATCCCAGCGGTTATTAAATGAATGATGCCGATGTAAGCATATCCCTTTACATAACTTAAGAAGAATCCACCCAATACTCCTAAAAAGGTGAGTGCTGTATATAGGTTGATCGCTGTGTCTTTCGGAATTTGATTTTCAATTAGTTTCTTCTCGGGTTTGTTGATTGCATCTATTTCCAAATCTTCAACATCATTAATAATATATCCGCCCGCGGCAATAAGCACACATGAAATCACTAAAATGAAGAATTCAAATTCAGTTAGCAATAGCCCTTTTTCTTCAAAAAGTAGGATTGGACCAATCAATGCATGCCTGAGCAAGTATTGCAATAAGGCTATCATTAATAGATTGGGCCAGCGAATTAGCTGAAGGTACTTTTGCATCTTTACTGTATTATAAATTTACTCCCAATCTCCATTCAGTTGTAAAACCTGCTCTATAATGTCACGCACACAGCCTTTGCCACCGGGAAAAGTGGATACAAATTGACATTCGTTTTTTATTTGATAAACAGCATCGCTCGGACAAGTTCTCAGTGAACACTTTTTTAATACTTCTAAGTCGGGCATGTCGTCGCCCATATAAAGCAAATCCGAAAATTGAAATTTGTGTTTAGTTAATAATTCATTTAGTTTATCGAGTTTGTTTTCGATTCCAATATGAATTTCTGTTAATCCCAATCTTTCCAATCGTTTTTTTACACCGTCTGGCGTACTTCCACTGATGACGAAAATTTGATATCCTTTTTTTATAGCCAACTGCATCGCATATCCATCTTTAATATTCATGGTGCGATACATCGAGCCATCCGGCTGGATCAATAAACTGCCATCAGTCATAACGCCATCTACATCAAAAACGAAACAACGAATTTTTCCAAGTAATTTCTTATAGTTGATGTCTGTATTCATGTTGGGTAAAGATAGTTGGGATGAATGAATTTAGGTTTTAGAGGTCTAAAAATCCTTGATAAAGTTTTTGAAGGAAGGATTTTCCGTTCAATACGGCTGCACTATCTGTTGAAAGATGTGTATAAGGCAAGTATTTCTTCTCTGTATAAAGATAGACCAGTTGATCATTTTCTTCTTTCCAGCCAAAACCACTGTCAAAGTTGAGATAAACACCTTTGCTAAGTCCTTGAGAAAGTAAATTATTACTGTAGGTATATTCGGAAGCATCAAGATGAAGTTGTTGTAATAAAGTATACGCAATTTCATGCTGTCCGCCCAGTTGGTTGTTTTGCTTTCCTTTAAATTCATCTTTCAACGGGTCACCAACCCAAAGTAATGGAATTCGGTAGGTAGCTGGATCATAGTAATCTCTTTTTAATGGAAGCATATGTCCATGATCTGCAACAAGAATAAATAATGTATTCGAATACCAATTTGTTTGACGTGCTGACTCGAAGAATTTCTTCAAACATTGATCGGTATAATATGCAGCGTTTTTAAATTTATCTGATTCTGTACTTTCTCCAAACTTTTTTTCTCCCGGTACATCAAAAGGTTCATGCGTGCTTAATGTAAGCATCATGGTGAAGAATGGATTTTTCTTTTTGTCGATTTCACTCAATAGTTTATTGAATAAATGCTCATCATGCGCTCCCCACTTACTGTAAATTTGCTCTGGGAGATAATCGTCTTTTCCGCTGATGGAAGTAAAACCAGCTTGATGTAAAACGGTATTCATATTGGCAAATCCCAATTCACCTCCATAGTAAAAGGAATTTTGATAGCCTGCTTTCGACAAATCTTTACTCAGGAATGGTAAGTGTTGTAGCTTGTCCGAAAAGCGAGAAACACTGTGATTTGGTGGTGATGGAAATCCACATAGGATGGAAGGAAACATTTGGTCCGTTCGTCGACCGCTTGAATAAATATTTGTAAATAATAATCCGGAATCACATAGTGTAGAAAAGAAGGGCGTTATGTTTTCTAACGTTGATTTGTTTAAGGGGGCAATTAGATCTGCTGTCCAACTTTCAAGTACAATAAGTACAACATTTGGTGTATTGGAATCGAGTACTTGAGTAAATCCAGACGTTCGATCAATTTGCTGATTGAAATGTTTAGTTGCCGTTGCATCATCAAAAAACAGATATGGATTCTTTTTATTGAGTCCGCTTTTGTTGATGTTATTGAGCAAGTACCAAACGGGATTCGTGGCAGCATGATTTAACGGAATAACTTCTGAATAAGAAGCAGCACTTTCATTGATGGGAATTTCTTGCCATCCACCTCTGATACCTAATGGAAGTAAAATCAAAAAGAAAACAGAAGAGGTGATGGCTCTTTTTTTTTCATGATCCGCATCAACATGTATAATTTTCTTTTTGAAAAAGGAAAGTAAGGAGAAGGTGATGAGCAACCAAATGGCTAATCGACTTATTAATTCAAAGGTGGTTTGAGATGCAATAATTCCTTCGGGATCTTGTAAGAAAGCTAAAGCTCTAGCATTAATTAAAGTGCCCCAAGCCGCATAAATTCCAATATTTCCGATTTGAATTCCTACAATGAGAAAAAGAAATAACCCATGTAGGAATAAAATAGATTTAAGAATAACTTTCTTTTTTAGGAAGATGTATGCAATCCATAAGAGAGTAGGAAGCACCATTAAGTATCCTGCAGTAGATAAATCCAATCGTATTCCGTAGATGAAACTGAATGGCCATTGTGCTAAATCATGTTGACTCGTAGTGGTAAATAAAAAAACAAGAAAGAGTATTCTGGCGATGAGAAATAAGATCATCCAGAAAAAAAGAAGTTTGAAGAGAAACCAAGAGTTGGATCGCATAATATTGCTCAAAGTTAATTGAAAATGATGAATTTATTGTTTGAAGAGTCCTTCAGTGGGTGGATTTGATTGTTGTGTGCAAAAACCGATGAAGTCACAGTCATACGGAATTTGGCAGTGTGAACCCATCTGAAAGTTTGGAATTCTTGACCGGGCTAACATCGTTTTCATCTCAAGAATTTCATCTTGAATGGTGGAAAAAGCCTGATGACAATATTCGGTGAAATCTGAAATTTGGCAGAGGAATGCTATCTCTTGTTCTTTATAATCGTCTGTCAAAGGTTCTTTCAGATGGATAATGGAAGCATGAAGAAGCTCTAATCCACTTCCTTTTATCACATAAAATTGCAATGCTAAATCCTGTTGATAGACATTGGAAACTTTCGCGCTGCTTTTTACTTCATATAATGCCCATCCTGAACTCAGTTTGGTGAGAATATCCGCATAAACCAATATTCCATCATATAGAAAAGCAGCTTCGTAAATCGTAGTTACTCCTTCTTTAATAAGTTTTTGCGTAAGTGATATGCTCTCTGAATAACGGTGAACATGAGTCGGCGAAGCATCGCGTCCATTGGGAAAAAGTTGTCTTGCCAGTATACCAAAATCACTGCCTAAACTAAAGCGTTTGAGTCGTTCAGCAGGAATTGGATCGCGCAATGAATAATGATGTTTGTAGAGGTACAACGACTTCAAACATTGTTTTCCTTTGATGTATCCCGTCTTTGAAAAGATGGCTTTTTTTGAGCTCATTTGGTTGCCATTAATGCTTGAAATAATTGAACACATTCTCGAGCTTCTTTAACATCATGCACTCTTATTACATTCGCTCCGTTCATCAATGCAAAACTATTTAATACGCTTGTTCCATTTAATGCATCTGCTGACGAAATGTTTAGTGTTTTATTGATCATCGATTTTCTACTCACTCCAACAAGAATCGGAACATCTAAAATTTGCAGCGCGCTTAATTTTTTCAAGAGCAGGAAATTATCGGATGTATTTTTACTAAATCCAAAACCAGGATCTATGATGATGTCTTTTATGCCCATCTTACGCAACACAACAATTTTTTCTTGAAAGTATTGAATGACCTCTTGAATCAAATTTGAATATTCAAATTTCTGATGCATGGATATTACATCGCCTTGCAAATGCATCATGATATAGGGAACGTTTAATCGAGCCACCGTTTCAAACATGTTGTCGTCAAATTGCCCAGCAGATATATCATTGATAATATGCGCTCCTTTTCGAATGGCTTTTTCCGCTATAGTAGATCTCCAAGTATCAACAGATAGTAAAAGCTCGGGAAAATGCTTTGCAATATGTTCAATGGCTGGAATTATTCTCGCTTCTTCCTCTGATTCAGTGACTAAAGTCGCGCCCGGACGCGAGGAAGCACCTCCAATATCAATGATTTTTGCCCCGTCAGTAACTAATTGGCGAACTCTTTCGAGGATGGTATTTTCTTCGGTAAATTTGCCACCATCAAAAAAGGAATCTGGAGTTATATTTAAGATGCCCATCACTTGTGGATGCGACATGTCGATTAAGTACCCTTTGCAGTTAATGCTGTAATTCCTTGGTTGGTAGATCATTGTAAACAATTAAATTGACTCATTCTTTTTTCATTCTATAAATTCGATCTTGCACCATGTCTTCAACGACTTCAACTCAGTACGATAAAGCGATTGCGCTTTGCAAAGATATCTACCTTAAGAAAATGAAGGACTATGGATCCGCTTGGCGAATCTTACGTCCATCTTCCTTAACGGATCAAATCTATATAAAGGCTCAACGTATTCGAAGTATCGAAGAGAAAGGTAGTCAAAAAGTGATTGATGCCATCGAAGGCGAATTTATAGGTATCGTGAATTATGCGGTGATGGCTTTGATTCAAATTGGTTTGCATTCCGATGCACCCCTTGAATTGGGACACGATGAGGGCGTTAAATATTTTGAATCGAATGTGGCGCAAGTGAAAGCCCTCATGATGGATAAAAATCATGATTATGGTGAAGCGTGGAGAGAAATGCGAGTGAGTTCAATGACAGACTTGATCTTGATGAAATTATTGCGCATCAAACAAATTGAAGACAATAGCGGATCTACTTTGATTAGTGAAGGGGTGGATGCGAATTATGCCGATATTATTAACTACGCTATTTTCGCATTGATCAAGTTAGAAGAGAAAAAATAAATTTATAATAATAAAGTCTATGAAACAATTAGTCAGTATTTCCCGAATCCTTGTCGGTGTATTATTTATTATTTCTGGATTGATTAAAGCGAACGACGCACTTGGGTTTTCGTATAAACTCGATGAGTATTTTGTCGTGTTCCACATGGAATTCTTGAATGGTGCTGGGCTCGCCATCGCCATGTTAATTTGTATTTTTGAAGTAGCATTGGGTGTTGCCTTATTGGTAGGATATCGAATGGTGATGGTGAGTTGGCTCATGTTGTTGATGATTTTATTTTTCACCTTCCTTACTTTTTACAGTGCCTATTTTGATGTGGTAAAAGATTGTGGATGTTTTGGTGATGCATTAAAATTAAAACCATGGGAATCGTTTTATAAAGATGTGGTCTTGCTAGTATTGATCTTGATCATTTTTGTAAAAAGAAAAAATATTAAGCCTTTGATTGGTGATAAATTCGCTGGATTTATGTCGGCGACAGGTTTGATTTTAACGACTTGGTTCACTTGGCATTGTTACACCCATCTTCCTGTAAAGGATTTCCGTCCGTATGCGATTGGAAAAAATATTACCGAAGGAATGACATTGCCTCCAGGAGCTATCACCGACAGTGTAGTGATGGTTTTTATTTATAAGGATAAGAAAACAGGAGCGCAAGTAGAAGCAGGGATGGATCAAGTTTCGACTTACTCAGGCAATGAGCAGTATGAATTTGTGGATCGTCTTGATAAAGTGGTTCGCGAAGGTGACAAAGCCGCCATTCACGATTTTGCAATTAAGGATGCAGAAGACAATGATCTAACAAGTGATTTTTTAAGTCGTCCCGATTATGTTTTTATGTTGGTCGCTTATGATTTGACAAAGGCAGATGTAAAAGCTCAGGATAAAGTAAATGCATTGGCTGCAGCTTGTCAGAAAAATGATTTTGAATTTTTCGGATTGACGTCAACGATTCCTACCGAAACCGATAAATTCCGTCATGATCATCAGAATATGTTCCCTTATTATTTCTGCGATGGAACTGCTCTTAAAACTATCATTCGTTCAAATCCAGGGTTAGTGTTGTTGAAGCAAGGAACCGTTATTGATATGTGGCATCATAACGATTTCCCGACCTACGAGGAGTTGAATGCAAAATACCTTCACAAAAAGTAAGTTGATCTTCCATTTGTAAATCGCCGACCTCTACGTGTTAAAGCTATTAGTGAATAAAATTTTCTATGGCTTCCTTGTAACACTGGGAGTAGTGATTGTTGTTTTCTTTTTGTTTACGGTTTTGCCCGGTGATCCGGCACGCATGATGTTGGGTCAACGCGCCGATTTAGTTTCGGTGGAAATTATTAATCGTGAATTAGGAAAGGATCAACCCATCTTCAAACAATTTTTGAAGTACGCAAATGATTTATCGCCGCTTTGTATTTTAGATACGAAGAACCCCGATTCAAGAATTTATTTTGATAAAGAAAAGTATGGGCGAGGAGTAGAGCTTATCCAATTTTCAAATCGAGCATTGATATTGAAAGCTCCTTACTTAGGACGATCGTATCAGTCGAGAGAATCTGTTTCCGCCATTTTATTGGATGCTCTTCCGGGCACTGCGATATTAGCTGTAGCTTCTTTAATCTTTGCTGCTTTCTTCGGAATAATTTTAGGTGTTTGGTCGGCGTTGCGTTACCAAAAATGGGACGATCACCTCACGATGATTGTAAGTGTGTTGGGAATGTCGGTTCCATCCTTCTTCGCAGGTATCGTGATCGCTTGGTTATTCGGATTTGTTTGGCACGACTTTACCGGACTCGAAATGACAGGTAGTTTATACGAAGTGGATCCATTCACCGGAATGGAATTGAAATGGAAGAATTTAATTTTACCCGCCTTCACGCTGGGAATTCGACCGCTTGCCGTCATTGTTCAATTGACACGCTCATCGATGTTGGAAGTATTGGAAATGGATTATGTTCGAACGGCGAAAGCAAAAGGACTTTCTCCCTTAGTGGTAGTCGTTCGACATGCTTTGAGAAATGCATTGAATCCTGTTATCACTGCAATTTCAGGATGGCTTGGCTCTTTGTTAGCAGGAGCGGTTTTCATAGAATATATTTTCGGATGGAAAGGTGTCGGAAAAGTAACCGTAGATGCACTTGAACATTATGATTTTCCAGTGGTAATGGGATCTGTGTTGATGGTATCTTTTTTCTTTGTGATCATCAATATTTTGGTGGATATCCTCTACGCTCGCCTCGATCCACGAGTTCGTATGCAATAAGTTGTTCATTTTAAACGCAACGATAGCAGCGCTTTGCCACGGCCGCAGCGGATTCTTGCTTAACTAATATCTACTGTCATTTTAGCAATGTTCGCATAAACTTTATATACTAATTTTCTAACTTTTCATTTGCCAATTCACCAACTTGCCAATTTGCAATTTTATTAACAAGACTTTAACGAAAACTTGCCCATCAATTCAGGAACTTTTCACGTTAATTACTCTATACTTGCAACGTTTCAAAATAGTTAATATATTATGGTAGATATTCGTGAAATTAACGAGAAAATTCAGCAAGAATCAGCATTCATCGAATTGCTGAATCTCGAACTCGGAAAAGTGATAGTTGGTCAAAAGTACATGCTTGATCGACTCCTTATTGGTCTTTTATCCAATGGACATTTATTGTTAGAAGGGGTGCCTGGATTGGCTAAAACCTTAGCGATTAAGTCTCTATCGTCGGCAATTCAAGCAAAGTTTAGTCGTTTGCAATTCACTCCCGACTTACTTCCGGCCGATTTAGTAGGTACCATGATCTATAGCCAAAAGCAGGAGCAATTCACTGTTCGAAAAGGTCCTTTGTTTGCGAATTTTATTTTGGCAGATGAAATCAACCGCGCACCAGCTAAAGTTCAAAGTGCTTTATTGGAGGCCATGCAAGAGCGTCAAGTGACCATCGGCGAAGAAACTTTTAAATTGGAAGAGCCTTTCTTGGTATTGGCAACACAAAATCCGATTGAACAAGAAGGTACTTATCCACTACCCGAAGCTCAACTCGATCGTTTTATGTTGAAAGTGGTGATCGGTTATCCAACTAAAGAGGAGGAACGTTTGATTGTTCGTCAGAATTTGGCGCAGGAATTTCCTAAAATAAAAGAAGTAATTCATAAAGATACCATCGTGAAAGCACGTGCTGCGGTTCGTGATGTGTACATGGATGAAAAAATTGAAAAATATATTCTAGATATTGTTTTTGCAACTCGTTTCCCGAAAGAAAATAATTTACGCAAACTAGAAAATTTAATTAGCTACGGTGGTTCACCTCGTGCAAGTATCAATTTAGCATTGGCCGCAAAGGCTTATGCATTCATCAAACGTCGTGGGTATGTGATTCCGGAAGATGTGCGCGCCATCAGCCATGATGTGTTGCGTCACCGTATCGGATTAACGTATGAGGCAGAAGCTGAAAATATTTCTACCGATGATGTAATTAATGAAGTATTAAATATTGTTGAAGTTCCTTAAACCTTAGGAAAGGAATTAGTGAGTATGGAATCTTCAGAACTTTTAAAAAAAGTACGGAAAATTGAAATTAAAACCAGAGGACTTTCGGCTCAGGTTTTTTCAGGAGAGTATCATTCTGCCTTCAAAGGTCGTGGAATGGCTTTTTCAGAAGTGCGAGAATATAATCCAGGGGATGATATTCGTAGTATCGACTGGAATGTTACGGCTCGATTCAATCATCCCTACGTAAAAATATTTGAAGAAGAACGCGAGTTAACCGTGATGTTGTTGATTGATGTTTCCGCCTCTGGAAATTTTGGTACCAATGTACAGTTTAAGCGCGATTTGATTACTGAGTTGTCGGCTGTACTTGCATTTTCTGCTATTGAAAATAATGATAAGGCCGGTGTGATTTTATTCTCGGATAAAATTGAATTGTTCATTCCACCAAAAAAAGGGAAGACTCATATCCTAAGAATCATTCGTGAATTAATCAATACCGAACCCAAAGGAACGGGTACTGATATTAATTTGGCATTGCGTTATTTTAATAATATGATTAAGAAACGTTGCATCGCTTTTGTGATTTCCGATTTTATGTCGGTGGGTTATGAAGATGCTATTAAAGTAGCTTCAAAGAAACATGATCTTGCAGCCATACGTGTATTCGATCCTCGTGAAGCAGAAATGCCGAATGTTGGACTCGTTCGTTTTGTAGATGCAGAAACAGGTGAAGCAAGTTTGTTGGATTCATCTCAACCCAATGTGCGTCGTGATTATCAACTGTGGTGGAAACAAGCGCAAGGACAAACATCCGAATTACTTAATAAGTGCGGAATTGACCACGCTATTTTTCGTACCGATCTTCCCTATGTGCAGCCATTAATTAATTTGTTTAAGAAAAGAGAGCGTAAACGATGAAAGTGAAAGCATATATCTATGGCTTGCTTGTACTGTTGCTTTCATTTACGAATGCAAATGCACAACAAGATGTAGTGGCTAAAATGACCGTTGACACGAATAAAATTTTAATCGGTCAACCTGTCCAAGTGGTTTTGCAAGTAAGTCAACCGAGAAGTGTGAATATTAATTGGCCCCTGTTTGTGGATTCGATGGGCAAATTGGAAATTTTGGAAATTCAACCGTTGGATACAATTCCCGTTGAAGATGCAAATGTCTTGTTACGATCGCAAACTTTCTCCATTACATCATTCGATTCAGGTGTCTATAAAATTCCTGAAGTATATTTTGATTATGTATTGGGTGGAGATAAAACATTTAGTGCGTACACGGATCCCATCTTCATAGAGGTATTCTCCGTTCCTGTGGATACAACACTTGCAATAAAAGACATTCAGCCCATCCTTGATGCTCCAAATGATTTAACATGGTTGCTATGGGCGTTCATAGGTTATCATATATTGTTATTGTTGTTATGGTTGGTGTTTTGGAGGTTGAATAAAAATAAAAAGAAAGAACCCGAAGAAATAAAAGCGCCCATAGTTTTAATTCCTGCACACGTTACTGCATTGGAATCGTTAAAGGCATTAGAAGCAGAAAAGGTTTGGCAAGACTGGAAAATGAAATTATATTTTACTCGACTCACCGATATTGTTCGAATTTATATTGAAGAAAGATGGATGGTGGGTGCACAGGAGTTAACAACAGATGAGATTTTGAATCATGGATTTTTAAGATTGATTGATCCAACAAGTAAAGAGGATTTAGAGAAAATATTGCGTTTAGCCGATTTAGTAAAGTTTGCAAAGTGGGATGCTATACCGAGCGAATGTGAATTGAGTATGTTGATGGCGGTTAAATTTGTGAATGACACCAGCGCTAATCAAATTAAACTGGAATTAGAAAGGGGAGGTGAAGTATGATGTGGCCGGATTTCGCTTCGATGCATTTTAAAAATCCAGAGCTTTTATGGCTTTTGGTGTTGGTGCCCGTGATTATCGTTTATTTCTGGAAGATAAAAAGAAATAGGCGCACGCAAATTCGAATTAGTAGTACCGAAGCGTTTAAAAATTATCGACCTTCATTAAAACAACGAATGGTGAATTTGCCATTTATGTTGCGCTTACTTGCTATGTCGTTGTTGGTTGTAGCCTTAGCCCGACCACAGTCATCCTCTCGTGCATCGAATGTAAAGACGGAAGGAATTTCGGTGGTCATTGCACTCGATATTTCTTCGAGTATGTTGGCTGAAGATTTTAAACCGAATCGAATTGAAGCTGCAAAAAAAGTTGCCATAGAATTTATTGAGGGTCGCCCTAATGATTTAATTGGCTTGGTTATTTTCAGTGGTCAAAGTTTTACACAGTGTCCGCTTACTTCTGATCATGCGGTGCTAAAAAATTTATTGAAGGATATTAAATCGGGTATGGTGAAAGATGGTACAGCCATCGGTGAAGGATTGGCTACATCGGTAAGTAGTATTAAAGATGCGCCCACGAAAAGTAAAGTCGTTGTTTTAATTACCGATGGAGTGAATAATTCAGGTTCAATCGCTCCACTAACAGCCGGTGAGATTGCATTGACCTTTGGCGTTCGCGTGTATTCGATAGGAGTAGGAACGCGTGGTATGGCTCCATATCCCGTTCAAACATTGTTTGGGGTGCAATATCAAAATATGGAAGTTCAAATTGATGAGGATCTGTTAACAGCTGTGGCAGATGCTACGGATGGACGTTATTATCGTGCTGTAAATAACAAGAGGTTGGAAGCCATTTTTGCGGAGATTGATAAGTTGGAAAAATCAAAAATTGAAATTACCGAATTTAAAAGATACACGGAAGAATATTTACCTTTTGCATTGTTAGCTGGATTGTTATTCATGCTCGAATTAGTATTACGTTACGCATGGTTACGAAGTCTGCCTTAAAGAAATTGAAATGTTTAGATTAGAGCATCCACAAATGATTTACCTCTTCGCACTTTTACCAGTGCTGATTTTTCTATATTATGCTATGAAGAAGTGGAAGAAGAAAGCGATGAAGTCGTTTGGTGATGCGGCCTTAATTCGTAGACTCAATCCACAAACATCCATTTCTCGTCCGGGAATGAAATTTTCATTAGTGTTTATGGCTATGCTTTTACTCATCGCCGGTATTTGCGGACCACTGATTGGTTCACGATTAGAAGAAGTAAAGAGAAAAGGTAGTGATATCATCATTGCATTGGATGTATCCAACAGTATGCTCGCCACCGATATTAAGCCAAGTCGTTTGGAAAGATCGAAGCAAGCCATTTCTCGCTTGATTGATCGTTTAGAAGGAGATCGAATTGGAATTGTGGTATTCGCAGGTGAAGCGTTTGTACAATTGCCCATCACCACCGATTTTGGTGCGGCTAAAATGTTTATTTCTACCATCAACACGCAGATGCTCCCTACCCAAGGCACTGCGATTGGTTCAGCCATTGACTTAGCACGAGATTCATTTACCGATACGACCAAAAAGCATTCAGCCATTGTCATTATTACTGACGGTGAAAATCACGAGGACGATGCCATCAATGCAGCGAAAGAAGCTGCCGATGCGGGTATCAAAGTATTTACTATTGGAATGGGAACACCTGAAGGCGGACCCATTCCCATCTACAGTAACGGTGCTGTTGTAGGATTCAAGCAAGACAATGCAGGTCAAACCATCGTCACTAAATTAAATCCCGTAATGCTTAACGAAGTTGCCAGCGCCGGCAACGGACGATTTATTCGCGCTACGAATTCCGATGATGGAATTGATTTAGTATTAAAAGAATTAAATGCACTCGATAAAAAAGAATTCAAAGCGAAAATGTACACCGACTATGAAAACCAATTTCAATATTTTATTGGATTGGGTTTATTGCTGATGTTAATGGAATTTTTATTGGGCGAGCGAAAAAGTAAATGGATTGCCAAATTAAATTTGTTTAACGTAAACCAAAAGGAGGAGCAATGAAAAGGATGAAGATAGAAGGGATGTTACTCATTTGTTTGTGCTCATCAACATGGAGTCAAGCACAACGCAAAGAAATTGTAGAAGGAAATACAGAATATGAAGGCGGTCGCTATCGTAATGCAGAATCGGCCTATAAAAAATCGGTAGAGAAAGCACCGCAGCAATTCATTGGAAGTTATAATTTAGGAAATGCATTGTATCGTCAAAATAAATTTGATGAAGCGTCTCAGCAATACCTAAATGCTTCTGCGAACAATAATGTAAATGATTTGCAGTCGAAGGCCATGTATAATATGGGTAACTCACTTTTAAAAAGTGAAAAATATGCAGAGAGCATCGAAGCCTATAAAAAAGCATTGCGACTAAATCCTAAAGACGAGGATGCTCGTTATAATTTGTCTTACGCTCAAAAGAAATTGCAGCAACAACAGCAGCAGCAAGATCAAAACAAAGACAACAAGGATAACAAGGACAATAAAGATCAAAAGAAAAAAGATCAGCAGCAAGACAAAAAAGATCAGCAAAAGAAAGATCAAGAAAAGCAAGATCAGCAAAAGGATGATCAAGCCAAGCAAGATCAGAAAAAAGAGGAACAGAAAAAGCAGGAACCCAAGCAACCTAAACTTTCCAAAGAAGAAGCCGAACGCATGCTCAAAGCCCTAAAGAACGACGAAAAAGATTTGCAAAAAGAGAAAGCTAAGAAGTATCAAGTTAACTCAAATTCGATCGAAAAAAACTGGTAGTTTCTTTTGAGCTGCTGGCCCTGCAGTACTCCACTTCGTTCCGACAGCAGGGTAAACTTCTGGCTGCTAGCTTCTAGTTTTTTATTCTTAGCGAATTAATTTAACTCCGAAAAGTATTAATTGAGACCCCCGCGACCGCCGCGCAACCGTAGCGACCCCCGCGGTTAAGTTGTCAGTACTTTAAGAGCTAGAATTTAAATTTTTTCCTTGAATCTTGTCTTTCTCGGTAAGATCTAAAATCCTCTTACAAACCATCTCTACACTACTATCCCCATCTACCACCATTTCCGCCTTTTCATAATATGCGCTTCTTTCCTTCAACGTCGTCACCATAAAATCCATGATATCCACATCATCTAAATGTGCTATCAATGGTCGTTGCTTTTTTTGTGGCGCAATGCGATGGAATAACACACCCAAACTGCAATTTAAATAAATAGTTTTGCCGTGGGCGTTCATCCATTCCATATTATTATCAAAAACCGGACATCCACCTCCTGTAGCAACAACAATTTTCGATTCGTCTTTTAAACTATGTAAGGCTTGTTGTTCTGCGATTCTGAAAATTTCTTCTCCTTCCAATTCGAAAATTTCAGGAATCGATTTTTTACTTTTCTTTTTTATTAATTCATCTAAATCAACAAAACGGTAGTGTAATGATTGTGCAAGCTTTTTTCCAACACTGCTTTTTCCTGCACCCATATATCCAACAAGAAAAATCTTTTTATCAGCCGACATACTATCGCTTTTGATTGAATTTCATTTTGTAATCAACATCCACTTTACCTTTCGAAATATCCGTCAATCTACCTTTCAATAATGTTTTCTTGAGTGGAGTAAGTTTATCAGTAAAAAGAATTCCTTCTAAATGATCGTACTCATGCTGTATAATTCTTGCTTTTATTCCAGAAAATTCTTCAATATGCGTCTCGAAATTCATGTCCTGATAGCGAATCGTGAGTCGAGGTTTGCGCTCAATGTCTTCTCTAATTCCTGGAATACTTAAACATCCTTCGTTGAATTTCCATTTGTCGCCTTCTTCGTTTATCAATTCGGGATTTATAAATACGCGTTTAAATCCATCTGCACTTTCATCGTCTTCCTTAAATGGAGTAGAGTCAATCACAAACAAGCGAATAGAAATACCCACCTGTGGAGCGGCTAATCCTACACCTTGACTATGGTACATCGTTTTAAACATATTATCGATGATGGTCATTAATTTCGGATAGTCGTTGCTAATTGACTCTGCTTTTTTTCTCAACACGGGGTCGCCGTAAGCTACAATGGGATATATCATTTCTTAAATTGAAGGCTGGATAGGTAATCTTGCAAAAGTATAGTCGCACTTACGCGGTCTAATACAGATTTGTCTTGTCTTGTTTTTCTGCTTTGTCCACTTTCGATTAAACTTCGTGTGGCGATTTTGGATGTAAATCTTTCGTCGTAGAGGACGATCATCATTTCTGGAAATTGCTTGGTCAAATTTTTTACGAATTGATGAACAAGTAATGTTGTTTCCGAATCTGAATTATTTAATCGCTTGGGTTCACCCACTACGAGTTGATCAACTGTTTCAATCGAAAAATATTTTCGAAGGTATTCAATGAGCAAATGGCTGGGAACGGTGTCTAATGCGGTGGCGATGGTTTGACTGGGATCGGTGACCGCTAATCCGCACCTTTTCTTTCCGTAATCAATAGCCATCAATCGTCCCATCCCGCAAAAATACAGTGCTTCTGCTAAGTTTAGTAATTTTGAGCCATTAATTATAGAATTTATCAAATGAAAGAGATCATTGAAAAGGTTTGGGACGATCGGAACTTATTGCAGGATAGCGAAGTTCGTGCTACTATAGAGCAAGTGGTAGCCCTTTTAGATACCGGAGAATTACGCGTTGCCGAGCAAATAAATGGCGTTTGGATAGTGAATGATTGGGTGAAAAAGGCAGTTATCCTCTATTTCCCGATTCGAAAAATGGAAACCATCGAAGTGGGTCCCTTCGAGTTTCATGATAAAATTCCCTTGAAAAAGAATTTCGAAAAGCAAGGGGTTCGTGTGGTTCCACACGGATTAGCGCGACACGGATCGTATTTAGCCAAAGGCGTTATTTTGATGCCTTCGTATGTAAATATTGGAGCTTATGTAGACGAAGGTACCATGGTGGACACGTGGGCTACTGTAGGTTCCTGCGCACAAATTGGTAAGCACGTTCATCTTAGCGGTGGTGTCGGAATTGGTGGTGTGTTAGAACCCGTGCAAGCTGCTCCTGTGATTATTGAAGATAATTGTTTCATCGGTTCACGCTGTATTGTGGTAGAAGGTGTGCATGTAGAAAAGGAAGCGGTATTAGGAGCAAATGTGGTATTAACACAAAGCACAAAAATTATTGATGTCTCGGGTCCAGAACCCATTGAATACAGAGGAAAAGTTCCTTCTCGATCCGTTGTAATTCCTGGCTCGTATACCAAAAAATTTCCTGCAGGCGATTTCCAAGTCCCTTGCGCCCTCATCATCGGCAAAAGAAAACAAAGCACCGATCAAAAAACCTCGTTAAACGAAGCGTTAAGGGAATACCAAGTAGCCATTTAATTAAGAATTAAGAATTAAGAATTCAGAATTAGTAATTAAGCTTTTCTTAGCTATATGTCCAAATTAAAGGTCAACAACTAAAATGGCTTAAAATTTATGGGTCGTAGTGACTCAAAAATCTAATCGCGAAGCCTCGCGAACCAACAATGTCCGTGACTGAAATAGGTTGACCAAAAAATCAACCTAAAATGGAAACGAAAAAAGCAAAGAAAACAAAGTATTTAGAGCAGCGACGAGTCTTCAGTGAAGCTGTACAACGTTCAGTGGTAAAGGATGTAGAGCAAG
>JANOPQ010000242.1:0-13861 GCA_031421935.1 Bacteroidota bacterium | reverse complement strand
CAATTGTAAACAAAGGAGATAGCCTAAAAATCAATGCATCCGACAGCATTTCAGGTTCGGAAGATTCTTTAAAAATATTAGCTGGGGACACCATTCCTTTAAATGATTCACTGCTTTTGGCGGATGATTTTAAGTCGAAGGTTTCTTATTATGCCGAGGATTCTATCGTTTATGATCTAGACACCGGAATGGTTTATTTGTACGGAAAAGCTTGGATGACTTATGAAGACATCCGACTGGAGGCTGATTATATCGATATCGATTTTAACACGAAAGAGATTTCTTCTAAAGGTGCACCTGATTCTTCAGGTACTATAGTTGGTAAGCCATTATTTAAACAAGGAACAGATGAATTCCATTCCGATCAAATTCGTTATAATTTTAACACGAAGAAAGGTAAGATTACAGAAGTGACTACCAAGGATGGAGATAGTTATATTCATGGAGCCGTAGTAAAAAAACAACCAGACAATAGCACTTTTATTAAAGATGGCTATTATACAACGTGCGATGCACCTCATCCGCATTATTATTTGAAGTCGAATAAAATTAAAGTGATTCCCAATAATAAAGTAGTTACAGGTCCAGCCGATTTATACATTATGGATGTGCCCACTCCCTTAGCCATCCCATTTGGATTTTTTCCAAATAAAAAGGGTAGAGCTTCTGGAATTCTTTTTCCACAATACGGTGAGTCGCAACAGTTAGGTTTCTTTTTAAAGAATGGAGGATATTATCTCGGATTAAATGACCATTTCGATTTGGCTTTAACGGGTGATATTTATTCTAAAGGAAGCTGGCGCGGAAATGCTTATTCCAATTATGCATGGAAGTATCGTTTTAATGGGAATATGTCGTTGAATTATTCGAATACAAAAGTGAGTCGACCTGAATTTCCAGATTATAGTTTAGAAAAATCTTTTTTCATAAGATGGAATCATATGCAAGATGCTAAATCACATCCTGGAACGAGTTTCACTGCCAATGTTAACGCGGGAAGTGCTACTTTTTACCAATATAATTTAACCAATGCAACCAATTTTTTAACGAATACATTTACATCTTCCATTGCATGGTCAAAAGCCTGGACAGGAAAGCCCATCAATTTAAGTGTGAGTTTATCGCACAGTCAAAACAATCAAACACGTGACATCAATTTGAGTCTGCCAGCAGCAACATTTAACGTAGCCCGACGTACTCCTTTTAAAAGAAAACTAGCGATAGGTGAACAAAAATGGTATGAGAAAATTGGAGTTGGATTAACCTCTTCTTTCATTAATTCCATCAGCACTAAAGACACTTTGCTTTTCAAGAAAGAATCTTTAGAACAGTTTAGATACGGAATTCAGCACAGTGTTCCAATCAGTACTTCTTTTACTGTTGCCAAATATTTTACGGTGAGTCCAGGTATAACTTACAATGAAAAATGGTATTTAAAAACAATTCAAAAAGAGTGGGATTCAGAAACAAATACGATTGATGTAGATACCGTAGATGATTTAAAGCAGCTCGCGATTTTGCATTTAGCACCAATATAAATACACGTATTTATGGAATGCTTCAATTTAAAAAAGGAAAAATTGCAGCATTTCGTCACGTTATGACACCTACCATTGGATTTTCATGGCGCCCCGATTTTAGCGAAAAGCAATACGGTTATTATAAAGAAGTACAAAGTGATTCTATCGGAACTTTACAGAAATATTCTGTGTTTGAAGGAGCTATTTTTGGTGGACCAGGAGCGGGGAAATCTTCATTGATGAATTTCTCTCTTGACAATAATTTTGAAATGAAAGTGCGTCAAAAAAGTGATACAGCAGAAACTTTTAAAAAAGTAAAATTATTAGAGAGTTTAGCCTTAAGTACATCCTATAATTTCGCAGCCGATTCATTGCGTTTAGCTCCCATTAGCATCAGTGGAAGAGCCACTATTATCGATCGAATCTCCTTAAACATGTTTGGAGTTTTTGATCCCTATGTCATCAACGATGATGGTGTTAGAATCAATAAAACGGAGTGGTCGGAAAATAATAAATTAGCCCGATTTAATTCAGGAAACTTCAGTATCAACTTTAGCATCTTGCCTCGTAAAAAGCCGTTAAAATCCACTCAAGGTACGTCCGAAGAACTCAATGAGATTAATGAGAACCGAGATGCCTACAACGATTTTTCTATTCCATTTAGTTTAAATGTTGGATACAATTTCTTTTTCTTGAATAATGTTGGTGCACCTGATCAAATCACTCAAACCTTGAATTTTAGTGGCGATTTACAATTGACTCCAGCATGGAAAGTCAATTACAATTCAGGGTACGATTTTGAGCAAAAAGACTTCAGTTATACTTCACTGGGCATCAACCGTAATTTGCATTGCTGGGAGATGAGTTTAAATTGGGTACCTTTTGGTTTCCAACAAAACTATTTTTTTCAGATCAATGTGAAATCTTCGCTCTTGCAAGATTTGAAGTTGACTAAGAAAGACGATCGATTTGACAATCGTTAATTCTTTTTTAGTTTTACAAAAAGAAATCATATGCCTAACAAACCGAGTTTAAAAGAAGCCTTTAAATTTTGGCTCAAATTAGGCTTCATTAGCTTTGGTGGTCCGGCCGGACAAATATCCATCATGCATGAGTTTTTAGTGGAGAAAAAGAAATGGATATCAGAAAAAAAATTCATGAATGCGCTCAACTATTGCATGCTCTTACCGGGTCCCGAAGCACAGCAATTGGCTACCTATATGGGTTGGTTATTGCACGGAAATAGGGGCGGTATCATAGCAGGATTACTTTTCATTTTACCATCTATGTTTATACTTTTAGGATTAAGCTATGTCTATAGTCTTTATGGAAGCATTCCTTGGGTATACGCGATATTTGCTGGATTAAAACCTGCTGTTGTTGCCATTGTTATTTTGGCACTTTTCAAAATCGGAAAAAAATCGCTGCTCACTTCTGTACATTTTATTATTGCTATTACTGCTTTTGCAGGAATTTATTTTTGGAATATTTCATTTCCAATTATCATCTTAGGAAGTATTGGTATTGCATTTATTGCCAGAAAATTTATTCCTTCATTATCAAGTCCAACGTCGAAACAAAAAGTAGAGGAGGATGAATCCATTTATGTGATCAATTCTAATACTGTTTTACCTCATTCTGGATTTACTTGGAATCGCTTTTTAAAACAACTTTGCATTGGAATTACATTATGGTTGGTCCCGCTAGTGTTCTTTTACTGTATGGCTGAAGATTTTATTTTTTGGAAAAAATTAATCTTCTTCTTTACGCAAGCTGCCTTTGTCACTTTTGGTGGTGCTTATGCCGTACTCCCTTACGTTGCACAGTTTGGTGTTGAAAAATTTCATTGGTTAACCTCTTTGCAAATGATAGATGGTCTTGCCCTAGGTGAAACGACACCAGGACCACTCATTATGGTGTTGGTTTTTGTAGGCTATATGGCCGGATTCAATCATGGAAATGCTTCTGTTTTGGGAGGAACAATTGGACTTTTTACTACTACCTTTTATACCTTTCTACCATCCTTTCTCTTTATTTTGATAGGTGTACATCTAATTGAAAAAACACAAGCCAATGAAAAAGTAAAAATGTTGTTAAATATCGTCACTGCTGCAGTAGTGGGCGTGATGTTCAACTTTTTAATTTATTTGAGTGAAGCGGTTTTACTCGTAAATACAGAATCTACCAACTTACAATTTATTAATGTAAGTTGGATTGCGCTTTCCGTAATTGCAATGCATCGTTTTAAAGTAAATATGATTTTGTGGTTAGGAGTTTCCTGTGTTTATGGGTTGGTGATGTTTTTTGTTAATTAGGGATTTTAGTTTCGATAATAATTGATGGCACACTGATTTTTTATGATGATTAAGATTTTTTATGGTTGTCTGTAGTAGCATATAGATTTATCAACTGAACACTGATTACACGGATTAATCTGATTTTCGCGGATTTGCGTATTGGTAAGATTTGTAATTCGTAAATTCGTATCGATTCGTAATTCGTAACCGATTGAACTTAATTCCAAATCCCTTTCTCTTAATAGTCCCTTTTCATTAAATTTGCACATTACTAGAAAAAATGTTCGAAAATTTATCAGATAAACTCGAGAGGGCGTTCAAAACGCTGAAGGGGCAGGGGAAGATTAGTGAAATTAATGTGGCCGAGACTTTAAAAGAAGTTCGTAAAGCCCTTTTGGATGCCGATGTTAACTATAAGGTAGCCAAGCATTTCACTGATGTTGTGAAAGAAAAAGCCATTGGTCGTGATGTACTGCTTTCAGTATCTCCCGGACAATTGATGGTGAAAATCATGCATGAGGAGCTAACGGCGCTCATGGGTGGAGACGTTACTGAGATCAACTTAAAAGAGAATCCAAGCATCATTTTGATGTCGGGATTACAAGGATCTGGTAAAACGACATTGAGTGGAAAGCTGGCCAATCATTTAAAATCGAAGAAAGGTCGTCAGGTTTTATTAGTGGCTTGTGACGTTTATCGTCCAGCTGCCATAGATCAATTGCATGTTTTAGGAGAACAAATTGGAGTTGAAGTATACTCAGAAAGAGAGAATACAGATCCTGTTAAAATTGCTCGTAATGCGATTGACCATGCAAAAAAACAAGGATTAAATACCATCATCATTGATACCGCAGGTCGATTAGCTGTGGATGAGCAAATGATGGATGAAATTGCCCGACTTAAAGAAACCATCAAGCCTCAAGAAACTTTGTTTGTTGTTGATGCGATGACAGGTCAGGATGCAGTGAATACAGCCAAAGCGTTTAATGAGCGAATCAATTTTGATGGTGTAGTACTTACTAAGTTAGACGGTGATACGAGAGGTGGTGCTGCCATCTCGATTTTATCCGTCGTGAATAAGCCCATCAAGTTTGTAGGTACAGGTGAGAAGATGGATGCATTGGATATTTTCTATCCAAGCAGGATGTCGGATCGTATCTTGGGCATGGGTGATATCGTAAGTTTGGTAGAGCGTGCGCAAGAACAATTTGACGAGAAAGCAGCTGCCGAATTACAAAAGAAGATTGCCAAGAATCAATTTAATCTGAACGACTTTTTAGGTCAACTGCAACAGATTAAAAAGATGGGAAATATAAAAGATTTGATGGCGATGGTTCCCGGTATGGGCAAAGCCATGAAGGATGTTGATATCGATAATGATTCATTTAAACATATTGAAGCCATCATTCAATCCATGACGAATGAAGAGCGCGAGAAGCCAGAAATTTTAAGTGGTCCGAGGAAGAAAAGAGTAGCTAGTGGAAGCGGAAGAACGGTGCAAGACGTAAACAAGTTGCTAAAGCAATTTGAAGATATGCGCAAGATGATGAAAATGTTTACGACTGGAAATGCGCAAAAGATGATGCGCAATATGCCTGCAAGAAGACCTTAAAAAATTAAATTGATAAGATTGTGATTTTAATCGACGGAAAAGAAACTTCTCAACGAATCAAGGAAGAGATCAAAGCAGAAGTAGATGCTATCACAGCTCAGGGATTTCGTGCTCCACATTTGGTTGCCGTGTTGGTGGGGAACGATGGTGCTTCTGAAACCTATGTGGGAAATAAAATACGAACGTGTAAAGAAGTCGGTTTTGAGAGCACATTGCGTCGTTTTGATGCTTCCTTTACAGAAGATGAGCTCATCGAAGTGATTAAAGAATTAAATGAAGATGATGGGGTAGATGGATTTATCGTTCAACTTCCATTACCAAAGCACATCAATGTTCATCATATCACTGCAGCCATTGATCCCGCTAAAGATGTGGATGGTTTTCATCCTGTAAACCTAGGTCGTATGGTCGAGGAATTACCGACTTACTTGCCTGCGACTCCCAAAGGAATTATGCAATTACTGCAGCGATACAATATTCCAACGAAGGGAAAACATTGCGTAGTGATTGGAAGAAGTAATATTGTAGGAACACCCATTTCCATTTTGCTATCCAGAAATACGAATCCCGGAAATTGCACGGTAACGTTAACGCATAGCCGTACTGTTAACCTCAAAGAAATTTGTTTACAAGCCGATATTATTATTGCTGCCATTGGAGTTCCGTATTTTGTGAAAGCCGATATGGTAAAGGAAGGAGCAGTGGTTATTGATGTAGGAATGACTAGAGTAGAAGCACCCGAATTAAAAAGCGGATTTCGTTTGGCTGGAGACGTCGATTTTAAAAACGTAGCTGAAAAGTGCAGCTATATTACTCCTGTTCCAGGAGGAGTTGGACCCATGACCATCATGGGTCTCTTGCAAAACACTTTACTCTCAGCACAACACCGAATCTACCCCGCTCATGTCAAGCAATAAGTCGGGCGAATCCCTTCCTGTCATGGAAGCTTTTTATACCATCCAAGGCGAAGGTTTTCATAGTGGCCGTGCTGCTTATTTCATTCGTTTAGGTGGATGCGATGTAGGTTGTCAATGGTGCGATGTAAAAGAGAGTTGGGATGCCGAAAAACATCCTGCTCGTTCCATTGGCTCTATTGTAAACGAGGCAACACAATACCCTTCACGATTTGTAGTTATAACAGGAGGCGAACCTGCGATGTACGATTTAATACCCCTTACCCGTTTATTAAAGGATAAGGGGTTCGAAATTGCGATTGAAACTTCTGGCGTATATCTGTTAAGTGGGATCGTGGATTGGATTTGCGTTTCACCCAAAAAGTTCAAATCAGTACTACCTGAAATGCTTTCAATGGCTCATGAATTAAAAGTGATAATTAATCATACGAGCGACTATCAATTTGCGGAGCAATTTTTACCAGGTGTTCCTGCTGATTGTAAACTTTATTTGCAAGCCGAATACAGTAAATTTGATCACCACATCCTTGGAATGATTGATTATGTAAAAACAAATCCGAAGTGGAAAATTTCTTTACAAACGCATAAAATCATAAACGTCCCGTAAGCACATCTAAACAAAATAGGATGCAAAGTTCAACAAGCAATTTACAATTTCGTAACGTCAAATGGGCATTGCTCTTCTTCTTTTTTGTAATTTCATTTATTCAGTGTAAAGCTCAGCCTGGTACTGGAAAATATTCTTCGTCCAATAAATCTGCAATTCGGGATTATGAGGATGGAAAAAAACAATACGATTCTAGACAGGATGTAAAGGCGATTAAGTTGATGGAATCAGCCATTCGCAAAGACACCAATTTTATTGAGGCATGGATGGTGTTGGGTCAGATTTATTTGGAGGGGCGCAATTATAAAAGTTCATTAGAACATTACCGCAAAGTAGTACAGATTTCTCCTTCGTATCTACCAGGAGTAAATATGTTGGTGGGCGATTTAGAAATGAAGTTTGCAAACTATGAAAATGCTCAAGTGAATTTTGAGAATTACATTAACTTCTCAAAAAACTTGAGTGAAGAATTCATCGGTGAAGCCAATCAAAAAATAAAAAACTGTGTGTTTGCAATGGATGCCGTAAAGCATCCTGTTCCTTATCAGCCCATCAACCTCGGACAAGGGATCAACACGCCGGAAGCAGAATATTTTCCATCATTCACCGTCGATCAACAAGAAATTATATTTACTCGAGATGTAAAAGATCCTCGAGCACAAGAAGGACATCAAGAAGATTTTTTCATTGCTAAACTTAAAGATTCGACGTGGCTCGCCGCTAAAAACGCTGGAGCTCCATTAAATTCATCGGGGAATGAAGGCGGACCCTCCATCTCTGCCGATGGACGCATCCTTTTCTTTACGGCATGCGATCGTCCAGACGGATTAGGCAGCTGTGATATTTATTTAAGTCAACGTACTGCAGATGGAAATTGGAGTAAACCCATCAACCTTGGAGCACCTGTAAATTCATCGGCTTGGGAAAGTCAACCTTCATTTAGCTCGGATGGCAAAACCTTGTATTTCATTCGAGGTACGTATACACGTGACCGTAGTAAGTTGTATGATATTTTTTCGAGCACCTTTCAAGCGGACATGACATGGAGTAATCCAACTCCCCTCAGTGATACCATCAACTCAAAAGGCATAGAAGAATCGGTTTTTATTCATCCCGACAATCAAACATTATACTTTAGTTCCGATGGGCATACTGGAATGGGAGGATTAGATATTTTTGTTAGCAGAAGACTTGAAAATGGGAGATGGGGATCACCCAAAAATTTGGGTTACCCCATTAACACTGCTCATGATGATAATAGTTTAGTCGTTAGTGCCGATGGAAAACGAGCCTACTTCTCCAGCAACCGACAAGGCGGATTTGGGAATTTAGATTTGTATCGTTTCGACTTATACAAAGAGATACAGCCCGCTTTAGTAAGTTATGTAAAAGCTAGAGTAGTGGATGCAGTGACTGGAAATCCTTTATCTGCGCAGTTTGAAATCATTGATGTAGAAACAGGAAAAATAATGGTCTCCAATACCACTGACAAAAAACGAGGAGAATTTCTTGCTTGCTTACCTGCCGGAAAAAATTACATGTTGAATGTAAACAAAGAAACCTATATGTTTTATTCCGACTATTTTGAATGTAAAACCGCGAATGAAAAGCAAAACGCATTTGACTTACTCATCAATCTTCAGCAACCAAAAGCTGGTGAGAAGATGGTTTTGAAAAATATTTTCTTTGATGTTAATCAATTTACATTAAAAACGGAATCGAGTAGTGAGCTCAACAAATTAGTTTCATTCTTAAAAGCTCAAGGCACACTCCGCATAGAAGTAAGTGGACATACGGATAATACGGGCGACAAAAAAGCCAATGTAATTTTATCAGAGCAAAGAGCAAGGGCAGTTGTTAATTTTTTGATTCAAAAAGGTATCCCTGCAGCACGGATGACGTATAAAGGATACGGTGATTCCAAACCTGTTGCATCGAATGATGCAGAGGAAGGAAGGGCTAAAAATCGCCGCACCGAATTCAGTATACTCTAACATGCCGTTTACACCAGCACATCCTGCCATCTTGCTTCTTTTAAAGCCGTTTAAAAAGCTTCCATTATCCTGGACGGCATTATTCATTGGTAGTATCATTCCCGATTTTGAATACTTTATTTGGATGAGTCCATCCGCCTATGTAAGTCACACTTTCTTTGGCATTTTTATTTTCAACTTGCCCATGACCTTCATCATGGCTTTCCTATGGCATCAATTGTTATTTCCTGTTTTAATTAAACGCATAAATTTCTTTCATCAAAGAATTCAATTGGAAGAGTATCCTGCTTTTATGGAATGGATTAAAAAGAATTGGATTGTATTTTTTAGTTCTGCATTCATCGGAATATTATCTCACTTAGCGTGGGATTCATTCAGTCATGCCGATGGATATTTGGTGCATCGCATTCCCTTTCTCCTTGAATTTATTCAAATAGGAGGCCATCCCATTAGGACTTGTTACGTGATGTGGTACATCAGCACATTACTTGGAATGATCACTCTTATTTTTTGGTTTGTAGATCTCAAAAAACTTTTTACTCTTTCTACTTGGAGAACTTTTTTTTCAGGCAATTCATACTGGGGAAAAATTCTATTTACAGCAGGACTCATTGGAACCTCTCGCGTTTACTTTGGCTTAGGTTGGAATTGGGCTCGGCATCTCATCATGATTGCCATTGGTAGTTTATTTTACGCCTTACTCATTGTATCGTGGTTAGAATTTAGAAAACACAAGTCTTCATAAAAAAAGAAGTCGGACACATGGTCCGACTTCAAATAATTTCAATAAATTCTATTTCTTTTTAGAAAGATTTTCCAATTCCTTGTCTAGAACTTTCTCCATATTATCTTCATCCAATTTACGAGCTAATATCTTTTTGTCTTTATCAAGAATAAAAATTTGTGGCGTCGTTTGAATATCAAAATCCTGACGGAAGTTATTATGCAATTCTGGATCGGCAACATTAATCCAATCCAATTTATTCTCTGCAATATATTTTTTCCACTTCTCCATTTCCACTTCGGTACAAACTGCAAAAACTTTTATACCTTTTGATTTTACTTTGTCGTAATAAGCTTTCACTTTTGGTGTCACTTTCTTGCAGTGGCCACAATCTGGATCCCAGAAATATAAAATAGTAAAGGGCGCATTCACTGCATGTAGTGCTTGATAAACACCGTTAGAGTCAGGAAGAATTAAGTTTTTTACTACTTTGCCTAATAAAAGAGGTTCCAGAATTCGAGCACGATCTTTAATTTTAAAGAGTGTTGCTTCATCTACCCAATACGCTTTTTCTTTGGTATAATAATTTTTTACTAAGTGAACGAAAACAGCTTCCATTCCCATGATATTCGAAGTTTCATACGTATTGGTTAAAAACCAAACCATATACTTAAAGGTTTCCTTATTTCCACTTGCCCATTTGATCAAAGAATCGGTCACTGGGTAAATTGAATCTGGAATATTAATCACCAAATTTTTCATGTAGTAGCTGAGTTTGCTATGATAAATAGGGCTCCGCAATAAACGCTCGTCGTTCAATTTAATTTGATCAAAATAATGATCGCGATAATAGTAATATGCAAATGCAGAGTCACGAGTACCGTCCTTCTTCAATGGTAATTCAGGTACTTTTGGATCTTGCGATGCATTAAAAATACTGGAAAGAAAGCGTTCAGGATGTTTACCAATAAATGCTAATTTATAATCTACCACAGCTTGATCAATGCTCTTTATATTAGCCTCAATAGAATCGGTTGGTAGCTTTTGATCTTGTAAGTTCTTTCGTGCATTTTTTAATGGTTCAACTTCTTTTGATCGCTCTTGAATAAATTTTAAATATTCATAAAAAAGTCGGTTGTCTTCAGAACCATTTACCTTCATCGTTTCAATAACATTCGACATTGAACATTCCATCGTAAATGTTTGTTCTTGGTCTAATAAAATTTCAAAATAGGTTTTACCTGGAAAAACAAAAAGATAAATCCCACCTGGTAGTTTTTCTGCTCCTCTAAAAACTACATTTCCATTTGCATCGGCATGTGTGGAATCTTTTAGATATTGCTTTTCCCCATAATAATTAGCAAGGTAAACCATGGAGTCCTTCAGTCCTGAAATTTTAAAAGTAAGTTCATAGGCTGGCTTTTCTCCTCCAGCAACGACTTGTTGATTACATGCGAATAAGAAAAAAGTGAGCAAGCATACATTTCGAATTTGTCGTCCTAAATTTGATGAATACTTCATAAGAGGTTACTAAGTTTGCGGTTAATTCTAATTTATGCAAATATGCATAGTTTATAGGCAACGAAACGTGATTTACACCTCAATCGGTTACATAAATGAATACAATTCATGGATCATTCATTTGAAGAAATTTAGACCAGTTGTTACTAATTCGTTAAGCCTTAAACTCAGTTTTTGCACTTTTCTAATAATTAACTGTATTATTATATCCATAATGGCGTATGAATCAGAATAATGCTTAAAATTATGCTATTGAAAATGAGGTTTGTTTTTTCTAAACAGAAAAACCGTTAAAGGAGAAAAAACAAGAGTATGGCAATAAAGGTGAGATATTACTATCACAATGGAGGCGACCACTTTATACCAGGCGAAAAACTAACCATTAAGAATTGTAAAATTTATTTAAATGAAGATAAAGATTCTTCATTTAAACCCTTTGGATTTTTTTACGATGATACTTCCATGGAAATAAATTCAAAAAACAATAATACGAACAGTAATATAAGAAAAATTCAAATCAATAGAATCCTTACTGAAAATGCTTATCGATTTGGACAGAATCAATATCTAGTTCATATGAATTGGTATCAGCAGCAAAAGTTACTTTGGATGTTTCAAAGACACTGGTTGCAGCAATCAAGAAATGCAGTGCAATTATTGATACTCATTATCATTATTACCATTGCAGGAATTGGATACAATATGATTCAACACTTATAGTGAAATTAATTATTACCCTTTCTAACTAACAACCAAAACAATTATGAAAGAGGAAAAAACACTGATTCAATTGGCATTTCGATTTGAATCAAACCCCTTAAATCCGAAAGAACAATTCGGATTAGGATTATTAGCAACCTTTTTTCTAGCCATGTCAATTCTATTCTTTATTGTACCATCTTTCCTCAATTAATTTTGATACGTTGGGTATAGGAAGTTGTTGAATCGATTGGTGATTCAACATGTTTTGATTTGGACAATTTCAAAGTAATACCTATTGAAATAATTTCGGTATTGAAAACATACTGCCCTCGGATGGGCAACGTATAACTCACGAAACCACTGAACCACTTTTCCATTTCGTAACGAATACTCCCCGTTAGGTTTATCCATCTAGCGTTGTTATGATAAAGGCCCAATTCATAATTAACTGGCTTTTTACTTTGATTTTCCAATGAGTAATTTAAATCACCACGAGCATCTAAAAACAAATTTTTAGTTATTAAAAATGAAGTTGTAATACCAGCATGCACTTCATCGCTATTGTCTTTATTTCGTTTGTTAAAACCAAGATACTCACCGATTGTCCATTTTGGTGATTTCACATAATTCAAATCGAAGTAAATTCGTGAATTATAATCAGCATAACCAGTATGCAGAAAGGTGGATCTATCGCGCTTTGCTGTTCCCAAACTCTGCCAGCCCGTAATGCACGATTTCCATTCCTCATTTGAAACCAATAAGTATTTAAGTCCAAGTTCGATATCACCTGGCTTTACGATTTTTTTTTCGCTTGAAATACCACCTGGATCATTGTAACCAGTAACTTTATTATAGATAATAGGTAAATTAAGCATCCCATTCCATCGCGAATGAAATCCAACAGCCAAAGCAAAATTCATTCCCGCATGAATTGTTTTGGGTGCTAATTTTCTTTCTCCATCCATATCAAATACACTCTTAAAACTGCCATAAAAAAAACCTGTTGAAATTCTGAATTCCTTTTTCTCAAGAAATAGATGTTGCGTATAGGTTACCGATGGAATTAAAAATAGAAATAGTATGATAAGTTTGAATTTTGTGGCACCGTAGTTCATTGCATTTTTTTTGTCTAATGTATTAATTCCTCTCATTAGAAACTATGATTTTTGTTTGGTAAAAATACATTTTTCATTCTTAAAGTCATCTATCTTTGCATGAACCATGGAAAAGGAACTTGAATTTATTAAAATAAAGGATGCTGCGATGAGCTATTCCGACTATCTATCGCTAATAGACGGCCTGCTTTTGCAAGGGAAAACGACTGGTGAGGATCAAAGTTTAGATCATGTTCAAAAAGCACCACTTAACAGACAAAGGATGAAGCGACTTGACAAGACCGCAATAGTTTCTGAGGAATTAAAATCGCATATTGATCAACTTCCAATACCCATCTCCTTTTTAATTTTAACAGAAGGTTGGTGTGGAGATGCATCTCAAAGTATTCCCTATATCCATAAAATGGTAGATGAATCGAAAGGGAAACTCATGGACTTCTATTTATTGAGAGATGAAAATCTAGAGTTGATGAATCAATTTTTAACCGATGGGAGTAAGGCTATTCCAAAGATAATCGCATTTCATTCAGAGACCGGAGATTTTTTATTTAGTTGGGGACCTCGACCCAAGGAAATTCAAAATTGGTACATGAATCTGAAAAAGGATCCATCTTTAAGCAAAGAGGAATTAAGCTTGCAACTGCATCAATATTATACAAACGATAAAGGACAAAAATTACAGAAAGATTTTATTGAATTGTTCAATAAAATTTCTTCGGTTTTATAAGACGCTTTGGCCGCGTTAAGCAAAAAGACGACATAAAGATCGCACAATTTATTTGACAAAAGTCCAAGGAGATTTTAGAGATTTAACTAATCGATACAAGCTAATTTGGTATCAATTATACCCCATTG
>JANOPQ010000241.1:0-2532 GCA_031421935.1 Bacteroidota bacterium | reverse complement strand
ACCGAAAGCCCGTACTGACAAAAAGAATCTCTTTCTCTCACGATTTTATACCTTTGGTTGGGGAATATTTTCCATTTTAGTGGCTTCCATAGCAGGGAAATTAGGTTCACTCATCGAAGCCGTAAATATATTAGGATCTCTATTTTATGGAACCATTCTCGGGATCTTTATGGTGGCATTATTCCTAAAATCCATCAATGGACGATCTGTTTTTATTGCTGCCCTACTTACTGAAGCTATCATTATTGCCATTTACCTTTCTGATACCATATCCTTCTTATGGCTCAATTTAATTGGCTGTTTTTTAGTAATTTTTATCGCATTTCTATTAAATTTAGCGCCTAAAAGGTCTCTAAATTCAACATAGACAACTATCAACTTTGATATTTCTGAAAATAGTTTTAACTTGCATCAAAATTTAATAAATAAAACCATGAAAAATCTATTTAGCTTGGCATTGGTATTCATACTAATTTCGCTCACTACTTCATGCGATGATGAAAGTTTGACAGGATTTAGTTTTTCAAATAATTACGCTACAGCCACTATTACTGTGGATCCGACGAACATTCAAGGTGACATTGAATTAGGCGTGCTTGAATTTGAAAGTGATATACAAGGACTTGTTTCTGGTCAAGGAGTTGGAGTTGACAATTTAAAGTCGATTAAAGTAACAGCCATAAAACTTGAAATAGAAGATACAGATCCCAATCCCTACACCTTTGATTTAGTTACTAAGATTAAAAGTGAAATTAGTAATTTATCGGGCTCTTCCCTTATTGAATTTGCTGGAAAAGATCCGGTTCCTACGGGAGGGCAAACAGAAATATTTTTAGATGTTCAAGACGTAGAGTTGATAAACTATTTTAAGCAAACTAAATTTAAAGTGAACCTTAAAGGATTTACAACAGATTCAATAGATCATAGCTTTAATGTCAAGCTCACGATGTCGGCAACGTTTAAAGGTGAAGTATTGAAATAAAACATAAAACAAAAACCAATTAAAAAGCCTAGGATTGAAACCCTAGGCTTTTTAGTTGATGGCAATTAAAATTTTTATTTTAATGATTTAATTAATTTTTCGTTCAAGCTAACATAATTATCATCCTTTGCTTCCTTTGCAATAGCAATTGACTTATTTGCTGTCTCTATGGCTTCTTTAATCATGCCCATTTTAGCATAACACTTCGCTTTAGCATGAACATTCCAATAGGCTTTAGGATTACTTTCAATCGCTTTATCGTACCAAGCTAAAGCTTGCTTCATATCCTTACCATTTTCAACATAATAATTTGCTGCAGCGCTATAAGGGCGAGTATCTTTGACAACATAACGCTCAATATCTTTCATAATACGGGCATCAAGTTCTACTGAAATTGGCATGTTCACTTGTGTATTTCCCCAAGCTAATTGAATGTCGCAGGTGGTAGATGAAATATTCCCAACATTAATGGAGAATGTCTCGACTTTATCTTTTAAAGCGGTTACAGCAGACTTCACAAGAACCACATCTTCTTCCATTTTATAATCTTCTGGACTTGTTACCGTAGTATTACTTGAAACAATTATTGTCCACTCTGTGGCACCAGGAATAGTTAATAAGCCATACTTTCCTGGATTCACTTTCTTTCCTGCAATCATGGTTGTATCCGAAAATGTAATAGTAGTAGCACTATTGGCTCCAGTTCTCCATACTGTATTAAATGGAACCAGATCACCAAAGATGACTCTTCCTTTCATACTAGGGCGCGAATAATTTACTTCAATAAATCCTAAACCGAAATCTTGTTTAATGGTTTGAGTTGGAGATGGCGCTGGTGTTTTCAATCCTTGCGCTTGAATACTAGTACATAATCCAATAATGACAAATGCACTTAAAATTAATTTTTTCATGGTATTATATTTTAGGTTGATTAGAATTAAAACAAGTTAATAAATCAGTGCAAATTTAATCAAAAACGAAGTTAATACGATAAATATCCTTGACGCCTAACCACAGAATTTATCTAACTGTCGCTATATTAGGTGATCATAGCAAGAAATTTTTTATAGTTTAGCCAATTATGAGCGATCAGTTACACAAATCTCCCTTTAACCTTGCCGTGTTAGTGGCTGGACTTGGATTTTTTGTAGATGCATTTGACCTGTTTTTATTCAATATTTATAGGGTTCCTAGCTTAAAAGAATTAGGTTTATCTGGAATTGAACTATCACATCAAGGAGAATTTCTATTAGCAATTCAGATGGCTGGAATGATGGTTGGAGGTGTATTAACCGGAATCATTGGCGACAAGAAAGGAAGAAAAACTGTTTTATTTGGATCCATCTTACTCTACTCAGTTAGCAACATTGCAAATGCTTTTGTTGATGACACGATTAGTTATGCCATCATTCGTTTTTTGGCGGGAGTTGGATTAGCGGGGGAACTCGGTGCAGGAATCACCATTGTAAGTGAAAGTATGAATATAAAAAACAGAGGCTATGGAACCATTTTAGTTGCTACTTTAGGAGCACTTGGTGCGGTTACCGCTG
>JANOPQ010000240.1:0-5372 GCA_031421935.1 Bacteroidota bacterium | reverse complement strand
GTTTATTTCCGACTCAATGGACAAACGCGTTCCATTGAAATACTCGACAAAAAAGCGAATATTCAGAAAATAAGCCATGCAAAAGCAAGCGGTGAACATCAAATAGGTACACCTCTGCAAGGATTACTGAGTAAAATCTTTGCAGTGGTGTTCCTATTTGATGTTCACCACTCGCTTTAGCATGACTTATTTTCTGAACATTTGCTTTTTTATCCAACACTTCTATCGAACGTGTTTGACCATTGAGTCGGAAATAAACAATTCGTTTTCCTTTTTCATCTACATCACTCACATATAAAAGACGTATTAAAATCTTTTTCCCTTTTCCGATCTCTACCATGATCTCTTCGTTGTTTTTCATTCCAAAGAAAAAAGTAGGAGTAGGGAGCTTACTAACATCACCAAATTCTTTTACGAAGAGGAGATAGTCTTCAAATACTTTCGGATAAAATTGCCAACTCAGAAAATCAAGAAACGATAATTGCATTCCAAATTTTTCTTTGAAATTGTTGTATGCCGCATCCAATTCAATAGGAAGTAAATGTGCATTGGGTAAATCAGTATATGGGATTTCATCTTTCAACACAATTTTTTGAAGTTCTTTTGGAAATCCTCCCGGCGCTTGTCCAATATCTCCTTTAAAGAAACTTTTTACACTAGAAGGAAAACTGATGGAATCGCCTTTCGTAAAAATTTCTTCTTTGGTTAGGTTATTACTCACCATAAACAGCGCCATATCTCCAACCACTTTCGAGCTTGGTGTTACTTTTACGATATCGCCAAAAAGTTGATTGACGTCTGTATAAGCTTGTTTTATTTCTTCCATTTTGTCACCAAGACCGAGGGAAATGGCTTGCGGGCGAAGGTTAGAATATTGTCCACCTGGAATTTCATGGTCATATACTTCTGCAGTACCAGCCATCAAACCACTTTCAAATGGATAGTAATAATCGCGCACACGTTCCCAATAATTACTATGTTGGTTAAGATGTGTTACATCGTGATCTACTTCATGTTTTGTGTTTCGTAATGCTTCTACTATGCTATTAAAATTTGGTTGAGAGGTAAGACCGCTCATGGAAGCAAGGGCAACATCTATAACATCCACACCCGCTTCAATCGCTTTCAAATAAGTAGCGGCTTGAATGGATGAAGTATCATGCGTGTGAAGATGGATGGGTAGCGAAACTGATTTTTTTAATTCTTCAATGAGTAAAGTAGCCGAATACGGTTTTAACAATCCTGCCATATCTTTAATGCAAAGAATATGCGCGCCTTTATCTTCTAAGTCTTTTGCTAAATCTAAATAATAGTTTAAATTGTATTTCGTTTTCTTCGGATCTAAAATATCTCCAGTATAGCTGATGCAAGCTTCTGCAATTCCACCCGTACGTTCGCGCACGGCGTTGATGCTTACTTCCATCGACTTGGTCCAATTCAATGAATCGAAAATTCGAAATACATCCACCCCGTTTTTCCAACTCTGTTCAATAAAACTCTCTACTAAATTATTGGGATATGCAGAATAGCCAATGGCATTGTTGCCTCGAATCAGCATCTGCAAACAAATATTGGGAATAGCTTCTCGTAGCAGTTGTAATCTCTTCCATGGACATTCATGTAGGAAACGCAAGGCTACATCAAACGTAGCACCGCCCCAGACTTCCATACTAAAAGTTTGGGGATGATGCAATGCATAGTTGCGCGCTACTTGTAAAAAATCATTTGTACGAACTCTTGTTGCCAGTAACGATTGATGTGCGTCACGGTAAGTGGTGTCGGTGAACTTAACTTTCTTTTCGGATGAAAGCCAGTGTGCAAATTTTTCTGGACCCATATCATCCAGCTTTTGTTTCGTTCCAGCCCGTGGAGGTCCGCTTATTATTGAAGTAGGCAATCGAGGCAGATCAAATGTACGTGAAGGATCCATCTTGGTCACATCGGGATTTCCATTCACAATAACGTTAGCGACGTACCGAAGTACACGAGTTCCGCTATCTTGCTTTTTTCGAAAGTTAAAAAGCTCAGGATATTTTTCGATGAACTTTACCGTCGCTTCTCCACTTTGAAAAACAGGATGATTAATTACATTTTCTAAAAAGGGAATGTTCGTCTTTACTCCACGAATTCGAAATTCGGTCAAGGTTCGATGCATTCTTCGACTTGCTCCTGCTAATGTTCTGCCCTGTGCTGTAATCTTCACTAGCATCGAATCAAAGAATGGTGAAACTTTTACGCCTTGATAGGAACTTCCTTCATCGATGCGGATGCTATTTCCCCCAGCATTTCGATAGGCGATGATGGTACCAAAGTCGGGCTTAAAATCATTTTCGGGATCTTCAGTTGTGATACGGCATTGTATTGCAAACCCCCGGCATTGAATATCAGCTTGAGAATAAATCTCAATCATCGGTGAATTCAATGCGGCTCCATCTGCAATATGAATTTGCGCGCAAACAATATCGTAACCTGTCACTTGTTCTGTTACGGTATGCTCCACCTGAATACGTGGATTAACTTCAATGAAATAAATATTCTCATCCGAGTCCACTAAAAATTCGACGGTTCCTGCATTGTCATACTTCACATAGCGCGTGATCGCCAATGCATATTCGTATAATTTATCTTTTGTAGTTTGTTTTAAGCTGGGAGCAGGAGCAATCTCAACTACTTTTTGAAATCGTCGTTGCACAGAACAATCCCGTTCATACAAATGCACGATATTGCCATGCTGATCACCTAAAATTTGTACTTCTATATGTTTCGGATCTTCGATAAATTTTTCAATGAAGATGGTATCATCTCCAAAAGCATTTCCTGCTTCGCGTCGAGCTTCATCAAATGCTTTTTCTAATTCTTCTACTTTTCGAATTACACGCATTCCTCGACCGCCACCTCCAGCACTTGCTTTCAATATAACGGGGAAGCCTATCCGTAAAGATTCGGATTTCGCATCTTGAACGGATTTTAGTGGAATTTGATTATCTTCAATGACGGGAACGCCCGCTTTTTTTGCTACTAATTTACTGGCGACCTTGTCCCCCAGTTGTTCCATCGCTTCCGGCGACGGTCCAACGAAAATAATTCCTTCTTCGCGACATCGTCGAGCAAAAGTTACATTCTCCGACAAAAATCCATATCCGGGATGGATGGCATGTACTTGATTTTCCTTCGCCACCGCAATGATCTTTTCAATATCAAGGTAAGGTTTTAGTGGTTCCGTATCTTTCCCGATTTGGTACGCTTCATCCGCTTTATATCGATGTAAAGAATATCGATCTTCATAAGTGTAAATGGCGACAGTACGGATACCTAATTCGGCAGCAGCACGAAGTGCACGAATAGCAATTTCACCTCTATTAGCGACCAGTAGTTTATGAATGCGTTGCATAGTATTTTCTCAAGTTTTTCTTATACGTAGAGACAAGTAATTCGTTACGGTCTATTTTGCCTCAAAATCGATATCTTTCGCTCTATAATTTAAAAAGAGTTAAGAAGTGCTATTTCCCTTTTCTGTCCACTGATGAATAGGATCAGATTTCAAACATATTGTGTTGTCAAATGTAATAATTTAATCTTTGATGGCTGACCTCATCCTGTCGTCATAAACACTTCACCTTTGTTTCATGCTCTTACCCCCACCTTTGTCATGTTCTCATTAGAGTATTTATTTAAATATTTTCCATCAATAGGGTTGTTGATTGGTTAGGTTAGAAGGTCTTCGGTTTCGGAGGCCTTCTTTTTTGGCTTCGAGTTCCCTCAGCTAGTACATCGAGTTCCCTCTGCCAGCACATCGAGTTCTCTCGGCCAGCACATCGAGTTCTCTTCTTTATAACTGAAAGTTTCCTAAATCTTTGTTAGATGGAAGTGTCCATTTTCGTAGCACTAAAGTTTACACAAGGTTAAATCTTGAAGGGGGGAGTAAAAAAGTTAAATTGTCAATACAAAGGGTAAAAAAAGGACCAAACACCTTGTGATTTTCACAATGCATTCAGCCCCTTTTATCTAATCAATCGTACTCTAATTCTAACTCTAAAGAACCACTTAACTACTTCTCTAACGAATTCCTTTCCTTTGATATTGTGGTTGGGGGACCTATGTAAAAAATACTTTTGTTAGATGTGTTTTTTTGCCTAGAAAACAGGCTTGTATATGATTTTACATACCCAGATGTCAATTTATTTAATTGTTAATCAAATTAATATGAAAATTTATATACCAAATTGTCCAATACATAAGAATCTGATGTATATTTGCGTT
This sequence comes from Bacteroidota bacterium, assembly GCA_031421935.1. Taxonomy (GTDB): domain Bacteria; phylum Bacteroidota; class Bacteroidia; order AKYH767-A; family OLB10; genus JAJTFW01. The sequence goes on along the minus strand of JANOPQ010000240.1, from coordinate 1,112 downwards.
ATCAAATTAATATTTGCAACATGATTTACTCATCAGAACTCATAAAAGGCACATTAAAAACCATCATCTTAAAATTGTTGAAAGACAATAAAAGAATGTATGGGTATGAAATTACGCAGCGTGTGAAAGAATTAACCCATGATAGAATTCAATTAACGGAAGGAGCTTTGTATCCTTCTTTGCACGCATTAGAAGCGGATGGAATTCTAACTACAGAAACAGAATACATCGGCAAACGCGTTCGAAAATATTATTCGTTAAGTCCGAAGGGAAAGAATGTTTCGAAGGAAAAAATTTCGGAGTTTGCCGATTTCATGAGTACCATGAAATTTCTATTGGATATCAAAACAGATATTGCATAAATGTATTGCCTCAACGAAAAGCAAATTGATTTTATACTCAACGACATTAGACGTAATGGCGTAGAGCTGGAGGACCTGCAGTCAAATCTCCTGGATCATATTTGTTGCATCATTGAACAAGAACTCGAAGAAAACGGAGACTTCGAGCAATTTTATTTCTCTACCATAAAAAAATTCTACAAGAATGAGTTAAGAGAAATTGAAGAGGAAACCATCTCTCTGCTTACATTTAAAAATTATTACGTCATGAAAAAAACAATGTTGGTGAGCGGACTGGTAGCAGCCTCCTTTCTCACGCTCGGAATTATATTAAAGTTCTTGCATATGCCCGGAGCAGCGGTAGGAATTGTATTGGGAATTGGTGGGATGAGTTTTGTTTTTCTTCCTCTATTATTTTTATTGAAAATAAAAGAACAGAAGGAAACGAAGAACAAGGTACTGATCGGATTAGGCACATTCGCGGGAATATTAATGACACTGGGAATTCTGTTTAAAATTATGTTTTGGCCAGGAGCCAATATGATGGCACTAACATCATTGCTCATTTTATTATTTGTATTTCTTCCTGTTTATTTTTTTACGGGTTTCAGAAATCCAGAGACAAAAGTGAACACGGTCGTATCATCCATTCTTATTTTAACGGGATGCGGATTGTTTCTCACCTTGGTGCGATCACCGGCAGGAACTAAGTTAATGGGAATTCAAATGACTAAAGATTATTTACTCAATGAAAAAATATTGGAAAATGAA
>JANOPQ010000239.1:0-9256 GCA_031421935.1 Bacteroidota bacterium | reverse complement strand
AAAAAGTGCCCGCCTTCCATAAGATTGGATGAAATCTAATTTTATGGAAGGCGGGCTCTATTGTGTGGGTTAATTCGTGTAGAGACGCCATTAATGGCGTCTCTACATATTGGATTTAGCGACTGCTATTTGCAAATTTTTGCTAAACCTTTAAATTAGCCTTACGCTAATGCGAACGCTATCGGGAGGAAGATAGGACTAAAATATACTTGTATTTGGTATTTCTATAAACATGTGATGCCTTCGGCATCTTAATGCTTAACTTAATGACATTTGGGAAGAGGCTAGGAATTTTAATGTTCCAATCCTTTTTTATCCCCAATGGTATTTATTTCATCAATTTATAGGAATAGTTCTTTTCCCCCTTTATATCTTTGTAAAATATAGATTAAAATATGACCAAGGCGAAACTCCTACTTCTCATTGCATTTTTATATTTCACCCCTCAAGTATCGGCTCAAAAAAAAGAGACAAGCTTAGTGAGATGGATGACCTTAAAGGAAGCCCAAGAGGCTGTAAAAAAACAACCCAAACCCATTCTACTTGATTTTTACACGGACTGGTGTGGCTGGTGCAAGCGCATGATGGCAACCACATATTCTGATTCTTCTATTGCATTTTATTTGAATCAGAATTTTTATTCAGTGAAATTTGATGCCGAAGGAAAAGATACCGTTATCTTTCAAGGAAAAGAATATAAACCCACCTCTACTGCTCCTAAAACGCCACATCCTTTAGCCATTGAATTATTGCAAGGAAAATTAATGTACCCAAGCACACTGTTTTTAAATGGTTATGATGCGAAGAAAAATGAATTCCAAATAAAATTATTAGCGCCCGGTTATCTCGATCGAGAGAAGATAGAACCCATACTAGTTTTTACATTGGAAAATGTATATCGTAATACTTCCTTGGAGGATTTTACTGCAGCCTTTAATATCGCTTTTCGCGATTCAACGATTAGTGAAAAATTGTTGCGATTGAATTGGCTCTTCCCCGAAAATGTTTTTGATGGAAACTATAAAGGCTTAAAAAAGAAATTAGTTTTTATGCATACCTATTGGTGTAATTCATGTCAAGTGATGGAACGCGGTGTTTTTACCGATTCGCTTCTGATAAATCCACTAAAGAAATTCGATTTGGTAGATTTCAACCCCGAACTGAAAAAGCCATTGTTTTGGAATGATAGTTTGTATCAAAAGTTGCCTCAAGATAAATTCCCGTTTCATCCACTCACTTTGCAATTCACAAAAAATAATTTTGTGTTACCAAGCCTTACCATCCTGGATGAGCAAGATCAAATCATCGATGCTATTCCTTTTTTCCTCGAAGCAAAAGTACTTTCCGAAATTCTTATCTATTACGGCGATGATATTTACAAGAAAATGAGCTGGGCCGATTTTAAGAAAGGGAAGTAGTTGAAAAATATTTCTAAATAAAACGATTTATACTTTTTTCCTGCGAATAAATCCGAGAAGATCCGTCGAATCCGTGTCATCAGCGTTCTCTTTTGCTAAGCACTATGAGTAATGAAATTAATTTTTTAAGAAAAACAGTGTCCCATCATATCATGAATAAAATTCAATGATTCAATATCTAGATGAAGCGCACTTGCACCTTCTGTTATATCATTATTTTACTTTTATAGCAGTATATTTATATAAAATTTTGCATCAACTAATTCCGGAATTTTCACGAGGAGCATTGACATATATTCGGCTAAAATTAATTCAACACCACTTTCCTAAAATATTGATTTTTGTTCGAATCAATGATCAAGATCGTATACATTCCGCGCGCATAATTTTTACATGGAATGTTTGTTTGGTGCATGTCATTTAATTTTTCATCATAGACCAATTCTCCTAATCCATTGTAGATGCGAATGACATCCATTTTTGTTTTAGAACGAATCGACACATTCTCTTGTACCGGATTTGGAGCGATTTCAAATCCAACACTTGTATTTGCTTCCAAGATAGATGAAACAGATTCATTGACATCAATAATGCTAATGCTATAGGCACTGTCAATACTCAATCCACCTGCATCCGTTGCTCGGATACGGACAGAATACAAACTTTGTGTTTCAAAATCGAAAGATTGAGCAGTCATTAATGTACTTCCTGAAATAGTGAAGGATCCATTGTCTGTACTTCCAGGTCCTGTCGTAAATTGATAGGTATGTGTGTCACTTACATCCGTATCTGTCGTTGTTAAATTTGCTACCAAAGTTCCGGCAGGTAAATTTTCACTAATCGTATCGTGATTGATACTCATGGTTAACGGAGTTTCGTTGATGTTATTTACTTGTATGCTTTTTATTGATTCATACATCGCTCCCTGACTATCAGTAACACGTAGTCGTATAGATAAGCTTGGCTGTGTTTCGAAATCGAAATTGGAAGCACTCATCAGTTGCGTTGTGTTAATCGTAAATAATGCATTGTGTGTATCACCCGAACCCGACACTAGTGAATAAGTATGCGAGTCAACAACATCTTGATCCGTGTTTGTGATATTTCCAATGGTGGTTCCCGATGTTTGATTCTCATTAATCGCATTTGCAGAAAGCGTGATGGCAGTTGGCGCATCATTCGTATTTTGCAAGGTGATCGTTTGCGTTTTGTCATAACTTAATCCACCTGCGTCTGTAGTTCTAATTCGAATGCTCATGGTAGGCGTTATTTCATAATCTAAAACAGCAGCAGTGAGGAGTTGTCCATTGGAAATTGTAAAGGAAGTGTTGTTGGTACTTCCTGTGCCAGTCACCAAACTATAAACATGTGTATCACCTGCGTCTATGTCAGAAGTTGAAAGAGTAGAAACCATAGTTCCAATGGTTTGATTTTCGTTTGTGCTACTTGTAGCCAATGATAAATTCGTTGGCGTTTCATTCACATTACTTACAGTCAGTGCAATTACTTCTTCATAAGCTAAACCTTGTGGATCAACTGTACGCACACGAATAGATAATGGAGTAGCAGTTTCAAAATCGAAAGGAGCGCTTGCACGCAGATTGGAACCTTGTACGGTAAACAAATTATTATTCGTACTTCCTGTTCCACTCACCAATGTAAATATGTGCGTGTCGTTTACATCAGGATCTACAGCATCAAGAACAGCTACTGTTGAATTGGAAGGAAGATTTTCAGGAATCGAATTTGAACTCGCCGTTACTCCAGTTGGAGGCTCATTAATTCCGGTTACTCCAACAGTAAACATATTCTCATAATACAATCCACCAGCATCTGTAGTTCTAACTCTTATAAATAATTGCGGTGTTGTATCAGCATCTAATATGGCTGCCGTTTTGAGTTGATTATTAACAATGCTAAAAGAGGAGTTGTGTTGGCTGTTTGCACCGGTTACCAAAGAATAGGTGAAAGTAGTAGCGCCGGCATCTGGATCAACGGAAGAGAGTAATCCTACATTCGTTCCAATGATCTGATTTTCTGCAACGGTATTTCCAGTTAAGTTGAGACTATTAGGCGCTTCATTGACATTCGAAATAGTAATGGGCCAAGTTTTTTCGTAATAGCCTCCACTTTGATCAGTACATCGCACACGTAAATTATAATTATTTTGAATTTCGAAATTGTAACTTCCGTTTACACGTAACTCATTTCCTACAATTTGGAACGAACTATTTCCTTGTGATTGAGATCCACTTGCCAATGCAAATGTATGCGTGTCGCATAAATCAGGATCTTGTCCTGTAAAGGTCCCAATCACTGTTCCCATTGCAGAGTTTTCAGGAATAGATGTTGCGCTAAGCCAAATAAATGTTGGATTTAAATTACTTCCATTGCCAATTATCCAGTTTTCGCCAATCTCCGAAGTGTTTCCACTGCTGTCGGTAGCTGAAACGGAAATATAATCTCCACTGTTAACGGGCGTGTTGATGATGGTTGAAAATTGAACGATACCATTGCTGGCAGTAGTTACATTCAAAGAACCGATTAACTCTTCACCTGCTCCAAATGTGGAGGAGGTTTGATTTTCACTTTTGTAAATCTGTAAAATAAAAGTTTCATTGATATTACTATTTAATTCTCCGCAAACTCGAACTCCGCCAGCTACACTGTCGGCATCAAACATCTCTGGAAAATTTTGTAAATAATTGTTAGCGGCTCCTGTCGTTGGATCTGGATCTAAATTGTCGTTGTTACTCACTCCATCTCCTTTTAAATCGATTGACATTTCGTCAATGTTTATAAAACGATTGCTTAAAAAACGATTGCTATATCCTCCATTGGTGGTAACAATACCCGCTAAACTATTCGCAATGATATTACTTTCATTAATGCCTGTTCCACCAATAGTGTTGTAATTGGAAGGAGTGCCATCAATAACAATGGCTGCATCATTTATTCCTAAGTCAGTTGTTAATGTAGCATCGGTACCAATGAAATTGTTTTGTACCGTATTGTATGGACTATCATCAATAATAATGAGTGCCGTAGCTGCAGGTCCAATTACATTGCTCGCAGCCGACGAACCAATTTGATTGTGATGTGCACCCGAATAAATTCGGATGGAATATAAACCATTGTCGAGTGCAGTTTGCAAATCGGATTTTACACCAATGTAATTATTAAGCACAGAATTATAAGAAGTTTGAGTTCCATACATGACAATGCCATAATCATCATTACCAGAAATTAAGTTTCCCATGTTGGCATTAACGCCACCAATTTCATTGTAGGATGCACTATCATATAATTGAATTCCCGCTGAATTTCTATCGATGGCAGTATCGCCTGTAATGTCGGTTCCAATATAATTTCCGTAAATTTTATTTCCAGAACTTGCATTTCCGCGAATAATAATTCCGCCCGCAATTACATTTCGATCTGCATTTGTAGTACCGCCAATGATGTTATTGGGTGAGGCGTCTGTACCACTTCCTCCAATGTCAATACCTTCAATGTTCAGCTCGGGATAAGTTGCATTTCGTATTCCGGTGCTTGTCATTCCAAGGAAACAACCTTTTACTTGATTGGCACTTCCATCATAAATATTAATGGCTGCATTGGATGCATTATAAATGGCAAGTCCTTGTAATGTTGTATTTATTCCATTGACTAAAAATCCACTCTTGTTGTTGCAATTAATATTCATCATCATCGTGGAGTTTACTTGATCACCAAAGGATGCAGTATTCGCAACAGCTCCAGGTTGTGAAAATCCATTAAACAAAATGGGGTATTTTATTTCTGGTAAATTAGCACTTAATGAAATCGTTTGCGCACCGGCTCCCGGAATGTTAAAGTTGACAGTAAAAATACTATCATTATAATACGGAGGTCTTGCATTTGATTCTAATATAACAGATCGTAGGGTTAAAGATGTATTTCCTGCAACACGAGAAATAGCACTTCCGTCACCATAGTTTGCATCTAGAGCTGTGGTTGTATTTTCTGTGGTTGAATTAATGGTGAATGTTGGGGTGATGGTTTGTTTATTGAATCGAATTTTCATTCTTACTAAGTCACGATCTGTATTACTATTCATTTTAGTATAATACATGTAAACCTCCTGCCCGCTATATGTAAAGTTTCTGGATGTATCCGTTGGATCAATGATAGATGGATACAACACTTTTGGATAGCTGCTTTGTGACCAGCTAATAGGCATTTGCTTGATGAGTTTGCGAAATGACCAATGAATTAAATCATCTGATAAGGAATAGAAAAATCCATACACAGTGGATCCATTTATAGTTTGTTGAGAGGAACCAACCAGCATCCATTTATTAAAGTAGGTGTTGAAAGTTAAACTCTCACTCATTGTTCCGATGTTATCATTCAAATCATTTAACGGAGTTAATGTATGTCCTGTTGGGCCCGTGAATCCGGGAGCATATGGATTTCCCAGCGTCGCATTAAAGCCGGTTCCATCCCATCCTCTCCAACTTAATGGATCCGCAAGATTATTCGTGCGAATTAATCCAGTACCGGTTAATTGGATTCCTCGGTCTTGAAGACTAATTAAACAATAGTAATATCCATCCGCTGGGTTGTGCACAATATTGCTCGGACCAAAGTATCCACACGGACCACTCCCCGCTAAATAAGTATAAGGCAATGCCCACACTAAATGATTGGGCGAAGCAACTTGTGTATATGTTTTTCCAGTATCGTTTGAAGAAGCATAGGTAATGGCATTGTGCCAGTTTGATGTGGTAGGTCCGTTAAACTCTGCATGTACTAACGAATGTATATTTACTCCGTCAGTGGTATAAGGAGCAGCAATCCATAAATTTTGATTAAAATTTAAATAGGTTGCATTTAACGATGACGTATATACAGGGCCGTTAGCATAATCGCGGGTAAGCGTGGTGAAGTCGGTACCTTTTAATCGATAGCAATCATAATGGCTTGCAATCATTTGAATTTGTCCGCGAGCATCGCGAAATGCACGAGCTGCAGCATCCGGATAATCGTTAGCAATGCCTTGTGCCGAAAAATCAAACACCATTTCTACACCGGTAAGTGTATCCACTGTTCCAGGATAAATCAATTGGGCTTGTGCACCATTTGAAACGTAAAGCAACAATAGTACGCTGATAAAGATTTGAGTAAACTTTTTCATTTTGTTAAATTAGATCGTACTTGTACGCTCCAGAAGAAAAAAAGTTCTAGAGAGGAATCTGAATTGGCTTTTTCCACAAATAGGACGGTAATCACATCGAATTATACTTGATTTTAGCATTTATTCTTAATAATATTGGTAGAAATAAGGAGCTGGCTTACCAAGTAAAATGTATGAAATCAAGCGATAAGGTGAAAAATTTGTTTCTCATCCTGACTTTTATTCAAATTTTAGTACTTTTAGAACATGAAAAAATTCTTACTCTCTCTCTGTCTACTCTTTTGCTTATCAGCTTGTGATTTATCAGCTCAAGGAATCGATAAACCTATTTATCAAATTGTAACCTATCGCGATACCGCTTTACTAGGAACTTTTACAGTCGAACTGTATCCACTCATCGCACCCAATCATGTGCAAATGTTCGATAGTTTAGTTGGCACACAGTTTTTTGATAGCACCGCTTTTCATCGTGTCGTTCCTGGATTTGTGATTCAAGGTGGCGATCCCAATACCATTAGCGGACCCATGAGTACATGGGGACAAGGTCAACCATGGCAGCCAACGGTAAATGCCGAATTCAGTACGGTACGCCATCTTCGCGGAATTTTAGGTGCCGCAAGAGATGCAAATATTAACAGTGCAAATTCTCAATTTTATATTTGTGTTGCTCCCGCCACTTTTTTAGATGGTAATTATACTGTGTATGGAAAAGTTACTACCGGAATGTCGGTGGTAGATACGATTGTTTTATCACCTCGTGATGCTAACGATATCCCACTTCAAAAAATTTCGATGTTTGTTACGTATATAGGAGTGAATGACACAATTCCTGCAGCGCCATCATTAGTAGCTCCAGCTGATAATTCTGTGAACATTAGCAATTCTCAATTTTTTAGTTGGACCGCAGTACCCACTGCGGTGATGTACACTATTCAATTTTCTACCGATTCATTATTTAATACGATCACGCTTGAAAAAACATCGGGCACAACTTCGGTGAGCGCTACCACACTTCCTGGTTCTGCTACGTATTTTTGGAGGGTCAAATCAACAAATGGTGGACACGAAAGCGTCTATTCAAACGTTTGGAAATTTACCACACTTACCGGTGCAGTGACTTTAGTTACACCTGTTGATTCTGCAACCAACACATTCTTAAATCCTGTGTTTAACTGGTTACCCATTGCTAATGCAAATAACTATCAATTACAAGTAGCAACCACCATATCTTTTAGCGGTGCAAGTACTGTCTTTAATCAATCGGGATTAACAAATACTTCGCAACAAATTCCTGCATTAAATCCCAATACTCGTTATTATTGGAGAGTGCGTAGTTATAATGGCACTACAGCAGGTTATTTTTCCACTCGCTTTACTTTTGAAACAGGAACAACAACAGGAATTATTAATGCGCAGCAAGAAGATGTGATATCTTCCATCTACCCCAATCCTGCTACGCAACAATTAAATGTTGAGTTGAAAATGAAAGACAATGCTCCGCTTCAAATGAAGTTAAGAGATGTACAAGGAAAAATTGTTTGGAGTCAAGAGTATAAATATTCCGAAGAGTTAAAAGTGAAGATTGATATTAGTTCATTTTCAAAAGGACTCTATTTGTTAGATGTTCAACAGGGCAACTATTTTGTTTCGGAGAAAATTGTTGTTGAGTAAATAATTATTAAAAATAAAATAGAAATGAATTTCCACATAGGTTCCGATCATGCCGGATATGAAATGAAAGAAGTAGTGAAGGAGTATTTAACTTCGCTCGGACACAGTTATACAGATCATGGGACTAACAGTGCAACAAGTACCGATTACCCCGACTATGCACATGCCGTGGCTTCGGCCGTGGAAGCCGAGTCGGAAGGTCGTGGTATTCTTCTTTGCGGAAGTGCAAACGGTGTTTGTATGACGGCAAATAAGCATGCTGGTATTCGTGCGGCTTTGTGTTGGACACCAGAAATTGCTTCCTTGGCACGTCAACATAATAATGCAAATATTTTGTGTATCCCCGCTCGATTTGTGAGTGATGATGTAGCGCGAGAAATGGTGGAGGCATTCGTGACCGTTGCCTTTGAAGGAGGTCGTCATCAATTGCGTGTCGATAAAATTTCTTGTTAATTTACTTTTATGTTAACTGGTACTCATACCGCAGAACATGATTCGCGTAATGATTCTATTTTAATATCGATCAACGATGAATTGTTTCCGCGTGCAGAAGCTAAAATTTCGGTGTTCGATAGTGGCTATTTAGTCGGGGATGGAATTTGGGAAGCCGTAAGATTGTATGATGGTGTATTGGTTTTTTTAGATCAACATCTAAATCGATTATGGAGCGCAGCAGCAAGTGTTGGTTTGGATTTAAAAATGACGAAAGCAGATTTGAAAGCAAAAATTCAACGTACGCTCGATGCAAATCAGATGACCGATAAAGTGCATGTGCGAATTATGATTACACGTGGTTTTAAGAAAACACCATCGCAAGATCCTCGACTCACCATCAGCGGACCCAATATTGTTATCATTGCTGAACATAAAACAGCTTCCGTAGAAGTTGCTCAAAAAGGAATAACATTATTCACGAGTACCATTCGCAGAGGTTCGCCTGACTATTTGGATCCTCGTCTAAATTGTCATAGCAAACTTCACGAAGTGC
>JANOPQ010000238.1:0-6548 GCA_031421935.1 Bacteroidota bacterium | reverse complement strand
ACAAAACGATTCCTATAAAATCTTTCTTAAACCACGGAGGCACAGAGATTGCACGGAGAAACACGGAGAGAGATTAGAAGCATTTAACCATCGACTAAACATTGTAATAATTCCAAAATCCAACCCTGAAAGGGTGAAAATATTATAAAAATTTAATACAATGAAAAAACAAAACCCTGAAAGGGTGAAATTATTTGCTGCGAACAAGTCAGCATATTTTCCAGAACAATTTTAAATAAATGGAAAATAAATTTACAAAACGATTCCTATAAAATCTTTCTTAAACCACGGAGGCACAGAGATTGCACGGAGAAACACGGAGAGAGATTAGAAGCATTTAACCATCGACTAAACATTGTATTAATTCCAAAACGGAGAAACACGGAGCGAGATTAGAAGCATTTAACCAACAACTAAACATTGTATTAATTCCAAAATCAAACCATGAAAGGGTGAAATGATTATAAAAATTTAATAGAATAAAAGAACAGAACCCTGATAGGGTGAAATTATTTGCTGCGAACCAGTCAGCGTTTTCCCGAACGCTTTTATTATTGCAATGAAAATAAATTTACATAACGAATCAAATTATTTATGTCACCCTTTCAGGGTTTTTGGGTGGTAGGACGCTATTTATTTTCTATAATAATGTTATCCCTTCGGGATTTCCATTTCGATAAAAAATCTAATCGCAATGCCTCGCAACCAATCCAACCTCTAACATCTAAAATCTAACATCCAAAACCCTTTAGCAAGTAAAAATTCGAATGTAAGAAAATGTAACAATGTGAATAAAAATCACAATTCCCCGAGCCACTTCTTAAAATCCGCTGCTTTCTCTCGACTCACAAACACTTCATCGCCGTTGTTGGGTTTCATGTTGATTTTTAGCTTCCCATTAAAATGCGAATGAATCCCATCCAAGCACTTGGGCGTTACTATGTATTGACGATTTGCTCTGAAAAAAGTATTGGGATCCAACAATAATTCTAATTCATCCAGCGAATGATCGACGATGTAACGTTGCTCACCAAACGTTTTAATAAAGCTCACTTTATCTTCGGTATAGAAAAATGCAATTTCATGCATATCGATGGGAATTAAACGTTGTCCTTGCTTTACGAGGAAACGTTGCTTATAAACTTGCTCTTTACCTCGGAGCGCAGTGACGATCATGTCTAAGTCTAACTTGGGTGAGGTGATGGATGCTTTGTGTAGCTCTTTGAACTTATCAAAACTTCTTTTTAACTCTTCAGGGTCGATGGGTTTTAGGAGGTAATCGATGCTATTCACTTTAAAAGCGCGAATGGCAAACTCATCGTATGCCGTGGTGAAGATGATGGTACTGGTGACATCCACCTGATTAAATATTTCGAAACTTTGTCCATCGGCGAGCTCGATATCCATCAAGATCAAATCGGGATGCGGATTGGCATTTAACCAAGCGACAGACGATTCGATGCTGTCCATTACACCCTCAATGACAAAGTCGGGTTCTTGTTCATTCACCATTTTCATGATGCGCTTTGCAGCTAAACTTTCATCTTCAATAATAAGTACTCTCATAGCAATTTATATTATAGGTAAGGTAACCGAAAATTCATTTGAACCTTCTTCAATTCGGATGGATGGTTTATTCAAAAGACGATACTTCGCAACAATATTCGCTAATCCCATACCTGTAGATGCGACATTGATTGTTTTCTTTTGTAAATTATTTACAACTGCAATGGTTCCACTTTCGAGCGAAGCAATCGTAATATTTAATGGTTTATGGATAGAAACGACATTATGCTTAACCGCATTCTCTACTAATATTTGCAAGGTGAGAGGTGGAATTAAGGTTGCAAGTAATTCATCCGACACATCCATCTTCACTGTAAAGCCTTCGCCAAAACGTGTTTTTAAGAGAAAGATGTAGGAATCTAAAAAATCAATTTCATCTTTCAGTGATGTCAATTCCTTTTCGTTGCTCTGCAATAAATAGCGATATACTTTTGATAATTGATTCACAAACTTCACCGCCATATCGGGATTTTCTTCAATTAAGGAAGATAAAGTATTGAGCGAATTAAACAAAAAGTGCGGACTCACCTGACTCTTCAACGACTCAAATTGGCTCTGTAAATTAGCCTTTTTCAACTCTTCCGCTTCCTTCACACTCAACCGCCAATGGGCGAAATAATAAACCGTTTCATAAATTCCAGATACAATCAACACAAACAAATAAGAGAGAACTAAATTATAAATCGTATCCTGCCAAGTGATGGGTCGATTCCAATAATTTGTTAGCGCATAAAGTTGAGTAGTCGCTAGCGAAATAAGTGTAGTAACAACAATACTCGTGCTTAACTGCAAAAAAATACGTTTAGCAATATTTTCAATCGACGGAAAGCGTCGACGGAAATACAATAAAACTTCACGATTAATGTACCAAATAATGGTAGTGGTAGTTAGCTTGGTAAAATAACAATAGGCAAAACTATTTCCATAGGTCAACCATTCATCTGAATAAAACAAAAAAGTAAGAATAAAAGCTACCAATGGAATTCCCACCAGGAGCAACCATCCATCGCGCAACTTATTTGTTAAAACAATTTTTGTATCCTTCATAGAAAGCGAGGGACTAAAGGTATTTACTTTTGACATAAAAAGATCCTTACTGCGCATAACAAATCCTGACCCATCATTACTTTTAATTATTTCATCAGGAACCATCTTAACATACGCTTCATTATTCATCAATTTTTCCTTCCTCACTCCAATTTGCAAAATAAAGTAAGTGAAAGGGGATCTAGAATCACATCTTGCCGAAATGCAATTAATCGGAGCTGAAACCTATAAAAGACGACCTGAAAATTTCATTAACACGATTAATTAACTGATTCACAACCTTCCTTTTTCATTTATAAACCCATCTACCCCCAACCAAAAGCAACCCAACCTCCCTATTTTTACTGAAATTAGATAGATGGAATAAACTATTTTTGTAGTTATTAAAAATTAGAGATGAAACAACTTCAGAATTATTATTGCGGAAAATGGGTAGCTGGCACCGAGAACGGACAAGTTTTATACAATGCCATTAACGGGTCTGAAATCGCATCAGCAAGTAGCAAGGGCCTCGACTTTGGAATGATGCTCGATTATGGCAGAACTATAGGCGGTACGGCATTAAGAAAAATGACTTTTCACGAACGCGGACGCATGTTGAAGGCATTGGCTTTGAATCTCATGGAGAAGAAAGAAGAATTTTATAAAATTTCATGGGCAACAGGTGCCACACGCATCGATTCGTGGATTGATATTGAAGGCGGAATCGGAAATTTATTTGCCAATAGCAGTTTGCGCCGACAATTTCCCAATGAAACATTTTGCCTCGAAGGCGATCCCGTAAGCTTAGGAAAAAACGGAACTTTCATGGGACATCATATCTGTGTTCCTAAAGAAGGAGTTGCCATACACATCAACGCATTTAATTTTCCAGTGTGGGGGATGTTAGAAAAAATTGCAGTGAATTTAATGGCAGGAGTTCCGGCGGTAGTGAAGCCAGCCACCATTACATGTTTCCTAACGGAAGCGGTAGTACGCGAAATTGTTGCGTCCAAAATTTTACCAGAAGGGAGTCTGCAATTAATTTGCGGTTCGGCGAATGGAATTTTAGATCATGTCATTTCACAAGACGTGGTGACGTTCACAGGATCTGCGAGTACTGGAAAAATGTTGAAAGCGCATCCACGAATCATCAATGAATCCGTACCATTTAATTTAGAAGCAGATTCGTTAAACTGCATGGTATTGGGTACAGATGTCACTCCTGAAATGCCCGAGTTTGAAATTTTCATCAAAGAAGTGCAAAGAGAAATTACGGTGAAGGCTGGACAAAAATGTACTGCCGTGCGACGCATTATGGTTCCAGAAAATAGAATAGAAGATGTACAAATTGCATTAGGAAAACGCTTGGCGAGTACTGTTATGGGCGATCCGAATGTAGAAGGCGTGCGCATGGGATCATTAGCTTCCAAAGATCAAGTGAAAGAAGTACGAGATCGAGTAGAACAACTTTCGAAGCAACAAGAAATCGTTTATGGTTCACTTGACAAAATGGATGTGAAAGGTGCAGATACCGAGCGTGGCGCTTTCTTTTCACCCATTTTAATGTTGAACAAAGATCCGTTTAAATACACCGATTGTCACTCGGTAGAAGCGTTTGGACCTGTATCCACACTGATGCCTTACAAAACCACCGAAGATGCCATAGAACTCGCTAAAATGGGATTAGGTTCGTTGGTAAGCAGCATCATTACTGCCGATGCAAAAGTTGCACGCGAATATGTATTGGGTGCTGCGAGTATGCACGGAAGAATTTTAGTATTGAACAACGAATGTGCAAAGGAAAGTACAGGTCATGGATCGCCGATGCCGATGTTGACGCATGGAGGTCCTGGACGAGCAGGCGGTGGAGAGGAGATGGGCGGAAAGCGCGGAATTTTCCATTATCTACAACGCGTTGCGCTGCAAGGATCACCTACGATGGTCTCTGCGATTACAGGAGTTTATCAGAACGGAGCCAAACAAATTGAAAAAGATGTTCATCCTTTCAAAAAACATTTTGAAGAGCTCGAGGTTGGCGAAACCTTAATTACGGCTAAGCATAGCGTTAGTGAAGCCGATATCGTCAACTTCGCGAATGTGAGCGGCGACAATTTCTACGCGCATATGGATTCCACCAGTTTAGAAGGAACCATCTTCACCCAACGTGTTGCACATGGCTACTTTGTATTGAGCAAAGCCGCTGGATTATTTGTAGATGCGAAAAAAGGTCCTGTGATGCTCAACTACGGGTTAGAAGAATGTCGTTTTACCAAACCCGTTTATCCGGGCATGACCATTGGCGTACGATTAACTGTAAAAGAAAAAGTAGACACGGAGAAGAAAACCGAAGAAGACATTGCTAAAGGGATTGTGAAATGGTTGGTGGATGTGTACGACGAGACCGGAGAAACCGTTGCAATTGCGACGATACTTACGATGGTGAAGAAAAAAATTCAGAATTAAGAATTATGAATTCAGAATTGGGCGTTAAGAATTGTGAATTAAGTCCCGATAGCTATCGGGATCAGAATTAAGAATTTTTTAGGAAGAGCGCTTAATTGAGAATTTAGAATAATACAACAAACATTACAATTATATTTATGTCGACAGGAAAAATAAATACAGCAACCAACAACGGAATTTGCACCATTACATTTTCTCATCCACAAAGCAATTCCTTGCCGGGAACTTTATTACGCGAACTGGCATCAACTATTGAAAAGGAAGGAAATGATGATGAAGCAAAAGTCATCGTTTTAAAAAGTGAGGGCGACAAAGCTTTTTGTGCTGGAGCTTCCTTCGACGAATTAATTTCCATCAACGATTTAGAAACGGGCACATACTTTTTCAGTGGATTCGCAGCCGTTATCAATGCCATTCGCAAAGCGCCCAAGTTTGTTCTTGCTCGTGTGCAAGGCAAGGCAGTAGGAGGAGGCGTAGGACTCGCCAGCGCTGCTGATTATACCATAGCGCACACCAACGCAGCCATCAAGCTCAGCGAACTTGCTGTGGGCATTGGTCCGTTTGTGGTGGGTCCGGCAGTAGAGCGTAAGATGGGCACTTCTGCATTCACTCAACTCAGCATCGACGCCACCACTTGGAAAGACGCAAGTTGGGCAAAAGAAAAAGGATTATACACCGACATTTTCGAATCGTTTGAAGAGTTAGATCAGGCGGTTGATAAATTAGCCACGACACTAGCAGCAAGCAATCCGGAAGCAATGATGCTATTGAAAAAAGCTTTTTGGTTGGGGACGGAGCATTGGGATGTTTTATTAGCAGAACGTGCGGGGATGAGTGGGAGGTTGGTACTTTCGGATTTTACTAGGAATGCCATTGAGGGGTTTAAGAAGGGCGCTCGTTAAGCTCTACTCTTTTTGACTTGGCCTTCTTACTTTTTTTAGAGGGAATAGGGTGTTTTTCTTCAAATTTGGAGAATTGGAGATTTATTTTCACATTTGATTAAATTAACTGTTGGATTTTTAAATCGAATAGGTGATCTGCAATATTTCAATATTCTAAAACTAAATTTACAGAGTCAATTTATCACATCTAACAATTTAAGAAAAAAATGATATCAATAGATAAAAAATTAATTTTTACAAATCAAGAAATTGTTAACATCAATGGCATCAATATAATAAATAAATATTTATATATTATATTGTTACTTTGTATCACTTCCGATAGTTGTTTAGGAGATAGAATATATATCATGAATAGCCCTGGGTATAATACTGCAGAACCACAATTAATAAATGCAATGGCTGCTAATGGGCATACGGTAATTGTAAATAGCACCTCACTTAGTACACTGCCTTCTGGTTTTACTTCAACCTGTATTGACTCAATAAACGGGTACGATTGGCTGTGTTTTTTCGGAAACAATAATTTCACGGGACTACAGACTCAAATACAAAATTTTATTGATAATGGAGGAAAAGTGTTTTATC
>JANOPQ010000237.1:0-11243 GCA_031421935.1 Bacteroidota bacterium | reverse complement strand
CAAAAATCGGAGGGTCGTTATTGTTTTCTTAAAAATTCTTTCGTCGAAGTTCCGTTTTTCTTTGCAATGATATAATCATCCATGGATCTACTTAGCTCTTCAAAAGTTTCTTTGGTTTGATTTTTATTAAAAGATCGTACTTCCTCGCGATTTATGTTTAAGTGGCGTGCCGTTTGCCAAGCGTCAATATCCGCTCCTAAAAAGCTAAAGACCCATCGCTCGCTTTTTTTGAGAACAGCAATTTTATTGGCGATTTGTTTGAAGTTATAGCCTTGCGAAGCGTTTTCTTCTCCATCTGTGATGATGACCATTACTGCATCGTCCCTTTCAGCCATCGATTTTTCAACGTCAGCAATGCTAAGGCCGATAGCATCTAGTAATGCTGTACAACCTTCAGGTTGATATTGATTATGATTTAATGTAGGTAATTGATATGGATTCAAACTTCTAAAAACAGGATATGTAGTATCATTAAAAGTATAAAGTGAAACCTTGATTTCTTGGTCGGGATGGATTTCTTGGGTCTTACGAGTGGCCTGCATCTGACTATTTACAGATTCAAGCGTAATCTTGCGCAAAGAAGACATGCTGCCGCTCATGTCGAGCAGTAAATGATAATGAGTTGTTGATTTCATAGCTGTTGTTTTTAATTACAAAGCAAAGATCCCCCAACCAAAGCCTAAAACCGAATTTTGACAAGCTTGTTGTTAATGTGTGTTCTTTTTAGACCCATGTGTAAAGGACATTTTCTTGCCTTCATTAGAATTTTTTTTGAGCATTCCGTAATATCTAAGGGAACACTAAATGAAGCACGACTTTGTTTAACAGAGCGAGAAACCCATGCAGCAGAATTCGCTGCAGGGCAAGCAGAGTGAGAGCGTTTTTTTGTATAGTAAAAAATGCTCTTATAATAAATTCTTTATCATCGCATAAAGCATCCTTGATAATTCAATAGCTTGAAGTATTATATCTTCAAATTCATTTTTATTTAACACACTTGTTTTAGCTAGAATATCTGCAATTGCAACACATTCCATCGCTGATGCCCGAGAAGTAGTAAAATAATTTCTTCTATCGGCTTTTGAAAATTTGCCAGAGCCTTCTGCTATGTTTAAGGGCACACAAAAAGAAGCTCGTCCTAATTGGTCTTTTACATACTGATCAAGCGGTCGTGTTAGAATTACATCTTTACACGTTAAATGAAATTGTTTTGCTTTTTTGTAAACTTCAAGTTTTTGAAAGTCGAACATGTTATTATAGTTTTAGAAAAAGGGTTTATAGAATTAATATTTATGGACAAGCGAAAAATGATATTTTAGGATAAAATGGAGATTTCGCAGAAATAAAAATCTTCATAGAGCGAAAACGAGAGTGAAGAAAAACAGTGTGAGTAACAGCGCTCTCGCACTGTTTCTCTCCCGATATCTATCGGGACTGTTTCGTACCTTACGGATTAGGATTATCGAACTTAATTGATGATTTTCAATCACTTATAAACCTGATGAATTCTCGTAATTGGAAATCGGTGTTTTAATTCAAAAAACGACCGTTTAATCTCTTTGAAGTTCCGCACTTTTTTTCATCCTAATTGCGAAATTAGCGTTGAGTGTTAATCGTCCACGAAAACGTGAACAAGGATAAAGAGTGTACAAACTTTGAATTCCAATCAGTGTTCACTACATTTGTGCGTTCACGAAACCGTGAACGTGATAAGTAAAGAGAAAATGAAAGAAAACAATATAGCTACAACAGCTTTGGAAAACCTCCAAAGAACTGCCCAAATAAAAGGCAAGTGGATGCCTATTGACCAAAAGGGGGCGAATAATAGATTGGATGGGCAAATAGAACTTACCTATCACGACAATATCATAAAGCTGAACGCAGAGGTTAAAAACAACTTACGCACTATTCATTTGCCCTTAATCTATAAATTGGCAAAAGACCAAGCTCCGCTAATTATTATTGCCGACCACATTTTCCCTAAAATAAAAGAAGAGTTACGGAATCACAACATTGCATATTTGGAAGCCAACGGAAATATTTGGCTGAAATTTGGAAAAAATTTGTTGTGGATTGATGCAAATAAAACCCTTCCCGAACAGAAAGAAAAAATTAATCGTGCTTTTACGAAAACAGGATTAAAAGTTTTGTTCGATTTCTTACGTGATGAAACATTGATTAATGTTCCGTATCGTGAAATTGCAAACCGAGCAGAAATAGCTTTAGGCAATGTTAATTACATTTTAAATGGGTTAAAAGAAAAAGGCTTTATTTTAAAAATGAATAAAGACGAATATAAACTAACCAATAAAAAAGACTTGATGAATACTTGGATGATAAAGTATGCAGAAAAATTAAAGCCCGAATTAGAAATAGGAACATTCCGATTTTTAAAAGAAGAAGATTTTGTAAATTGGAAAAGGTTGCCGATAAAACAAGGTAAAACATGGTGGGGTGGCGAACCAGCCGGAAATTTATTTACCGATTATTTAAAACCTGCTGTACTTACACTTTATACGCTCGAAACAAGAAACGAATTGATAAAGCATTACAGATTAATTCCTGACCCGAAAGGAAATGTTAAGGTGTATAAAAAATTTTGGAAGCACGATGAAGTAAACGACAATACAGTTCCACCTTTATTAATTTATACCGATTTAATGAATACAGGCGACCATCGCTGTATTGAAACAGCACAAAAAATATACAATGAGCTTTTTACAGAAAAATTTTGAGCGATTAAAAAACGAAGGTCTTAAAGAGACTTTTGAAGTGTTGGAACTGGCTTTTAAAAAGTACGGTATCGACTACTATTTAATTGGCGCACGAGCAAGAGATTTATGGACAGACCATATTGCACTTGGCGAGAAACGAACTACCGAAGATGTTGATTTTTGCATTTACATAAATGAACACGAGCAATACAAAACCCTTGTAAAAGATTTAGTTGAAACCTATGGATTCACAAGAGACGAGGAAGAACCTTATCGTTTTTACTTTAACGGAACAATTGATTTAATTCCTTTTGGTGGTATAGAAAAAGATGGAGAAGTATTGTTAGAAAATCCGCCTACCGAACTTTCTGTATATGGAACAAAAGAAGCGGTGGCTTATGCCGAAATTGTGGAAGGCGCATTTAAAGTTGTTACTCTTCCCGGCTTATGCGTGTTAAAATTAATTGCGTTTTACGAAAAGCCTGATAGAAGGGCGAAGGATTTAGAAGATTTTTATTTTCTATTAGAGAATTACGGAGAAATAGGTGGAGACCAATTGTTTGAAGGCGTTGTACACGAAGATTTAATAAAAGACGATTTTGAATTAACCCTTGCATCTGCACGATTACTTGGCAGACAAATTAAAAACATCGCATCGGGCAATCAGGAATTATCAATTAAATTAAACCAAATTTTAGTAAGCCGTTTAAAGGGCTTTTCAGAATTAGAAATTAATTCAATGTATCAAGTAAGAGATAGTGGCGATACGTTGGTTGAGCGGTTTAGATTAGTTAGTGAAGTAATAAAAGGACTGAACGATTAAACAATATTATTTTAAAAAAGAAGCTGTCAAAGAGACCATTTTTTCAACTAAATTTCATACTTATAAATGACCGTTTTTGAAAACATAAAGGCTATCGGGGCCGCCATCCTTATTGGAATTTTTTCCTTAGTTCAAGTGTTAAGTCAGTATATTTTTTTAGATGCAAAATATATTTCCGACTCTTCATGTTTTTAATGTGTGCTTCTATATTTCTGGCTTGTTGGTATAATAAATCATCAATAGAAAAGAATAAATTCCAGTCGTCCGATTGAATGGTAAATGCTGAACTAAAGAATTTGCTGTTGTGTTGATTTAATCTTTCCGAAAGATCTAAACAACTACCGACATAATATCGGTCAATTTTTGTGGAATAAAGAATATATACAGATGCCATTTGAAAAATGATTTATGTTAAACTTAGACGAATAGTCTGCTAATTGAAAAAAAGTACGTGCTTTTCAAGCATGTGAAAAAAGAAAAACAGAGAAAGTAACACCGCTCTCGCACTGTTTCTCTCCCGATAGCTATCGCATAGGCGTCAAGCTAATTTTTGGTTTAAAGAATGTTTTTCAGAAATATTAAGGGTCGAAAACCTAGAATGTAGGGGCGCATTGCAATGCGCCCCTACAAGAATTCACCCCCCTTAATATTGCCCGCCCGCCATAAAATTGGATTTTATCCAATTTTATGGCGGGCGGGCTTATCAATATCATACTTAATTTTTTTCCTAGGCGTAATCTGTTCAGTTTTATTGACTAGAAAAATTCCATTGTTTACGAGGAAAACTAGTTGAATTTTTATCGAATTGTATTATTTAAGCCTGACGCCTATGCGATAGCTATCGGGACTCTTTTTCACCAATACTTCTTAAAAAAATAGTTCCGTAGACTAAGGCTATGCAACTATTTTTTAAAATCGTCTTGGTAAAAAAATACGTCGCAGGGTTGAACTAAAATATACTAGGAATTGGTATTAAATGGTGAGATACCAACGATTGTTCAATATTGAGTTTAGAACATAATTGATTCACCGATAATTTCTTTTTGGGAGCTAGGAGCGTGATGATTTCAATTCGGGTTGGATTGGCAATCACTTTTAGAAAAGATGCCGCTTTGCTTGATTTTAATGAATGTGTAGCCATGTTACAAAGAAAACATGGAACCACTAATATGTTGGTGACTTTTGCAACCAAAAAAAATGAGAAATATCAGTTTTGTTAATTATGGTTGCGCCTTTTTATCTTCTTTAGCCTTGTTTTTAAAGTATTTTCTAAATAAAAAATTACTTTGCATGGCCTTTAAGTTTTCATTTAACAGTTGAGTACTTAAATTCAAATTCGCAAAAAATGATTTCATATCCAATGCCATCGCAGTATCACGTGCTAAAACGCCTAACGGTCCTGGGGTGATATTTAAGTCTTCCATAAACTCATGCATGTGATGGAGTGCTAATTTTGCTGTGTCCGTTGCTGCTTTTAAATTTTCAACAGTTACTTCAAAGTTTTTAGCAACAGAATCGTCAGCTAGAATTTTACCAGCCATGCCTTGACCTTTTTTAATCTCATCTAATAATGCTTCTGCATCTTTGGTCATGTTCACAGCGGAATGTGATGCATTTTCAATACTCAGCAAGGTGCGACGAAAATTCGCATACGGAACGGAATCCGATAATAAATCCCAAAGGGGCTTACTTTCTGTAATACGTTTGGTAATGGTTTTTAAATCGTGGGTAATGTCTAATACGTTGTTGTTTGTTGTATTTAATGTGCGCATCATTTCATCGGTAGCCACTGAACCCTGACTTGATATCGTATCATTCTCAACTACAAAAGGGGAGTTAGCATCTAAAGTGGAAACATTAATCAACTTATTTCCCATCAACCCATCAGAACCAATTTCAGCAATTGACTTTTTACGAATGTAGCGCATCGCATCTTCACGAATGACCATCTCTACCAATACAGCAGTATCACTTTCAATAGTTACTTCATTAATGGTACCGATGGTAATACCCGCAAATCGAACATTATTGCCCGCTATTAATCCATTCACATTATTAAAACGAACGTATATAGACAACGTTTTATTGAAGATATTTTGCTTAGAACCGATGAGGTATAAAGAAACAATTAGAAGAATTGTTCCCGTCAACACAAAGATTCCAAGTTTGACTTTATTTGCAGCTTTTTCCATTTTTATTCAAAGAAAGGTTTGATTTGAGGGTCTGTTGAGTTGTTCAATTCATCATAAGTACCTTCGGTAAATTTAATACCATTCACTAAAATCATAACACGATTTGAAACGATTTTAGCGCAGGCCATATCGTGTGTAATGATGATGGACGACGTATTATACTTATGTTGAATTTCGACAATTAAATTACTTATTTCTCTACTGGTGATGGGATCTAATCCAGTGGTAGGTTCATCGTAAAGAATAATATCGGGTTTGAGAATTAACGTTCTTGCTAATCCAATTCGCTTTCTCATACCGCCCGAAAGTTCAGAAGGCATTAAATCGATTGCATCTTTTAGACCTACGTTGTCCAACGCTTCTAATACTAATTCATCTACTTCCTCACGCGTTTTACTGATCCAATGTCGACGAAGAGGAAATTCTAAATTTTCACGAACGGTCATGGAATCATACAGCGCTGAACTTTGAAAAAGGAATCCAATTTTCACTCTAATATGATCCAGTTCATCGCGATCTAAGGTTGGAATATTTTTTCCAAATACTTCAACAATTCCTTTATCGGGAGTTAATAATCCCACCATGCATTTAATCAAAACGGATTTTCCGGAACCCGACTTACCAAGCACAACTAAGTTTTCACCTTTTTTTAGATTTAAGTTAAATCCACGTAGAACGTGATTCGAGCCAAAAGATTTATATAAATCTTTTATCTCAACTACAGATTCTGCTTTTGGATCGACTGGTTTTGGAAGTTGATGAATCACGTTTGTTTCCATATTACGTGAGTCCCATTATTTCTGCGATTTGCACCGCAATTAAGTCAAGAATAAATACCACCAATGAGGAAACGACTACTGCCGAGTTAGCTGCTATTCCAACCCCTTCCGTTCCTTTCATTGAATTGTATCCTTTATAACAACCAATGATGCCTATTGCGAATCCGAAGAAATATGTTTTAATGAGTGCAGGAAGCACATCTCCAAAAACCAAAGAATTAAAAACCTGACTGAAGAATAAATCGATGCTCACCACATCCTTTATATTCACACCAATATAGGCAGCATAAAGTGAAATCAAATCAGCAATGATGACCAATAAAGGGAGCATCAACGTACATGCAGCCACACGTGTCACCACTAAATATTTAAATGGATTGGTTCCACTCACTTCCATAGCGTCAATTTGTTCAGTCACTTTCATGGAACCCAATTCTGCACCAATGCTCGACCCAATCTTACCAGCACAAATAAGTGCCGTGATCACGGGACCAATTTCACGGATAACCGACAATGCAACCATTGCTGGCAAATACGATTCGGCACCAAACTCTTCTAAGGTGGGTCGACTTTGGACCGTAAGTACCAGTCCCATAATAAAAGCGGTGACACCAACCAGCGGTAATGTCTTGTAGCCAATAATAAAACATTGGCGACCAAATTCTGTCCATTCGTAGCGGGGCTTAAAACCTTCTTTAAAAAAACGAATTGTAAAATCTGAAATACCACCCACCTCTAGCAAAACATCTTTAAAGGCTTGAACGGATTTTTTTGGCATAATAGGGTAAACGGGTTTGGGGCAAAGGTAATTGAATGTAATCAATCATTTTTTGAAAATACGAGATGAAAATCAAGATTCATCCATCTATTTTCATGATTTATTGGGGCTCTCAAAATAGGCTATAACCTACTAATTTAGTGTGTTTTAAGGTTGAATAAGAAGGGTTAATGTATTGAATGCCAGGAGATATGCGAATAAGAAATGTTAATTACTCTATTTGCAAACTCCTTTCATCACTTAATAATTTCAAAAACGATTATTGACATTTTCTATTATAGAAAAAAATCCATTACAAGCTAATTAACCAAATCTTAATAATTTCTAAAAGTAGTTTTACAAATCCATCGCTTCAGCAATCATCTCAGCAATGTCTTTCACTTTTACTGAATCTTCCTTTTCATTCAATTTTACACCATCACTCATCATGGTCATACAAAACGGACAAGCCACAGCAATAGTATCAGGAAACAAGGCTAAAGCTTCTTCCGATCTTTCCATGTTGATGTCCTTTTTTCCATTTTCAGGTTCTTTAAACATTTGCGCTCCACCGGCACCACAACACAATCCGTTAGCTCTGCTTCGCTTCATTTCGGTCATTAAACTATCTAATCGCATAATGACTTGTCGAGGTGCCTCATATACATTATTCGCTCTTCCCAAATAACAAGGATCATGAAAAGTGATTTTCTTTCCTTTGTAAGCACCGCCTTGAACCGTAATTTTTCCTGCGTCCATCAACTCTTGCAAAAGTTGGCTATGATGAAGGACTTCATAATTTCCGCCTAACTCTGGGTATTCATTTTTGAGTGTGTTAAAGCAATGTGGACAACCGGTTACTATTTTCGTTACTTCGTAACCGTTAAGCACCATAATATTATTCATGGCGGACATTTGAAATAAAAATTCATTACCAGCACGTTTGGCAGGATCGCCGGTACAACTTTCTTCAGTACCTAAAACAGCGAATTTTAATCCAGCATGATGTAAAATTTTTGCTAATGCTTTGGTTACCTTTTTAGCGCGGTCATCAAAACTTCCTGCACATCCTACCCAGAAAAGAATTTCGGGTTTTTCTCCTCTAGCCATCATCTCCGCCATAGTATTCACTTTGAAATCTTCCATAATCATCTGATTGTTTTCTTGTCCATTAATTTTCGGTCCAGTTCATACGATCTGCAGGAGAGAACTGCCAAGGAGCGCCATTATTTTCCATCTTGGTAAACATCCCATTCAACTCAGCAGGAGCTGCACTTTCTTCCATCACCTTAAATCGACGAAGATCCATAATGATACTCAACGGATCAATTAATATTGGACAAGCTTCAACACAAGCGTTACAAGAAGTGCAAGCCCAAATTTCTTCTTCCTTAATATAATCGTTGATGAGTGATTTTCCATCATCATAATCAGCACCTTTTTCATCCAAGTTTTTTCCAACTTCTTCCAATCGATCACGAGTATCCATCATGATTTTGCGAGGCGACAATAATTTGCCTGTAATATTCGCTGGACAAACAGAAGTACATCTTCCACATTCAGTGCAGGAGTAAGCATCCATCAATTGTTTCCAATTCAAATCCTTCACATCCTTGGCTCCAAATCGTTGTGGCAACCCATTGGGATCAGTAGGAGGCGGAACAGCTGCAGGATCCATCATCAACTTCACTTCGTTTGTCACACTCTCCATATTATTAAACTGACCTTTCGGATTCAAATTAGCATACCATGTATTTGGAAAGGCCAATAAAATATGAAAATGCTTTGAGTAAGGAACATAATTTAAGAAGGCGATGATACCGACAATATGAAACCACCAACAACCTCTTTCAATCATCATTAACGTTTCATTTGAATACGTTCCCAACATTCCGAAAAGAGAACTGCTTATTGGAAAAGCGCCTGCTACTACATAATGAGAAGCACCTCTCGATTGTAACAATGCATCACTGGCATTCATTATGAGAAATGCTGACATCAAAAATATTTCGATAATCAAAATTAAATTGGCATCTGACTTAGGCCAAGAAGTCATCTCAGCCATGTGAAATCTTTTCAAACGAATTATATTTCGTCGAGCTAAAAAGACAACACAAGCTACTAAAACACCAATAGCTAAATACTCAAAACTACCAATCAAAAAATCATAAAATCCGCCGAGAAAACTTAAAACACGATGCGTTCCAAAAACACCATCGATCATTATTTCCAGTACTTCAATATTGATAATTACAAATCCAATATAAATCAACAAATGAAAAAATGCAGCTACGGGCCGACTTCCCATTTTCGATTGACCCATTGCGACACGAGCCATCGTTTGCCAACGTTCCGTTTTACGATCGTTGATCACTTTTTCTCTTCCTAAGTTAATATTGCGCATTACTTTCTTCACGCGGATCACAAAAAAATAAATGCCGACAGAAAGTAAGAGTATAAATAAGAATTGTGATATCATTTCAACTAATTTATGGTTCTAAATTACAACATACAACGGAAACTCCATTTGAAAGCAGTAACCAATTCAAATAAAAACTATTTTTTATTGATAAGTGCTTCAGCTTCTTGAATCGTGATCCGTTGATTTCCATTGAAAGCGGTTAGAAATGCGTCGGCTCGACCGTTCGCTTTTACTTGATTCAATTTCTTCCTTGCATCGGCTATTGACAGGTATTTACCAATACAATAACGAGTAAATCCATCATTACATTCCACTATATTGATGGATTCTAAGTTTGCGAATTTAGAATTATCAGTCGAAGGATTTTTGCTTGCTCCAATTTGAACACTTATATAAACCGTTGGCGCCTTAATATCATTCAATATTTTATCTTTTAATCCTGAATTTTGCTTTGTAGGCGTAGGCACAGGAGTAGGGGGAGGAGGTGAATTATGAGTAGGATTCGCTACTACTTTTTCTTCAGTTGAATCGGGTTTTACTACTTTAATTTCTTCTACAGGTGGAGCAGGTACAGGGTCTTTTTCAATTTTTAAAGGATCAGATTTTGGAGAATGATCCGAAGAAGAATTTCCCGAAGTCGTTTCCATATCTACTTTATACTCCTTAAAAGCTCTATAAATAGCAGCAGCCATGGTATTTTGTCCTTTGTCCGACGCTAAAAATTTCTCTTCTGGCTCATGTGTTAAAAACCCACATTCAATAAGTACTGCCGGCATCGCTGTTTTGTACAAAACAAGAAATCCTGCTTGTTTTACTCCTCTGTTATTTCTTCCAGCATACTCTGTAAACTCATCTTGAATATTAGAAGCAAACAACAAACTTTGACTCATAAATTGACTTTGATAAAGCGAAAAAATAATGTTTGCTTCTGGAGAATTAGGATCAAATCCATCGTATTTTTTTAAATAATCATCCTCTAACAAGATCGTAGCATTCTCACGTTTTGCAACATCTAAATTACTTTCGGTTTTATGATTACCCATTACATACGTTTCAGAGCCATACGCTGTTTTTCCACCTGCATTGAGATGAATACAAATAAACAAATCGGCATGAGCTCTGTTCGCTATGTTTGCACGTTCATGCAAGGGAATAAAGACATCTGATTTACGAGTATAAACCACATTTATATCGGGATAATTGGTCTCAATCATTTTTCCCAATTTCAATGCAATATCAAGGGCAACATGCTTTTCACGAGACGATGCTCCTAAGCAACCTGCATCATGCCCGCCATGACCTGCATCAATTACAATGGTTTTAATTTTATAGGTATCCTTGCCTTGACCTGTGAAAGACAGGTGAACAAAAAACATTACAAGCGATATGGCAATCAGGAATCTTCTTTTCACGTTGGGGTTTTGTAGCTTTGCGCCTTCAAAATTATTGTATAATAGAGATAATGATGTATCTAGATAGACGAGGTTCTAGCAACTTTTCAACGTCAAGTTGTTGGTTGATCGTATGTCTGCTTTTTATATTAACCTCATTTTCAT
>JANOPQ010000236.1:0-8021 GCA_031421935.1 Bacteroidota bacterium | reverse complement strand
GTACAAATGCAAATGCAGAATCCTTTAATGCTAAAATAAAACTCTTTAGAGCCAATCTGCGAGGAGTTAAAGATATTCCCTTCTTCTTGTTTAGAATGGAAAAATTATTTGCTTAGTCCCCATAAAATAAGGTTGTCCCAGTTCTTGGTGTGGTCATCGCAGTTTCGAGCCACGACATTAAACACCATTCTTCTGAACATTTGCTCGGTATCAGCATAGGATAATTTGAGCTCGCGCATCGTTTGAAATAATTGCTCATAGCTAAAGCTGTGTACCAAGTTAAAATCGTAATGTGAAAGAGCGCAGAAAGTTTGAATATGATGTTTCGTTTCGCTTCCTTCTCTATCAAATCGCTTTGTCATGAAATGTGCTCTTCCATTTTCTTCTAAGAGTCGAGAGGGCATCATGTCGATTCCGCAAACAAGAGCCATATGGTAGTAGGCCATTTCTACCCTACCATACCCATTGCTGTTTCCCAGTTGCACATCGCTTACGCCATCAAATTTGATAAGCCAATGCTCAAAACCATGCGGAGCCTTGGTTTGCCCCGACTTCACTTCTCCTGTTTTTTCATTGAATGCAATCACGGCTTTGGGACGTGCGCCACCCGCCGAGGTGCCGATCTTCAAGATCTCCAGCATGGCTTTTTCTTCTTCTTTATGAAGATGAGTAACGAAGTTTTCTTTTTGACTTAGGATTTTTTGTGCAATATCTATTAGTCGATTGATCTCTAGTGAAAAAGTTTGTTTACTTTCCTTGATGGATGCAGGCTCAAATTCCAGTGCACCCATTCCCCTACTACCCATGAAGCAAAGCATCTCGACGGGATTCATACTTTCAGGTGCTCTTCCCTGTTGTGACAGCCACAAATTGATGAGTTGATTTCCATATTTATCGGGCAGCACATCGGCCAGTAGACCAGGTAACCCTTTAAAGGTATCCAAGGCTGAGTCTTTATTCTTTCGTAGCTCCGAAAAAGAAAAAATATTCTTAGTTCCATCGATGGGCATTTTGAGAGGCGACAAATCCCAATTTATTTTTTTAAATTTAGGTTCATACTCAAAACTGGCGACTCCTGTTTTTTCATCCCAAGCCACCGCACCTACCAACTCACCCCAAATGGTTACAAAGGCCGTATTCATGGTTTTTGATTTGTGTTGGTAGATGGGTTTTCGTTTTTACCGCTTGCTCTTTGGCGTTTATACTTTTCCATTTTTGCCAAGGCCATGGGGCTGATGGTTTTCTCCACCGTGAAAACATCCAACACCTGCAACTGATCCAACACCCTCAAAACTTGAATGAAGGTAGCTAGCGTTACGGCTTCTCCTCGCTCTAACAAACTTAAGGTAGACCTACTGATGCCGGCCGCATGAGCCAATACCTCTTGGGTTTTGTTTTGCTCCATGCGATGGTGTTTGACAAAAGCACCCATATGAGCAGCCAACGCTTGATCACTCATTGCATTCCAATTTTTGTATGACATACCATTCATAACATTATTTATTAGCAATTAGTGAATTATAACTCATGCAAATTTAATCCAAAATGATGCAATTGCCAAATTTTGGATACCCCAGGATCCATAAATCCAATAATAACTTGAAATATTGCCATTATTTGTATGATTTACCGTTCATTAAATACAATATAGTCACCTAGTGAATTATATATCATACGAAAAAATGAATACTATGTTGCGATGTGACTTGCCTAGAAGCGTGCAAAGCTCTGCTTCTGGATACTTGCCCAGAAGCGTGCGAAGCTCTACTTCTGGATACTTGCCCAGAAGCGTGCAAAGCTCTGCTTCTGGGCTG
Source organism: Bacteroidota bacterium (assembly GCA_031421935.1). GTDB lineage: Bacteria > Bacteroidota > Bacteroidia > AKYH767-A > OLB10 > JAJTFW01. The sequence goes on along the minus strand of JANOPQ010000236.1, from coordinate 6,207 downwards.
CTACTCTACCCAGAAGCGTGCGAAGATCTGCTTCTGGGCTCCTACTCTACCCAGAAGCGTGCAAAGCTCTGCTTCTGGGCTATCACTCTTTCAAATATTCCTAAAATTTTAAATTCTTCTGCGCTTTCGACATTCACATTGATTCTTATTCAAATTTTGCGAAAGTCTACCAATATTAATTTGGATTTTGTTAACTTTATAGATAACTTTGTGTGGTGAAGACTGAAAGGAAAATCATTTTCTATGAACATTATTTTACCAAGTTTTATTTGGCGCAAACAAATAAAGTTCAAGAGAAAATAGAATTTGTTTTTAAAATATTGCGGACCGTTGAAAGGGTTCCCATAAAGTTCTTGGATCATATGACAGGTACGGACGGACTTTATGAGATTCGAGTGGAGGTTGCAAGTGATATTTACAGAATATTTTGTTGTTTCGACAAAGGCAATTTGGTAATATTGTTTAATGGGTTTCAAAAGAAAACGCAAAAAACGCCCAAGCGAGAATTGGAAACTGCAGAAAAACTTAAACGCGAATATTTCGCAAGCAAAATTAAAAAGCAATGAAAAAGAAAAATATAAAAGATGCCAAATCGTTCGATGAACTTTTGGAAATCAAATACGGTATCATTGGCACCCCAAAGCGTGACAAATTCGAAGAGAAGGCACAATACTTTGTCATCAGCGTAATGTTGAAGGAAGCCAGAAAAGAAGCTAATATGACGCAAGAAGAATTGGCAGACAAAGTGGGGACAAAGAAGAGTTATATTTCCAGATTGGAAAACGGCAAATGTGACATTCAACTTTCTACACTATATCGAATTTTTGAGTTTGGTCTTGGTCGCCCTATTAACTTATTAATCGGGTAATCATATAACTCTGCCTTCGAGAACCTCAGGCAGCACTACTCTCCCCAGAAGCGTGCAAAGCTCTGCTTCTGGGCTCCTACTCTCAAAGCACTCTTTCAAATATTCCCAAAATTCTAAATTCATCTGCGCTTTCAATGTTCACCACAATATCCTTAAACTTCGAATCCGTGGATTTTGGTTTCAAGGTAATGGACTCATGTTGCCGGAGTTCTTCAGTGATTTTTTTGGGTTGACTAATTTGCTGAGATTCTTGACAACCTTTTTAATATAGTTTTAGAGTTGATATAATAATAATTTAGGAAAATAGATATATACTTAATTATAATGCATTATGACCACGGTTTGCTTAGAATGATTGTATAGTAACCATTATTAATTCTTTTCAATATTTATTAACCATTTCTTGGTTAATTTCAATTTGTCCGTAAATTTGTCCGCGTCCGTAAAAATGTCCGTAATATGATAAATGTGAAATTTTACCTTGATAAAACTGATAAAAGCAAGAGGTTCCCAATACACTTAGTTTTAAGACAAAAAGAAGTACAGGTTAAAGTGGCTACTGGTGAAAAGATACTAAAGAAGGATTGGGATAGTAAAAATCAAAGCGTTAAGAACAATGATCTTCAAAGTAAATCGATCAATAAATTTTTATCTTTTTTAAAGCATGAAGTAGAAAAGCATTTTGAATCTGTACCTCACACTCAACTCACGGTTAAAAAAGTAAAAGCTAAAATTTTGTCGCTCGTAAATGGACGAAAGCTTAATGCTGAAGTTAAAATTTTAAGCGAAAGTCTTGAGAATTATGAAAAGATGAAAAAGACCACTTTTGTTGACCTATTTGCAGGAGCAGGTGGTTTTAGTGAAGGTTTTTTGCAAGCAGAGCATGGTGATAGATACTATGATTTTTTATTAGGAAGTGATATCAATGAGAATTGTGAATTAACACATTTGGCTCGATATAATCATCAGCTTGGTATGAACGCTGAATTTCTTAGACAAGATATTACTGAACCGGACTTTTTAGATAATTTGCAGAAAAAATTGAAAGGGGAACAAGTTGATGTTGTATGTGGAGGTCCACCTTGCCAAAGTTTTAGTCTTGCAGGAAAACGAAAAAAGTTTGATAAAAAGGATGATCTGTTTGCTCATTATTTAAATGTAATTCGTATTCTGCGTCCAAAGTATTTTGTGATGGAAAACGTTAAAGGGATTTTAACGAAGGAAGGAGGCAAAATCAAGGAGATGATTCTTCAAGAAATTAAATCGATAGTCGATTTAAAAGAGTTTCATCAATTGATTATGTTTTTAACCAAATTAAGAAAAATAGAAAAAAGTAAGGTATTTACTTTAGATTGTTTCATTTTACGGATGCAATTTGAATCAGCAAATGATAAAGAACTTGATAAATTAAGAGAAACTTATATTCAAAACATTGAGAATAAATTTCGTTTACTTACACCTAAAATAGCAGATTACAAGACAAGTAAAACTGATATTAACATTAGTACAATAAGACATGGCTTTAACCTTCTCAAACGAAGTAAGGAACTTGCGTATGTTCGAAAGAAAGTGATTTTAGAGAAAGCTCATAGTGATTTAGATAATGACTACTTCGCAGATAAATTTGATGAATTTTTAACCTCAATTGAGGCAGAAACTATTATAGAAAAGATTCATATTTCTTTTGATAATTTAAAGCCAACCAAGACATACAAAGCTGAAATTGATGAAATAATTGCTGCACTTGAAATTTATAATTCATCGTTTGAGGAATGTATTCAAGGGTTAAGTCCTTTTGTCGTTAATGCTAAATGGGAAAAAGAGTTTAAAGAAATTTTATCGCATATTAGACTTTACAATATTGATCAACCATTTGTTGCATTGGCTTCAAACTATGGTGTTCCTCAAAATAGAGAACGAGTATTATTTATTGGATGCCGGAAAGATCAAAAATTAATAAAAGAGGTCCCTCCTACTGTAAATGGAAAAGAAAAAGTAACTGTGTTTGAAGCTTTATTTGATTTAGATTTTATTGGTAATGACGAAGAGAAATTTGATTATGAAACTATTAATTTGAAGTCAAAATACAATGGTACAACTCAAAGAATGAAATCCTTAATTAAGAAAAGGGCGATTGATGGTAGTAATGATGAAAATGATGGATTGACTTACGCAGAATGGTCAAAGAAAGGTAGATTGAGTGGTCGCTTTGCTAACGCGAAGAACCCATTTTATGTTAGAAATTTTGAAGAATTGGAGAATTCATTATCTCACGTGGTAGCCCCTTTACATAATCATAAAACGAGCAAGCAAAATGATGAAGTTGTCAAAAGATTAGATGTAATTTTGAAAACTGGGGATTATGATTTAGCCAAGATGGAATTAAAAAAGATTGGATTGGATTCAGAAAAGCGAAATTATAATGTTTTGAAGCCGGAATCACAAAGTCCAACAGTCATGACAATAGCTGATGACTATATTCATTTTTCAAACCCGCGAGCATTAACCGTTCGTGAGATGGCTAGGCTCCAATCATTCGATGATTCCTTCGTATTTCAAGGTAAACGTTCTACCGGTGGAAATAAACGTAAATTTGAAGTACCTCAATTTACTTTAGTTGGAAATGCTGTACCTCCTTTGATGGCTAGAGCGGTTGCATTAGAGATATTGAAGAATATAAAATAGAGTTTAAAGTTTAAAGTAAGAAAATGATTTATCCTTCTTCAAGAGTGGTATTCCTGCTCTTAAATCAGTTCTCAATGAGACTCTTGAACCTGAAATAAAATTATTTGTAAAGATTTCTTTTAAAGACTTTGCCACATTTTGAACCGATGGTTTTCCCCAATAATTTCCACCTGATAAATTTGTAACACGTTTTACGGACACTCCTTCAGGTTTATAAATGGTGTTTCTATTTGATGGTACTGTAACAAAGGAATATGAAAAACACTTTATGTTTTGAATGCTATATCCGTTCCGTCCAATTGTGATATTTCTCCCTCTAAAACCACCAGCAGAATAAATCATATCCCACAACATTGGTACCTGTGCATTATCATTCCAATTCGTCTTACATTGAATTATACCAATTTCAAATTGATCAAAATATTTGGCTGTTAAATAATTGATAACTTTTACATTAAATTTATTTTTAATGCTTAGAGGGAAGACATTTCCATTTTTATCTAAGACTTTTAATTCTTCAATATTAGTATTATATTCTGGTAAATCAGGAAAAGTAATGATAGTTATATCAGATTCAGTATTACATGCAAAATTTCCATAATTAACAGTAATTGCATCTTGTATAGCAATTGGAACAAGGCTCATTTTTTTAACAGCAACAGTTCTGCTGCCAATACAACATATATTAATGTACCAGCACACAAGAGATTCCCATGCTGTACCACCACCTGATAAAGAACCTTGGCTACGACCAACACCACCAGTCGTATTAAATATTTCAGATAAGTGATCTCCAAGTTTGATTATATGTTCTTCATCAAAATTTTCACCTAATATTTCGTTGATTTTTGGCTGCCAAGTTTTCCAGCAATTTTCAAATGTTTTCGTTTTGAAAATATTTTCAATAGAAGCTTTTCTTAGTTGCTCGGAAATAGAATTATACATAATACTGAATTCAAGTTAAATTTTGTTTTTAGAATACTAAATTGTTGCAAAATCAATTCCAACTCTCATTGCAAACGAAAAAGAATTGTTTGCCATTCGTTGTGTGTAGTTCTCTTTCAACGTGCTAATGTAATACAACGCAAAGGCTTTTAGTGTTCCATCTTTTGCTTGAACTACATAGTCAGTCATATTGCTGGTTTGAATGTTCAGAATAACTGGACGATTGTTCCACTTTATTGAAAGTATGTTTTTGCCAATTTTTATGTATGAATTAAAACCTCCATCACCGTCGGATAAGGAAGCTTTCATATTGTTCTTGCTACCTGCAATAAAATAAAAGTTGTTCTTTAATTTATCTTCTGGTGCAAAGCAGTCGCAATGTGCTGATATGTTTAACCAATACATTCCATTTGGTTTTCCATGTTCATCAAGCCCTATAAAAACATCACCAAATTTAATTCTATCTGTCGCTGCTTTTGAAAGATGAAGAGTGTTGTAATAAATATTGAGTTTTGCTAACTCACAATAAAATCGCTGCTCTTCATTTTTTAGCAATTCGATTTTTTCGTTGATACTTCTTTCAGTTTTATATACTTCCCAAAATTCTTTATTAAGAGTATATAACTTGTCAGAATTATAATCAACGAAAGAGAGAGTGTGGCTTTTCCAAATATCAATAATAAAGTCAAAGAAGTTTTCCTTTTGTGATTGATGGTGAAAAAGTGCAGCTTCATTTATACTATCAGCATCCTTACCAATAAACCCTGAACTATCACGAAGAAGGTTCCTTATTTCAAGACTGGTTAATGTTAACAAATTGCCACAAACATTAAGCAATGCTTCGCTAAAAAAATTGAAGTGTTCTGCTGGCTTTGGATTGCTTTTGTTTGTGAGTTGAATAATTGTGTGATTGATTACAATGAAACTGTTACTTATGAAACTGAAATTTAAAGCATATTCATTTTTTAAATCAGCATTGTAAACTTCATCGTTAATGCAGTAACCAAATATTTCACAAGCCTTGACACTGTCGGGATTAATGTCTTTCAAACATTTCGCAAACAGCTTGTATTTATCTTTTAACTCATTTTGAAAAACTACTTTTAACTCATCAAGAATTTCTTTGTTATCAGTAGTAATCGCTATTTCTTTAAACTTGCCTGAAAGGGTTTTAATAAATGCTGTTTCAATCCCTTCCGCATCAAGATCAGAAATCAGTTTGTCATAAATACCTTTTGATGTAGCGTTGTAGACTTTTTCAAAATATGCTTTTACAATGTAGAATATTTCTGAAAAATGCCTTGCTTCAGTGGCAGTGTAAATAGATATAAAATGCAAGCTGTCGGTTTCAACAGCTCTTTCCAAAATTTCTAAAGTGTCAGTTTGTCTTAATTCTTTGAAATCATCAAGTTGCCAATCCAATACAATCAAATCTCTATTTTTGAAAATATAATCGGCTTCATCCTTCCAGCCTTTCCCTAATTGAAATTTGTAAAAGTCAAGTGATTTGTTTTTCTCTTTAAAGGAAGAATACAACCCTTTTGAAACGTCGAAGTAGTTTGTGTTTTCTTCTGAAATTGCTTCAAAAGGCTCAACCAATTTATCATCAATATAAAGTGATGAAACGATTGAATTTTGGATAATTTGATTTGCAACTGTATTAAAACTCATAAGTTAATTTTCTATCTTGTAGATTGAAAAACAAGCAC
>JANOPQ010000235.1:0-18845 GCA_031421935.1 Bacteroidota bacterium | reverse complement strand
CGGGTTGGTTTCCATTTATTCAAAAACGAAGTACTATCGATTTTTTTAAACTTATTTCGACGGGCGATGATCTTCAAAATAATATTGGAATCTACTTGCTGGATTTTTGGTATTTGGTTCTTTTTTGGGGCTTGAGTCTGTATGCTTTAATTTATTTCGAAATTAGATTTAGAAAATCTGTAAACACTTCTCAAAATAAAAATCAATTTTTACCTACGCATCTTCGTATTGGAATAGCCGTACTTCTAATCATTTTCGGAATAATCGGCTTTAGAGGCGGAATGCAGTTGAAACCGTTATCAATTCAAGCTGCTGCTAAGATGGTACCGTCCAACTCTATTCATTTAGTGTTAAATACGCCTTACACACTCTTTAAATCACGCGACGATCAACTTTTAAAAGAGCCTACTTTTATTCCAATGGGTGTAGCAAAAAATATTTTCAATATTCATCATCAAGTTTCATCTGATAGCACATTCAACAAAAAAAATGTAGTGTTAATCATCATGGAAAGTTTTTCTTATGAATACATTTCCTTCTATCACCCTGAAAAACCCATCACTCCGTTTTTGGATTCGTTGATAAAGGTTAGTGATTCGTGGCCTAATTGTTTTGCCAATGCAAAGCGATCGATTGAGGGGATACCTGCAGTATTATCTTCCATGCCTTCCTTGATGGATCAATCGTTCATTAATTCAGCTTACAACGTTTCCAACATTAACAGTCTTGCAAGCATTCTTCAACCACATGGGTATACTTCGGCCTTTTTTCATGGCGGAAATAATGGAACGATGGGTTTCGACAATTTTACAAAACTGGCAGGCTATTCTAATTATTTTGGCAAAAAAGAATACGATGGTCCAAGTGAGGATTATGATGGACATTGGGGAATCTATGATGATAGATTTTTTTCGTTCATGATTCGAAAAATAAATGGGTTTACTCCTCCTTTTCACACCGCATTTTTTTCCATTTCATCGCACCATCCATATACGATTCCATCTGATTACAAAAACAAAATTCCATCTGGACTTACACCAGCGCAACAAGGAATGGCTTATGCTGATGTATCACTCCGATCATTTTTTGAACTTGCTAAAAAGCAAAAATGGTACGATGAAACCATCTTTATTATCACCTCCGATCACAGCGGACCTGCAACAACTGCTTATACTTCCAACCGATTGGGTGCTTATCATATTCCTTTACTATTTATCAATCCTCAAAATACAAACGGAAAAATACATCCTGAAACTGCACAACAAACCGACATCCTTCCGAGTGCTCTTCATTTACTTAATTACACAGGGAAATATTCATCATTGGGAAGAGACTTATTTAAAAATGCGGACGGATGGTCAATCAACTATAGCAACCAAACTTGGGAACTCATAACGGATACGCGTATACTTCAATTTGACGGAACAAACACCACTCACTATTATTTACGCAGTGATACTTTGTTGACTAATGATTTAATTAACACAAAATTTCCTTCGAAAGATACTTCGTCACAATTACTTCGGGCACTACTTCAACAATATCACTACGGGCTCATTCACAATCAAATTTTACAGCCATGAAGTCGTTGCTCATTATATTAAATCCGATAGCAGGCAAAGGAATCGCCGAGAAGGTTGAGAAAGCGATAGCAGAATCAGGATTGAATGAACATTACCAAGTCCAAATTCAGTACACAAAACACGGTGGACACGCAGCTGAAATAGCGGCAAAAGCAGTTCAAGAAAAAATGGATGTTGTGGTTGCCGCAGGTGGAGATGGAACAGTAAACGAAGTAGCGTCGAAACTCGTGAATAGCCATACTGCACTTGGAATCATTCCAATTGGATCTGGAAATGGGCTGGCCAGGCACATGGGATATTCCATGATAATTAAAAAATGTTTGCAGCAAATTGCAGTATCTAACATTAAAAAAATTGACACCTTACTGATCAATAATCGCTTTGGTGTAAACGTTTCTGGGTTTGGGTTTGATGGATTTGTTGCTTGGAAATTTAACAATGAAGGCAAAAGAGGAATGTCGAACTATACAAAAATTGCGTTAAGAGAATACGCTAAATATCCTCCCATCCATTTCGAATTGGAGGGACTTCCAAAACCTCATTTTTCAAATGCCCATATGTTGGTTATTGCAAATGCATCGCAATTTGGAAACGCTGCTATCATTGCTCCCACGGCTCAATTAACAGATGGGTTGATGGACGTAGTATTAGTAAGAAAACCATCTCCCCTACAATTACCGAGTATGTTTTATCGTTTATTCACTGGAAAACTCAAAGATACTAACTACATACAATCCTTTAAATGCAAACAATTCACGGCCAACTCCGATCGTGAAATCCACTTGCATATTGATGGAGAGGCTTGCGAACCTATTAAAAAAATTAATGTTGTTTTACAACCTAAATCGCTATTAGTAATTGATCCAAAATAAAAAACGAATGGATAAAAACCTAAGTGATTCTTACTGGGAATCACGATATCAAAAAGGAGAAACAGGCTGGGACATTGGAGCAATTTCCACTCCACTCATGGAATTTTTCAATACCCTTGACAATAAAAATTTGCGAATATTAATTCCTGGATGCGGAAATGCATACGAAGCCACATACCTTCATTCCAACGGATTTAAGAATGTATTTTTACTCGACTTCGCAGAAAGTCCGCTCTTGCAATTCAAAAAAAACAATCCCAGTTTTCTGAAAGAACATCTTATTCATCAAGATTTTTTCACGCATCAAGGAAGTTACGATCTTATCATTGAACAAACTTTCTTTTGTGCCCTAGATCCCATCTTAAGAACTAAATATGTTGAACACATGCATCAACTCCTTTCCCAAAACGGAAAGTTGGCTGGACTTTTATTCGATTGTCAATTTGAAACAGAAGGTCCGCCCTTTGGAGGCAGTAAATCAGAATACGAAAGCACATTCAAGCCTTCCTTTCGATTTGAAAAACTTGAGACTTGCCACAATTCCATCTCCCCAAGAAGTGGAAAAGAGCTGTTTTTCATTGCTTCTAAACTATAATCTAGATTGACTATTTTTGCCAAAGATGAAAAAACTTCTCCTCCTACTCTGTCTGATTGCTCCGAGCATTTTTGCTCAGGAACTGTTGACATCAAGTGACACTGGAGAGAGCTTTATAGTTCAATACAAAAAGGCGTATTTATCACAAGAGGTTGGATTTCAACTAAATTCAGATGCTAACATCATGTTATATGATACCATCTCCACATGGCTTGGCACACCCTATCAATATGCTGGGAATTGCGAGAAAGGTGTTGATTGTTCGGGTTTTGTGACTGTATTATTTAACCGTGTTTATGGAAAGAAAATAGGAGCAAGAAATTCGGCTGAGATTTATGAAAAACTTACTCATGTTAAGAAGGATGATATTAAAGAGGGTGATTTAGTGTTTTTTAAAACAAGCAGACGAAGAATTTCGCATGTAGGATTGTACTTAGGAAATAATAAATTTGTACACGCTAGCACTTCCAATGGTGTAATTATCAGTAATTTAGATGAGACCTATTACAAAAATCGCTATGCCGGTGCAGGAAGATGGGAAAGCGAAATTGTTGAATCCAACGAAAACGAAAAATAAGAGTATGCCTCGTAATTCTACTCTCCTCCTTAACAGTAAGCAAATTCAACAGCGCATTGATCGTTTGGCTTTTCAAGTTTATGAAGACAACTTCAATCAACCTGAACTCCTAATTGCTGGAATCGCCAAAAGTGGATTTTTGTTTGCTGAAAGACTTTGTGAAGCACTTAAAAAGATTTGCCCTATCCCCGTGAAATTGATCAAGATTGAAGTGGATAAAGAAAATCCAATCAAAATAAAAATGAGTCCATTGCAAGAGAAGGAAGTGTTGAAGGACCAAACTGTAATTGTAGTAGACGATGTACTCAACTCAGGCAAAACATTGATGTATAGCCTGCGACCCTTTCTGGAAGCAGATATGCGAAAAATAAGAACTGTTTTACTTGTAGATAGAGACCATAAAAGATATCCGGTAGAAGCCGACTTTGTAGGAATCACCTTAAGCACCACTTTGCAAGATCACATTCGTGTTGATTTCAGTAAAGGAAGAGAAGCCGTTTATTTAGAGTAAAAAGAAAGCTGTTAAGGAACCGTTAAATTCAACGAAATTTCATTTTAGAAACGTTTAATTTGTACCGCATTCCGAAGAACCTATGAAAATGAATTTCATCTTGAAGAAAGAAGTAAAATTACTGGTTTGTCTTTTTAGTTTTTTTGTATTGTCGATGCAACCTGTAATTGCACAAACACCATTCCTCGCTGCTACTGCTAATAAATCCACCATTGGACTAAACGAACAACTTCAAATCACCTACACCTTTAATGGAGCAGGAAGATCTTTTCAAGGTCCCGACCTACGCGAATTCAACATTTTGTCAGGTCCCAATCAAAGTTCAAATATGCAATACATCAACGGGCAATTTTCTCAATCGATTAGCTTCACGTATTATTTACAAGCTCGCAATGTTGGGAATTATAAAATTGGTCCTGCAAGTATAGAAGCGGAAGGAAAAAGAATTGCGTCCAACGTTGTACAAATTACGGTGGTAAAAGGAGCCCCTCAACAACAGAAAAAAGGGAACGACGAAGAAAGTATTTTAAGTGATAAAAATATTTTTGCAAAAGCCATCTTAAGTAAAAGCACATTGATGAAAGGAGAAGGCGCCTTGCTCACTTTTAAATTGTATAGTAATGTTACCTTGGTTGATTTTGCCATTCCCAAAATGCCAAATTACGATGGATTCTGGAATCAAGACATCCAACTTCCACAAGCTTTAGAGCGAAACACAGAAGTAATCGATGGACAACGTTATACGGTTTGGGAAATAAAAAAATTAGTTCTCTTTCCGCAGCAAACTGGTTTACTAACGGTACAGCCTATGGAAATAGAGTGCATAGCTCGGGTAAAAGTAAATGCACAACGAAGCAATGATCCCTTCAGTATTTTTAATGATCCTTTCTTTGGGATGGGTGGAGTAAAAGATATTAAGTACGCTTTCAAAAGTGATCCCATTAAAATTAGAGTAAGTGATTTGCCTGGTAATCCTCCTCCTGGATTTAGCGGAGCCGTTGGACAACTGAATTTCGAAGCTAAGCTAGATAAAAACAAAACAAAGGCGAATGAAGCCATCAGTTTGAAATTAAAAATTTCAGGAAATGGAAATTTGAAATTAGCTGATTTTCCCACGATAGAATTTCCAAATGACTTAGAAAGTTACGATCCAAAAGTTTCAGAAAATTTTAAGGCTTCAACATCAGGGGTAAATGGCACCAAGAGTATTGAGTATTTAATTATTCCCCGACACGAAGGCGAATATGAAATTCCAGCATTTACATTTTCTTACTTCGATTTAGGGAAAAAGCAATACATCAGTAAAACAGCAGGACCCTATACCATTCAAGTAGGGAAAGGCAGTGGGAATTATGCTAGTGCTTCAGCCGGCCCGACTGAAAAAAGCGAATTTCGAATGATTGGAAATGATATTCGCTACATCAAAATTCAAGAGCCTGACTTTAATCAAGGACTCAATAGTTTTTATGGTTCGTCACTTTTTCTCACTTTAAGCTTGTGTCCTTTTATATTGTTCGGTGGTATTTTCTTTTGGCAACAACAGCAAAACAAACTGGCAGGAAACACTGCTCTACTAAAGAAAAAAAATGCAACAAATGTTGCACGTAAGCGATTAACTACGGCTAGAAAATTACTAGAAAGTAAACAAGATTCACTCGTGATGGAAGAAATTCATAAGGCCTTGATGGGATACATTGGCGATAAATTTTTATTACCACTTTCTGAGATGAGTAAAGAAAGAGCTGCTTCCTTATTAGAAGAACAAAAAGTGAGTCCTGACCTTATTCAACAATATCTAAAAAACATCGACGATTGCGAAATGGCACGTTATGGTGGATTAGGAGGAGGAATTTCTGCTGCATCTGTTTATGCAAGTTCTGAAAAAGTAATTTCTGCCATTGAAGGAGGGTTGAAAGCATGAAAAATTCATTCATAAAATATTTCATTCTGATTGCAATCCTCATTGGAAATAATCCACTTCTTGCTTCTTCATCACCATTACTCTTTAAAAAAGCCAATGAATTATACAGGGGTAAACAATATGCGCAAAGTATTGCGCTCTATGATTCCATCTTAAAAAAGAACAAAACAAATTATTTAGTTTACTATAATTTAGGAAATAGTCATTTCAAACAAGGCAATATTGCGGATGCTATTTTAAATTACGAAAGAGCTAAAACCTTAAATCCCGACGACGAAGACATCAATTACAACTTAAGAATTGCTTACTCCAATACCGTTGATAAAATTGAACCGATTCCATTATTGTTTTACCAGCGGTGGTGGCAATCATTTTTGAATACACTTCCAACAGGTATATGGAGTTTACTTTCTGTTTGTATGCTATGGCTCACATTTGCAACGGGTATTGCCTATTTATTTGCGAAAACAGTAAGCTTCAAGAGAAATGCATTCTTAGCATCCATCAATTTATTAATTCTGTCGGGAATTTGTTATTACATATCGATGGCTTCACACCGACTTATTTACGGAAATCATGGCGCCATTGTGATGGAAGCAAGTGCTTACATTAAGAGTTCGCCAGACGATAAGAGCACCAATTTGTTTATGCTCCACCAAGGAACAAAAGTAGAAATTACCGAAGAAACTCAAGGCTGGAAAAAAATAAAAATTGCGAACGGCAATGTAGGTTGGGTCAATTCAGATCAAGTTGAAAAAATTTAATTTCAAGGTCTGGGCTTATTTAATTTATCTGCGATCATGAAAAAAATCTTATTGATTTCTGATACGCACAGTCACATCGATGAGTCCATCTTAAAACACGTCAAAGCAGCCGATGAAGTTTGGCATGCAGGAGACATTGGTGCTATCCATGTTGCCGATACCATCCAAAAAATAAAACCATTTAGAGCAGTACATGGAAACATCGACGACGCACAAGTACGCGTTAGTTTTCCAGAACATTTATTTTTTTCATGCGAAGGATTAAGAGTATTAATGTTACACATCGCAGGCAAACCGGGGAATTACATTCCATCAGCAAAGAGATTAATACAACAATATCGTCCTAACTTATTTATTTGTGGACATAGTCACATCTTAAATATTTCGAGAAACGCATCTCCCCCACTCCTACACATGAATCCAGGAGCTGCCGGTGTTTATGGTTTTCACACAACACGAACCATGATTCGTTTTGAAGTAAGTTTAGGAAAAATTCAAAATGTAGAAGTCATCGAAATTGAAAGAAGCAAACAATCAACGTAAACGATCGGCCGAACGTACTAACGCCTCATCACCTTTAATAGCGGAAGTAGCTAATCGAGTAAAAACAATTTGAAGAATGGGGAATAAAGTAAATACAGTATAAGAAATAGAATGTCCTGCCCCCACCGCATTATTTAATGTGTACACATCAAAAACGATCAACCCAATTTCACCCATCAAAAGAAAAAGTAAAAAATAGGTATACACAATTTGAGTTTTACGATTTTTAAATTGGAAAATAACAAACAACGCAAAAGCTATAATAATTGTATTCAAAATTACCATGGGCCAAAGTCGCATAAAAACGGAAGAAGCGCCGTTTAACAATACCTCAATCTTTAAAGAAGAAACATAATAGATGGAAGGATCGGCGCCTGTAGTGTCGGGAACTAAGCTAACAAAGGGATAAATGAACATGAAGATGCCTGCAACAGCAACTAAGAAGAGATATAAACTTTGAATTCGTTGAATCATTGGGTACCTATTTAGAACTACAAAGATGCGTAATCCATTATTATGCAATAGAAAAATCCATTGCATAATTAATGTAGAAATCGTGAAAAACGTTTACACATCAGGATTATATCTGACAAAAACTTCGTTCCTATCAATCTAAGGGTCAATAATGTTAAAGTATAATTTGGAATAATACCCTGTTTATAACAAATTTGAAATTTAATAAAACATTATTTGCAGTTTTGACGTAATAGTTATATCATTGCAGAGTAATTGCAGAACAATGCAGTTTTTATACGTTTAGCAGTAGGCCATACGGGCCCTCTTCAAAAAAATCCCCCCATAAATTCAACAATGACCTGATTCTTTCAGGATTTACTGATTGTTATCACAATTAAAAATATTATTAAATGTTTGACATCATTCAACTGAATGAAAAGCTCCTCCCGGAATTGAAAGATATTGCGAAGAAGATGAGCATCGAAAGTTTTGATCAATTAAAAAAGCAAGACTTAATTTACAAAATCCTCGATCACCAAGCCCTCAATCCCGAAATCAACTTAGAGAATTTAGGAATCGAAGCACCTGAGAAAGTGGAATCTGCGAAAAAACCTCGCGCTACTGCTAAATCAAAGGAAAAGCCGACTGCCAAAACTGAGGAAAAGCAAACTGCGAAAGCAGAAGAGGCTCCTGAAGTAAAAAAAGCAAGGCCTGTAGCTGCTCCAAAAACTTTAACTGAAAATGACGATAACGCCAACGGTCGCCCTAAGCGTCAACGAGTTATACCCGTTCGAAATGAAGATGATGCGGAAGCCACTGCGGTCGTTTATCAGCCTCATTCAGTAAGCGCTGAAAGAGTAAGGAAGCCGCAGGCAGAATTTAAATCTCAGGAAGTAGCGGATGAACCGATGCCTTCAATAAGTGGTTTTCAAACCGAAAGAATTTCCGAACCCAAGCCAAGCTTTCAAAGAGAAAGTACAACGCCCCCACCCGCAAGAGATTTCCCAATTCGCGAACGTCGTACTGGATCAACACCATTAGAACCCTCTTACGATTTTGGCAATAAAATTATTGCAGAAGGAGTATTGGAAATTATGCCAGAAGGAATGGGTTTTTTACGCTCTTCCGATTATAATTACTTGCCTTCTCCCGACGATATTCAAGTAACACAAATTCAAATAAAACAATACGGTTTAAAACCCGGCGATACCGTAAATTGTGTGGTTCGTGCACCTAAAGAAGGTGAAAAATATTTTCCTTTAGTTCGTGTGGAGCAAATCAACGGATTGTCGCCAGAAATTGTTCGTGACCGTGTTCCTTTCGATTTCTTGACTCCATTATTCGCACATGAAAAACTGAATTTAATTTCAGGAATGTCGAACTACAGTACGCGCACCATGGATTTATTTACTCCTATTGGTAAAGGTCAGCGTGGACTTATTGTTGCACAACCTAAAACGGGTAAAACCGTTTTATTAAAGGAAGTTGCAAATGCAATTGCGATGAATCATCCAGAAGTGTATTTAATCATCTTATTAATTGATGAGCGTCCGGAAGAGGTAACTGATATGGCACGTAGTGTGAAAGCGGAAGTAGTATCATCTACTTTTGATGAGCCAGCCGATCGTCACGTACGAATAGCAAATATTGTTTTAGAAAAAGCAAAACGATTAGTAGAATGCGGACATGATGTATGTATTCTTTTAGATTCCATCACACGTTTAGCTCGTGCATATAATACCGTTGCACCTGCATCGGGTAAAGTATTATCGGGCGGTGTGGAAGCAAATGCATTGCAAAAGCCAAAGCGTTTCTTTGGTGCTGCGCGTAAAATTGAAAAAGGTGGATCGTTAACGATTCTTGCAACTGCACTTATTGATACCGGTTCTAAAATGGACGAAGTAATCTTCGAAGAATTTAAAGGAACAGGTAATATGGAATTGCAATTAGATCGTAAATTATCGAACAAGCGAATTTATCCGGCTATTGATTTAGTAGCATCGAGTACGCGTCGCGACGATTTATTACTCGACAGAGAAACTTTACAAAAGATGTGGATCCTTAGAAATCATTTAGCCGATATGAATCCGTTGGAAGCAATGGAGTTTATGCTCGACAGAATGAGAGGAACGAAATCGAATGAAGAGTTTTTGGTTTCGATGAATAATTGATGTTGGATATTGGATGTTAGATGTTAGATGTTGGTTGTTGGTTGTTAGATTTTAGAAATTGGATCAAAACATCTAACGTCTAAAATCTAAAGTCTAACCCGTCAAATGTTCCGGAGCTCATCAGCAGCAACACATCATTTTGAAAAGGGAAATTCTTGAGGTAGTTTTTTAATTCTGCAGAATCACTCATCACTATTAAATCTTCGCGAGCGAAAGCTTTCTTCACTTGATCATGAGTGATGGGTTCTAATTTTTTATGGGCAATGGTTTGTGGATTGTAATACACTAGGGCAATATCAGCTTCGTTCATGGAATCTTTGTAGTGATCTAAAAATTCAGCATTCAACGAGGAGAACGTATGCAATTCCATGCAAGCAATTACTTTTCGGTTTTGAAATTGTTGCTTTACCGCCTTTGTAGTTGCCATGAGTTTAGAGGGAGAATGCGCAAAATCTTTATACACTCTTACTTTGTCACTGTTTCCAATTAATTCCAATCGACGCGCTGCGCCTTTGAATGTTGAAATGGATTTATAAAACAACTCATCTCCTACTCCTACTTGATTGCACATTAACCGAGCGCCTTCAAGGTTTAATAAATTATGATCGCCAAATATTTCTAAAGCTACCTCACCAAATTTTGTTTCTAAAATAGTAATGCCATTATCGATGTGATGTGCAGGAATGGTATAGGGAAATCGAGATTTTACATGAGCCGCTTTCTCACAAACTCCTCGAACTTCTTTATCGTCGTTGCAATAGATTAATGCTCCTTCGGCAGGAATTTGATCGACATAAATTTGGAATTGCTCTACATAATTTTCAAAAGTGGGAAATACATTGATGTGATCCCAAGCAATGCCACTTAATAAAGCTACATCGGCTTTGTAGAGGTGAAATTTAGGTCGGCGATCGATGGGTGATGATAAATACTCGTCACCTTCTAAAACGATGATGGACGCTTCTTCCGACAATCGCACCATGCGTTCAAATCCTGCCAACTGTGAGCCTACCATATAATCGAAGTCCAACCCTGCTTCTTGAAGAACATGTAACACCATTGCTGTGATACTTGTCTTCCCATGACTCCCTCCAATCACCAATCGCTTTTTGTTTTTCGATTGCTCGTATAAATACTCAGGATAGGAATACACCTTCAATCCCAATTCCTTTGCTCGAAGTAATTCAGGATTCTCGGCGCGTGCATGCATCCCCAAAATCACTGCATCTAAATCAGATGTTATCTTTTCAGGAAACCAACCCATCTCCAACGGAAGCAATCCCGCCTTTTGCAATCGCGAACGAGAAGGCTCGTTGATCTCGTCATCGGAGCCTGTTATTTGATAATTCTTATGTTTTAATGCCAGCGCCATATTGTGCATCGCTGCGCCGCCAATGGCAATGAAGTGTACTTTCATGGTATTCAAAAATAGGAAAGTATGAATATCCCTATCTAGACTTAAAACGAACTTAATAACAAGTAAAAGTTAATCGATCCTGGCAATTCGAAGAGTTCGTTGAGATTGATTAAATTTGGGCTTCACTAAAGAAAATCGCTATGAAATTACATACTATCGACACCGGATTTTTTAAGTTAGATGGAGGCGCCATGTTTGGTGTGGTACCAAAAACGATGTGGCAAAAATTGAATCCGCCCGACGAAAATAATATGTGTACATGGGCAATGCGTTGCTTGCTGATAGAAGATGGGAATAAATTAATTTTAATCGACAATGGCATCGGTAACAAACAAGATGAAAAATTCTTTGGACATTATCATTTACATGGTGATGATACCTTAGAAAAATCTTTGAAGGCACGTGGGTTTGGGTTAGATGACATCACGGATGTATTCTTATCTCATCTCCACTTCGATCATTGCGGAGGAAGTGTACGTAGAACTACAGATGGCGAGGGATTTGAATCGAATTTCTCGAAGGCTACGTATTGGTCGAATGAGAACCATTGGAAATGGGCCACCGAACCCAATGCACGCGAAAAAGCAAGTTTTTTAAAAGAAAATATTTTACCTATCCAGGAAAGCGGACAATTAAAATTTACCACCGACGGAGCCGAAGTATTTCCAAACGTAAAAGTGAAATACATGAACGGCCATACAGATGGAATGATGTTACCACATATTCAGTACAAAGGAAGAACCATTGTATTTGTGGCTGATCTTCTCCCTTCCGCCGCTCATCTGCCCGTTCCATTCATTATGGCTTATGATACGCGTCCACTCATTAGCATGAACGAAAAAGCGGCATTTATAAAGGAAGCACAAGAGAAAGATTATATTTTATTTTTTGAACACGATCCCCATCACGAATGTTGCGATTTAAAAATGACGGAGAAAGGCGTTCGACCTAATAACTTTTTCAAATTATCTGAAATAGTTTAAGCGAAGAAAACAGAACCATCAAACTCAATAACTGTAAAACAAAATTAAATTTTTTAGTTTGACACCATTGAATGATGACAATAATATAGGCATATAGAAAGATCATCTCACCTAATCCCACTTTCCATATACTCACCGCTCCTGGAAGATGCTGCATGTGCATCACTAGATAATTGGAGAACGACAACATACTTTGGTTGAATAAAACAATGTATGGCAATACAAATGGTATCGCTGTGAAAAGTAATTGTATGAGGCAAGAGTAAATTGTGATGGTGGTAATGGGAATCACAATCAGATTAGCAATGATGAAATAATTTGGAAATTGTCCGAAGTATAAGAGGGAAACGGGCAAGGTCATAATTTGAGCAGCGATGGAAACGCTCGACAATTCCCACACTTTAAACATCCACTTGTTTTTTGGAATCCATATTTTTAAGATGGGACGTTGTAGCCAAATAATTCCCAACACTGCAAAAAAAGAAAGTTGCAATCCCGGTTCATAAAGGTTAAAAGGATTTACCATCAAAATAAAAAACAAGGACGCGCCTAATGCTCCTATTCCCTCATTCTTTTTATCCAACCAGGTTGCCAACATATGAAACGTACACATGGTTGCTGCACGAACAATCGAAGGCGCTGCCCCCGCGATCATGGCATACGCCCATACCAACAAAATCACAAGCGGATAATAGCCATGTTTTCCATATTTCGATTTCAATAAAGGTTTGAGCAAAAATCCGAGTAAGAAATAAATAAGTCCAACATGCATTCCCGACACTGCTAACACATGTAAAGTTCCCGTTGCAGCATAAGCCGTACTGAGCTCTTGATCGATTGGAATTTCATCTCCTACAATCAAGGCTACTGCAATGGCAGCTTCCTTGGTATAATTAAATTGCTGCATTAATACCGCCGCTACCCATTTACGGCATGCAATGGCTAATCCAAAAAGTGAAAACTCAGGTTCGCTCACATTCACTTTTTCATAATGACGGACAAACATTCGATAAAAAACTTGTCGGTGGTGACTCAATGCTGTGTAAGATTTATCTTTCTCTAACAATATTTCTTCGGGTGTATCTGTAAAAATAATTTGATCGCCATAAAATAATGAATCCCTATAATTCTTCTTCGACAAATACAATGTAATTTTCCCTGTTGCATTCTTCCAGTTGCTCCCATTAAAAATTGCCTTTACTTCTGCCTTAAATTTAAAAGACTTGGGTTTTTCTTGTGCACCTGAAATCAGTTCCACTAAATATTTTTCTTTCTTTATTTCATGTTCAAAATGTGTGGCCCAAGGTCGTTCTTTCGAAAGGAGACATAATTCAAATCCAGCTAACAATAAAAATAATTGAAGATAAACTCCAAAAAAATGACGTTTGCCAAATGTCGTTTTCAATGTAAACCACATACCAACAGCAAGTGGCATTAACGATAATAAAAATAGTTCATGGTAATCGTTTCCACTAAAATATTCAGAAAAAAGCAATCCACTAATAAATGGAATCAAAAAACGAAGCACGGGCATTTTCTTGAATAACGTCCAGCTGTTACCGAAAATAATACCTCGTTTCGATGGGTTCATCTGCTGCAAAAATCAACAACTAAAAAAGCCTACTTGGTTTTAAACGAATACAAATGTTTAACATTTGGTTTGCCTGAATTTCAAATAGTTACAATAAATAAATCAGCAACAGTAAAAAACAGATTCTTTATGAGATAAAAAATCAAGTTTTATTAAATAGAGTCCTTTACCACGGAGTACACAAAGGTTTTCACGGAGGTCACAAAGAGAATGTGATAGCCTCTGTGTTTCTCTGTGCCTCCTTTGTGGTCTCTGTGGTAAAAGAAAATTTATTATAAAACCATTCAATTCCCTCATTGATATTATCTTTACCAAATGAGTTTAACGATGATCTTTCTGGGAGCTACGGTTATAATGTCGCTCATTGCTTTTTCCAATGAAGAATTAAAAAGAAAGTGGATTTTAAATCCCTACTTAGTCCATCATCGCAAACAATGGTGGCGAATGCTCACCTCGGGATTCATCCACGCCGATTTTATGCATTTGTTCTTTAACCTTTTTGCCTTTTACGGTTTTGGTATGGCAGTAGAAAATTACTACAATGTAATTTTTGAAGAGAAAGGAATGCTCTATTTTATTGTTTTGTATTTAGGAGCTATCCTCGTGGCTAACGGTCCTTCACTAGCAAAAAACAAAGACAATCACTGGTACAACTCTTTGGGTGCCTCGGGTGGTGTATCGGCCATCATTTTTGCTGCTATTATTTTTCAACCTTGGAGTAAAATTTATTTCTTTGGAATTATCGGAGTACCTGGAATTATTTTAGGTCCGCTCTATTTATTGTTAGAATACAAACTCTCGAAAAGTGAAAATGCAACGGGCATCAATCACGATGCACATTTCTGGGGTGCTATTTTTGGTGTCTTGTACACTATAGCTTTAAAACCCGACTTAATTTTCTACTTCTACGATCAACTGATGAACGGTCTCTAAGATGGGAAAAATCGCCAACGTCGTTTACAATGGAAAACTAATTCCAGAAACGGAATTAAATCTACTTATTCACAACCGCGGATTCCTTTATGGAGATGGATTTTTTGAGTCGATGCGTTTTGAACATGGAAAAATATTACGATATAATTTGCATTACGATCGTTTGTTAGGAAACATCGAACTTTTACAGATGGATGTAAGTCACTTTCCCTCCTCATCCGACTTAAACACAATGATTTTAGATTTGGTGGAGTCGAATCATATTTCCGACTTCAGCCGCGTGCGACTTAATATCTTTAGAGAAAGTACGGGAGCATATACCCCTGAAAACAATACAACATCCTATCTCATCACTTGCACTCCGTTAGATGGTCCTTACGTTTTTCCAACTCAAGGGTTAAAAGCAGGGATTTACCATCAACAAACCAAAGCGGCCGGACCCTATTCCTGTTTAAAATCGCTCAGCAGTCAGTTCTATGTTATGGCAGGTATTTATTGCCGACAACATAAATGGGACGAGGTATTGGTGATGAATACTCAGGGAAATATCATTGAATCTTTAAGCAGTAATTTCTTCATTGTAAAAAACAATATCCTCATCACTCCCCCATTATCGGAAGGATGCATCAATGGTGTTTTTAGACTGTATTTTATGCAATTGGCAAAGCAGCATGGAATTGAATGCAGAGAAGAAAAAATTCATCCCAACGATGTTGCTGATGCTGATGAAATCATTTTAACGAATGCTGTGAAAGGTGTGCAGTGGGTGGAATTTTATGAAGGGAAGGAGTACGGGAATGCTTTAGGGAAGAAGATTTTTTATATGATTTGAAATAAATTTTCTTTCATTTTCAAATTCTCATTTAAACGCAGCGTTAGCAGCGATCATGCAGCGGTCGCAACGAATCTTAATTAATCATAACCATCATAACCAATCTGTGTTCCATCAGTCATAGAAATAACTTCAATATCTATGTAAAGACTAATCTTTCTCCGAAAGCTCCAACCACCGCATCGACTTCGAGTCTAACTTTTTCTCGGTATCTTGAAAATCGACAGAGCATTTTTGAATTTCATCAACAGGAAGAGCTGTATTCATTTTATTGAGTAGCATCTCTTTTTTCTTTTCTAAAAGCGCGATTTCTTGCTCGAGGGTTTCCAGTTCTTTTTGTTCTTTGAAACTTAATTTTACTTTTTTCTTAGCGGGTGCTTCAACCACTGCCGCAGCAGGTAATGTAGGTTTGCGATCCGATTTTTTTAATGGCGTTTCTTCAATGATGCTACGGTACTCAGTATAGTTTCCGTGAATATCTTTTATTTCGCCATCTCCATCAAAAACAAAAACGTGATCTACTAAACGATCCATGAAGTAACGGTCGTGGGTTACCATTAATAGGCAACCTTTGTATCCTTCTAAAAATTCTTCTAAAATATTTAAGGTGACAATGTCTAAATCGTTCGTGGGCTCATCCAGAATTAAGAAGTTTGGATTCTTAAGAAGGATGGTCATTAAATACAAACGCTTCTTCTCGCCCCCGCTCAACTTAGAAACGTAAACGTGTTGCTTGGCTCCTGTAAATAAGAAATGATTTAAGAACTGAGAAACACCAATATAGTTTCCATTTCCAGTTTCTACATACTCAGCAATGTCTTTTGCAACATCGATCACACGCTTATCCTCTGGCAAGTTCATGCCTTGCTGGGAATAATAACCAAACACTACGGTTTCGCCCGTTTTCACTCTACCTTTATCCGGTTTGGCAAGCTCCATAATCATGTTGAGCAATGTGGATTTTCCAGCTCCATTGCGTCCAATGATTCCAATTTTCTCCCCTTTAATGAAGGTATAACTAAAATCTTTTAGCAACACTTTCCCGTCATAACTTTTGCATACATTTTCTAACTCCAGAATTTTACTTCCGAGTCGATTCATCTGCATGGTCATTTGCAATTTATCATCTGCTCGTTTTCCTTTAGCTACTTTTTCGGTATCGTAAAAAGAATCTTGCCTCGACTTGGATTTCGTTGTTCGCGCTTTCGGCTGGCGACGCATCCACTCTAATTCACGCTTATATAAATTTCGTGCTTTGTCGACTGTTGAGTTCGATTGCTCCTCACGCTCACCTTTCTTCTCCATGTAATACGCATAATTTCCGTTGTATGTATATACATTACTATCATCTATTTCAACAATGACATTGCAAACATTGTCTAAAAAATATCGATCATGGGAAATTAAGATGATGGATTTATTCAATCGTTTGATGTATTGCTCTAACCATTCAATCATGTCGAGATCGAGATGGTTGGTGGGCTCATCGAGTAATAATACATCGTGATCATCGATGAGTAATCGCGCTAAAGCCATTCGCTTTTTTTGTCCGCCCGACATCAACTTAGTTTCTTTGTCGAGTTGATGAATTCCTAATTTACCCAATACTTCTGCTGCACGCGCTTCATAATCCCAGCCATTGAGTGAATCGATGGCATCCATGGCGATCTGCAATTTCCCAGGGTCAATTTCCTCTCCACTGTTGATAATCTGCTCATACTCACCAATGGCATGCAGTACAGGATGTCCAGGTTCAAAGATGCAATCCATCACCGAAGCCGTTGGCGGAAATTGTGGATCTTGTTCTAAATAGCCAACTCGTAAATCCTTGCGAAAAGAAACAATGCCTTCATCGGCGACTTCCTTTCCAGCAATAATTTTCATCAACGTGGTTTTGCCACTTCCATTGGCAGCAATGAGCGCCATTTTTTGTCCTTCCGATAAGGAAATATCAATTTTTGTAAATAATGGCTTCTCATTAAAGGCTTTCGATATCCCCTCAGCGGTAAATAAATTCATGGCGCAAAATTACGGTTTCTTTGGATGCTATTTTGGGTGGGAAGATGGAATTTTAGCATTGAAAACAAGGAGGTAATCAAAATAAAAGGGGCTGAAAGCAATGAATCCCCTATTTTTACTGCATGCAAGTACGCGAAGCCCAAGGTGATTAGTGTTGACATAAAATGCTAATTCCAATTCTAAAACTGAAGCGTTTTTATGGTTTTTTTCATCAAATATTCGTATCTTCGATGAGTGGCAAAACAGACAAAATTTCATCTCGGAATTGAAATTGACAAGTTAACAAACAGCATTGTCAATACAATATCTGGCGATAGCTTTCCAACTGATGTACATCCATTTTCAAAAGCTGATTTAAAAAATGTCTCTTTAAAAAGTGGTTGGCTATTTAAATGGTCAAATGAGTTTAAACAATCTGACCGACAAGTCTTCAAGTTGACTATTCAAAATAACCCAACTATAATTCAAGGTCTTTTGAGCATAAGTGACCTCAAAGATCACTTCTACTTGAATCTCATAGAAAGTGCTCCTTTCAATTTAGGAAAAAACAAACTTTACGAAGGGGTACCAGGCAATTTATTTGCATTTACCTGCAAGACTTCTTGGAACAAAGGATATCAAGGATTTGTATCTTTTACATCCAAATCAAAGTTGGTGAATCATTATGAAAAAACATTAGGGGCAACGCATGTTGGTGGAAATAAAATGATAATTTTCCCACAACAAGCATTGAAATTAATTAAAAAATATTTTCCAAAATAATAATTAGAAAAATGGGATACGTCAAAGAACCAGAAGGTATAGATTTCTTCGTTAAATCAACACCATTAAATGATGAAGACAGAAAAAAAATAAGTGAAATAATCGCTTATTATAAGGCGACTGGAAAAATAAAACCAATTGCAAAATCAGCTGTAAAAAAACCATCAAAATCGATCAAAAAGAAAGTATCAGCTTAGTTCTTTTATTTTATTATTTGTATTGATAAGTAGTCAGCCCTTAAAAAGCAACTAAAGCATTATAAAGCAATTAGATGTGTTGAAAAAATATGTATAAAAATTTAAAGAAAAAGAAAAA
>JANOPQ010000234.1:0-1606 GCA_031421935.1 Bacteroidota bacterium | reverse complement strand
ATCGGAGAAATTAATGCAATCACTAAAAAAGCGAACGAGATGGCATACGATTGTAAGGACTCTGGATTATAGGTCCGGCCCAAAAAACGAACTTCATTTGCACCATTGGAATGTGCGATGGCGCTAAAGTAAATGGGAAATAATGCCGAGCTAATAACGAGTGAATAAGCCGAGTTGGCCCAATCGTAAAAGGTCCAGGCGCGGACCACTTTCTTATTCCCTAATTTATATGGATCCATACGATCTTTAAGTGTTCGAAAATAATAAATGCAATTGAATACAAAGCTATGTGTTAACTTTTACATAGCATCCAGTTAACCATTGATTATTGCATCCATAATATATTCTTAGGAATTTATTAATCCAGCCTGAAGACCTTCACGCAAAACTAAAAGCATATTATGGAAAACACATTCTTAAAATTTAAAAAGGTGACATTAAGTCTCTTACTTGGGACAATGACCTGGTTTTCACAAGCACAATCACCCGTAGAACTTCAGTTTCTCGGTCGTTATGTAACAAATACGTATGATGCCGGTGGTACAGAAATTACGGCATTTGATGCCACAACAAAACGTTTATTCAGTGTAAATGGTTCAACAGGAAAAGTGGATATTATCAACTTCGCCAATCCATCTACACCAACACTCATCACTTCATTTGATTTATCTCCTTATGGATTATCTGCAAATAGTGTGGCTGCAAAAAACGGAATCATTGCTATTGGCGTTGAAGCTGTAGTTAAGCAAGATTCAGGAAAAGTGGTTTTGATAGATGCGAACGGAACGTTGTTGAATAGTTTTACTGTTGGTGCTTTACCAGACATGATTACATTTACTCCTAACGGACAATACATTCTTGTTGCCTGTGAAGGAGAACCTAATACTACTTACACGAATGATCCGGAAGGCTCAGTTGGAATTATAAATATTAGCGGTGGTGCAGCTTCAGCTACTTTACAAATTGCTTCTTTCGCTCCTTTTAATGCAGCAGTTCTTGATCCTTCTATCCGAAAGTTTGGTCCAGGATCAACGCTTGCGCAAGATCTTGAACCGGAATACATCGCCATTTCTGATAACTCAACAACAGCTTGGGTTACCTGCCAGGAAAATAACGCATGGGCAATCATTAATATTCCTACGGCTACAGTTACTTCATTAGTTGGTATGGGATTTAAAGATCATAATGTTGCTGGAAATGGATTGGATGCATCTGATCAAAATGGAGGTGTAGTAAATATCGCTACTTGGCCTGTTAAAGGAATGTATCAACCAGATGCGGTTACTTCCTTTGTGGTAGGTGGACAAAACTATATTATCAGTGCTAACGAAGGGGATGCACGTGAATACACCGCCTTAACGGAAGCTGTGCGATTAAGTTCTGGCTCTTATATTTTAGATCCAACTGTTTTCCAAAACGCTGCTACTTTGAAAAACAATAGTAACCTCGGTCGATTAAATGTTACTAATAAAACGGGTGATATTGATAATGATGGGGACTTTGATGTGATTCACTCTTTCGGTGCACGATCATTTTCGATCTGGAATTCAGCAGGTGCTTTAGTGTGGGATAGTGGAGATAAGATTGAACAATTAATGAATACTAT
>JANOPQ010000233.1:0-10796 GCA_031421935.1 Bacteroidota bacterium | reverse complement strand
GACGCCATTAATGGCGTCTCTACAAATTGAATTTTCCTAGTCTTTCTAGAAATTTCCATCTGAAGCAGTTGTTAAGTAATCCTTAATAACTGAATTTGATTCCAATTCATTTTCTTTCAAGATGTTAGATATGTGCATACTGATGTTGGGGATCGAGGTGTCAAAAAGTTCAGCCAACTGACTTTGGTTCATCCAAACGGATCCATCTTTCGCAAAAAGGGATACTGACGCCTTCCCATCAAGCGTGTTATAAATGATGATGTTTTTCTCTTCCATGGTAGGTTCTAAAATTAGAAAAGTTTTCGACTCCGCTCAAGGCAAGCATTTTCGCCCTTTCGCATTTTCGTGCTTTTCGCAATCCTGCTTGCTGCAGGCAAGTTCGCGTCGGTGTAGAATTGCGAAGTAGAATTTAAGTTATTCCATTAATTTTTTTCAAACAGTTCAAAGCATAATATTGCCATTTTCCCATTTTGGGAAGCTTCCTTTTTTGAAAATGGGAAGAAATTGCCCAAACTTACCTCGGTTTTTATTCACCCTAAATATAATTAATTCGCTGAATATCAATATAGTTATCTTGATAGTAGGGTAAGGGCTTGGGTGAATCATCATTTAATTTCTCTTAATTTGCGCCTCGATATACAAATCCCCTTAACAATAATATTACCCGAATGGCAGATAATTTAGTGATTGTGGAGTCCCCCGCGAAAGCGAAAACGATAGAAGGTTTTCTTGGAAAGGACTTTATTGTGAAGTCAAGTTTTGGTCACGTGCGCGACCTGGTGAAGAACGATAAAGCGATAGATGTGAATAATAATTTCACTCCTTTATATGAGGTGAGTGAGGATAAATCGAAAGTAGTGGATGAACTCCGCCGACTTGCTAAGAAAGCCAAAATGGTTTGGCTAGCAACGGATGAGGACCGCGAGGGAGAAGCCATCTCTTGGCATCTATACGAAGCTCTCGAACTGAAAAAGAGTAATACAAAACGAATCGTTTTTCATGAGATTACAAAGAAAGCAATTTTGGATGCGGTAGCGAATCCACGCTTTATTGATATGCATATGGTGGATGCTCAGCAAGCACGTCGTATCCTCGACCGCTTAGTGGGTTTTGAATTGTCGCCCATCTTGTGGAAAAAAGTAAAACCAAGTTTGTCGGCTGGACGTGTGCAATCGGTTTCGGTGAAGTTGATTGTAGAGCGCGAACGTGATGTAGAAGCTTTCGATAGTAAATCAGCATTCCGTGTCATCGCATTGTTTAATGTAAAGGACAAAAACGGAAATTCATCTACCTTAAAAGCTGAATTACCACAGCGTTTTGCGAAGAAAGGCGATGCTGAAGATTTTCTTAAGAAGCTTTCAAACGCAACACATAAGATAGATAACTTAGAGGTAAAACCTGGAAAGAAAAGTCCATCTGCCCCCTTTACCACTTCTACTTTGCAACAGGAAGCATCTCGTAAATTAGGTTTTAGTGTATCGCAAACCATGGTGGTAGCACAGAAGCTTTATGAGAGTGGAAAGATTACGTATATGAGAACGGATTCGGTGAATCTTTCTCAAACCGCTCTTGATGGAGCGAAGGAAGCCGTACTTAAAATGTACGGGAAAGAATACTCGAATCCGCGTCAGTATAAGAATAAGAATGCAAGTGCTCAAGAGGCTCATGAAGCGATTCGTCCTACCGATTTTCACAATACGTCCATCGACGGAGAAAATTCGGAAAAGCGTTTGTATGATTTAATTTGGAAACGTTCTATTTCAAGTCAGATGAGCGAAGCCGTATTGGAAAAGACAGTCGTAAGTATTGGAAATAATAAATCGAAAGATATTTTTAATGCAACAGGTGAAGTAGTTCGTTTTGATGGATTTTTACGTGTGTACATGGAAGGTACGGATGATGAGAATGAAGAGAACGAAAAAGTAGAAACGGGTCTGTTGCCTCCGTTAAAAGTAGGACAAGAGCTCGACTTGGATGTGATGACAGCAACCGAAAAGTTTTCGTTACCGCCTGCCCGTTATACGGAAGCAAGCTTAGTAAAGAAGTTGGAAGAATTAGGCATCGGCCGACCTTCTACTTACGCACCGACCATCTCCACTATTCAAAAACGTGGCTATGTGATTAAGGAAGATCGCATGGGTAAGGAGAGAAAGTTTGAAGTGTATACTTTGAAGAATGGAAAAGTTTCAGGCGAAGTGAAAACGGAAACATATGGCAACGAGAAGTCGAAAATGTTTCCTTCGGATATAGGTACCGTAGTGACCGATTTCTTGAGTCAGCATTTTCCAGTAATCATGGATTATAACTTCACGGCTACAGTAGAAAAAGACTTCGACGAAATTTCTGATGGGAATTTGGTATGGACAAAAATGATCAAGAAGTTTTATGGTCCTTTCCATAAACTAGTAGAAGAAACAGAACAAAATAGTGAACGTGCTACAGGAGAACGTGAATTAGGAACCGATCCTAAAACGGGTAGAAAAGTGATTGCGCGTATTGGAAGATTTGGTCCGTTGGTGCAGATTAACGCAGAAACCGAAGAGGACAAACCACAGTATGCACGTTTGAGATCTGGTCAGCGTTTGGAGACCATCACCATTGAAGAAGCTTTAGATTTGTTTAAGATGCCTCGTAACTTGGGGCAATATGAAAATATTGATATCACCATTGGCATCGGACGTTTTGGCCCGTATGCGAAGATGGATGGATTGTTTGCATCACTCGGTAAAGAAGATGATCCGTACACCATCGATTTAAATCGTGCTATTGAACTCATCGAACTCAAAAGAAAAATTGAACGTGAACGTGTCATCAAAATTTTCAAGGAGCGTGAAGATGTGCAAGTGTTGAAAGGAAGATGGGGACCTTATTTAGTGGTGGATGGAAACAATTACCGTTTACCGAAGGAAGCGGTCGCTGAAAAATTAACGTTAGAAGAATGTTTAGACATTGCAGCGAATACAAAACCGAGTCCGGGCAAGAAAAAATTTGCTAAGAAAGGGGCTGCAGCAAAAACGTCAGCGAAAAAAACAGCAGCAAAAAAAGCTCCAGCAAAACAAGCTCCATTGAAACAAGCCGCCGCCGCTAAGCCAGCCGCTAAAAAAGCAGCCAAAAAAAAAGTAGCGCCTAAAGAAGTTGTTGTTGCGAAACCTCCTGCAAAGAAATCGCCAGCGAAAAAATCACCTGCGAAAAAAGTAACCGTGAGTAAAGCGCCTGCAAAGAAAGTAGCAGCGAAAAAAAGTCCAGCAAAAAAAGTAGTGGCTAAAAAAGCAGTGAAATCTCCTGCGAAGAAAGCGCCCGTGAAGAATGCTCCTGCAAAGAAAGTGGCTGCGAAAAAGACAGTAAAGAAAAAGCGATAAATCGATAATAGCGAGTAGATGATAGAAGGGTATTTTGAACCAATACGTCCAGAATTATTATTAGGTCAGCAATTGGCCGCCTCATCCGATTGCCTTGGCAGTTTTGTTTCTGCCTTCACCGATGAGCGTTCGTTCCCTTCGTTTGAAGGAGCTAAAATTGCACTGATTGGAGTAGGGGAGTCGAGAGGAAGTTTAGTGAACAAAGGCTGCGCAACCGGGCCCGATCGCATTCGTGAAAAATTTTATCGCCTCAAGCGACATCAATACCCCTTACCCATCATCGACCTTGGAAATTTGCGGGTAGGTCATTCCATCAACGATACGTATTCGGCCATTGCCACCGTAGTATGTGAATTGCTGGGTGCGCGCATCATTCCCATCATTCTAGGCGGGAGTCAGGATTTAACTTACGGCCATTACTCGGGCTACAAATTAGCAGAGCAAATTATCAATATTGTAGCCCTCGATTCGAAATTCGATTTGGGAATTCCAGAGGATGCTGTCAACAGTGATACCTACCTAGGAAAAATTATTTTAGAGCAGCCTAATTACCTTTTTAATTTCAGCAATCTCGGATATCAAAGTTATTTTACGGGAGTTGATAACGTAGCGCTCATGAAAAAGCTACACTTTGAAACCTACCGTTTAGGGCAGGTTCGAACCGATATTCAAGAAACGGAGCCTGTAGTAAGAAATGCAGATTTGCTCTCTGTGGATCTATCCGTAGTTCGACAAAGTGATGCGCCGGGCAATGCCAACGCTACACCCAATGGATTATATGGGGAAGAGTTTTGTCAGATTTTGATGTATGCTGGATTGAGTGATAAACTCAGTGGATTAGGTTTGTACGAATACAATCCCGAGTTCGACCGTAATGGTCAGTCGGCCGATTTATATGCACAAGGTATTTGGTATTTCCTCGAGGGAATTGGGATGCGGAAGATGGATTTACCCTTAGCCAATCCCAATAATTACACGACTTACCGAGTAACGATGGAAGAAATTGAGCAGGAAATTACCTTCATCAAAAGCATGAAGACCGAGCGTTGGTGGATTAAATTACCGACTGATAATTCCAGAAATCGATATGTGAGTCAGCATTTATTGCCGTGCTCCTACAAAGATTATCAGCAGGCTTGCAACAACGAAGTTCCGGAGCGTTGGTGGAATGCGGTGCATAAAATGGTTTAAAAAATTATTTATTTCTCCTCGAAGGCCTTTTTATTTTTTAAAATATTCACAATTTTCTTCAAGGAAATCGAGCATTTGATTTCCTAAATCCTTCTAGAAAATTGATGTTTTCACATATACATGGCAAGAATTAGGTAGGCTATGGTATTTAAAGTACTTATAATCAATAGATTTTAATAATTTTAATTTATTCACAGTTATCATCAAATCGCTATTTTAGTCCCATCTCAAAGAGAGCGAAGGAAGTGTTAAAAAAAAGCAAGCGTCCTTGTACTTTTTGGGTATGTTGAGAATATTTATTTACTTTATCCCCCCAAACCAACTCGAAACCTATATCATCTGTATGAAGAAACTTTTAGCTGTAGTATTAGCAAGTACACTATCCACGATAGCCTTGGCTCAACAAGATCCACAATTCAGCCAAAACATGTTTAACAGATTATGGGTAAATCCAGCCTCTGCAGGAAGTAGCGATGCTATTTGTGCAAGTTTGCTTTATCGTGCTCAGTGGGTAAGTTTTGAAGGAGCTCCTAAGTCGGGAGTTTTAGGAATTGACGCCCCTCTTTTCAACAACAAAATGGGTGTTGGTTTAAGCATCAATACAGATGAAATCGGATTTGAAAAAGGCTTAACCGCCAAATTAGCTGCAGCCTATCGTTTTGATTTAGGTAGCGGAAAATTAGCGATTGGCGTTGATGGATCATTAGTTCAAAATACAATTGATGGAAAGTTTACGGCTCCTGATGGAACGGCAAATGATCCAGCGATTCCACAAAGCTCGGTAAGCGGAACGGCTTTCGACTTAGGTGGAGGTATCTATTTCAATTCAGAAAAATTGTACGTTGGAGTTTCTTCAACACATTTGATGGAAAGTTCAGTGGACTTAGATAAGTTCTCAAAAGAATACAAGCGTCACTTTTATGGAATGATTGGTTACACGATTGAGTTAACGCCAAGCGTTGCCTTGAAGCCAATGATTTTCGTTAAAAACGTGACGGATAATACTACTATTGATGTTAACTTAAATGCGCATTTCAATAATCGTTTCTGGGCTGGTGTATCTTGGAGAAATCAAGATGCCTTTGTGGGAATGGTCGGTTTAACCCTAATCGAAAATCTCCGCCTTGGATATGCGTATGACTTCACCACTTCAGAAATAAAGAATTACAGCGATGGTTCTCATGAAGTAATGTTGGGGTATTGCTTCAACGTAAAGAAAAAAATCCCGGTTTCTATCAGAAATGTAAGGTTCCTATAATAAATAGGAATTTAACTTCACAGAAGAAACTATCTTTGAAAAGAAACGTATCATCGTATTGGAAATGTTTCGTATAATATTCACAGGTATTGTACGTTCGATGATAACGTCAAAAACATTTTCGAAACCCAAAAGCGAACAAAGTATGAAAAACCTGATGATTGCCTTAAGCATGCTGCTACTACTTAGTAGTTGTGGAGGCGGTAACCGTGGTCAACTAGTAGGAGTTCAAGGGCGCGAAAAATGGTACCAAGCCGATCCTTATGGCATGGTGTTCATTCCTCAAGGCTCTTTCAACATGGGTCCTAGCGACCAAGATGTACCCTACGCGCAGAATGCAGTATCGAAAACAGTTTCGATGCATGCCTTCTACATGGACAACACGGAAATCACTAACAATGAGTACCGTCAATTCGTGTACTGGGTGCGAGATTCCATGGCACACAGACTCCTTGGCGGCGACCACTTAATTGAAGAAGGCGAATACGGTGAACGTATCGAATGGAGTGAGCGAATTAAATGGGATGACGAAGAGAATGTCGAAACCCTGAGCGAACTTTACCTTCCAGAAAGTGAGCGTTATTACCGTCGTAAGGAAATAGATTCTAGAAAACTCAACTTTGAGTACTATTGGATCGATCTGATGGCTGCAGCCCAAAAAGATTATAGCCGCGACCGTGATCCAGCATCCGGTAGTTTGGCAAATCGTCCGCAGGGACGAACCGATCGTTCGGTTTATATTAAGAAAGAAATTATCAATGTGTATCCAGATACGTTAAGCTGGATTCATGATTATACTTATTCCTTTAACGATCCCATTACAAAAGCTTATTTCTGGCATCCAGCGTACGATGATTATCCTGTTGTGGGTGTCAACTGGCTTCAGTCAAAAGGTTTCTGCGTATGGAGAACTCAGTTATTGAATAGCTATTTAGAGTCGAACGAAGAAACATACGTTCAAGATTTTAGATTACCAACAGAGAGTGAGTGGGAGTATGCATCCCGTGGTGGATTAGCAAATAACCCTTATCCTTGGGGAGGTCCTTATACGCGTAATAGCAGAGGTTGCTTCTTAGCAAACTTTAAGCCTTTACGTGGTAATTATATTGACGATGGTGGATTCTACACAGTTAAAGCTACCGCATACTGGCCAAACGATTATGGTTTGTATTGTATGGCAGGTAATGTTGCTGAGTGGACAACCAACGCTTATGATGAGTCGGCGTATAGCTTCATTCATGACTTAAATCCCGACTATACTTATGATGCAAAGGATACCGATCCTCCAGCATTAAAGAGAAAAGTAATTCGTGGTGGATCTTGGAAAGATGTAGCCTACTACATGCAAACAGGAACACGTACCTATGAGTATCAAGATACAGCGAAAGCATATATTGGCTTCCGTTGTGTGATGGACTTCTTAGGAAGAGATAAAGTCGATTTTTAATTAAATTTGTACATCGAGCCGGATGATTCAACCCCATCCGGCTAGAAAAAAATATTCAACAAAACACACAATCATTCTAACCAAAACCATTAAAAACACTAGAAAATCATGGGATTAGCTCAATTGACCCAAGGGAAAGGGTTCAAACAGCTCATGTCGAAACTTTACGGTTTCGGTGCGGCAATTGTAATCGTAGGTGCACTCTTTAAAATTCAGCACTGGGAAGGTGCGGGTATCATGCTTACTATCGGTCTTTTGACCGAAGCAGTTATCTTCTTTTTCTCAGCATTTGAACCACCACACGAAGAAGTAGATTGGTCATTAGTATACCCAGAGCTAGCAGGAATGCATGAGCCAGGTACTGACCGTAAGAAAGCAGCGAAACCTGGTGATCCAGTAGCGCAGTATTTAGATAAGCTTATGGCTGACGCTAAAATTGGTCCAGAGTTAATCAACAGTCTTGGTACTGGATTAAAATCTTTAGGTGAAAACACAGCAAAGATGGCTACTATGTCTAATGCTGCCGTAGCTACTGAAGAGTATTCCAAAAATGTAACTGCTGCTTCTAAGCAAGTAAGTACATTAACTGCATCGTATGAGAAAGCCGCGACTGCTATGAATAGCATGAGTGCAGCGCATGATGATGTAAAAGGATACACAGAGCAAATGAAGTCGGCTGGAAAAAACATGGCGGCATTGAATGCTGTTTATGAACTTCAGTTACAAGAGGCGAGTACTCGTATGAAAGACACTAAGAAGTTCTATGATGGAATTCAGGATCTTCTTTCTAACCTTAACAACACTGTAGAAGATACGAAGCGCTACAAAGATGAGGTTGGTAAATTAGCTAAGAACCTTAATTCATTAAATACGATTTATGGCAATATGTTATCAGCCATGAATCCAGGAGCCAATAAATAATTCTTTCCTTTTTTTGAATTCTTATTAATCAAACCAAAAACCAAAAGGAAAAGAAATGGCAGGAAATAAATTATCACCGAGGCAGAAAATGATCGGGATGATGTATCTGGTGTTAACAGCTCTGTTAGCCCTGAACGTCTCCAAAGAAATCATCAATGCATTCGTAACGATCAATGATAGCTTGGAGGTTACTGTAAAGAACCTTACGGGCAAAAATGCACAGGCATACTCAGCATTTGATGAGCAAATGCGTAACGATAGAACGAAAACTGAACCTTATTTTAACAAGGCTCAAGTTGTAAAAAAGCAATGTGAAGATCTTGACAAATACGTAGCGGCTCTCAAAGTAGAGTTGATTCGTGTTACGGACAAGATGGAACCTGCCGATAAAATGATTCCGTTGAATGAAATGAAGGCAAAGGACGATTATGATAATCCTACACGTATTATGTGTGGTGATAAGCAAGATGGTCGCGGACATAAAGCAACAGAATTAAAGAACAAAATCATTGCATTTAAAAAGAACGTAATTGCATCATTAGATCAAAAGGATCGTGCGCAATTTACCAAGCGTTTGGATGAATTGTTTAATACCAATGATCCAAAACCAGGAACGTTAGAAGATGGAAAGAAGACCTGGGAGATGGCGAACTTCTATCATAATCCTGTAGTTGCTACCGTAGCGTTACTTTCTAAAGTGCAATCCGATGTGAAAAATGCAGAGTCAGAAATCGTAGGTCACTTATTATCGTCGATCAACGCATCTGACTTTAAATTTGATAAACTAGCTCCTAAAGTAATTGCACCTACTAGTTATGTGATCGAAGGTCAAGAATATTCTGCTGAGATTTTCTTAGCAGCGATGAGTTCTACTTCAGATCCAGAAATTACAGTAGGCGGTAGTGCTTTAACGGTAGAAGGTGGAGTAGGTACTTATAAGGTGCGTGGTTCAGGTGTTGGTGAGAAGAAGTATGCTGGTGTGATCCGAGTGAAAAAACCAGATAATACTTTTGAAGAACATCCATTTGAAAGTTCTTATATCGTTGCGAAGCCAAGTGCTTCGGTAGCGGCTGATAAGATGAACGTAATTTATATTGGAGTTCCTAATCCAATTACTGTTTCCGTACCTGGTGTTCCTGATGAAAAAGTAAGAGCTACTCCTTCTGGATTTACTTTGAGTCCAGATCCTAAATTAGGAAAAGGGCACTTTATAGCAGAAGCTAAAGGTCAACCTGGTCCTGGTAAAGTGGTTGTTTCTGCTGAATTCAATGGGAAGCCTATGCAAATGGGAGAATTTGCCTTCCGTTTAAAGCGTATTCCTGATCCGGTAGCTAAAATCGGTGGTAAGAAAGATGGTAATATTCCAAAAAGTGCTCTTGCAGCGCAACAAGGTATTATCCCTACCATGGAAGGATTTGACTTCGACTTATACCCTCGTGTAATAAGTTTTAAGATGAGTCGTTATGGTAAAGGTCGTGACCCGATTGAGAAAAGTCAAGACGGTGGTGGATCCTTATCAGGTGATATGAAATCCATCATCGATCAAAGTAGACCCGGCGATAAAATTCTCTTTGAATACATCAAAGTGAGTATGCCTGACGGAACCACAAGAACAGTAAACTCTATTCCCCTTACTGTTCAGTAAGGAATTGAGATTATTTGCAACTACAACGCATTCCTGACGTTTAAATTAACAGATTACGTTATATACCTATGAAAAAACTGCTCCTGGTACTCATGATTTTGGCGATAGCTGGATCATCAGTAAAAGCACAAAACGTCCTTGACGGAGTGTATGTGAAGGAAAACAACCCGGCTCGCCGCGTGATTCCTTATACTTACCTGCGTGAGGCGGATGTGATGTGGGCGAAACGCATCTGGCGCCATATTGATCTGAATGAAAAGATCAATGCTCCTTTACGTTATCCAAAAACAAATGAAACAAAGGATCGCAAGAACCTGATCAATGTGTTTATGGATGCAGTGAAGGAAGGTAGTTTGACTGCTTTCGATCCGCAGGATGATGAATTCACACTTCCCATGACCATGGATGAGTTTGGTAAGGTAGGTGGTGCTGATTCTCTTCAAATCCGTGTTACTAGTGCTGAACCTCCTTATGATGAATATGACTCAACGGTATATCGTGCATTCAATCCGGATGACGTGATTCAGTATCGTATGAAAGAAGAGTGGTTCTTTGATAAGCAACGTTCGGAATTGAAGTGTAGAATTATTGGAATTTGTCCAATGATTTTAGCACGTGATCAAGAAGGAAACTTAATTGAAGGTGGACAAAAGAAACTTCTCTTCTGGGTATACTACCAAGAAGCAAGAAGAATTTTAGCCAATACAGAAGTAGGAAATCGTTTCAACACTGCTCAACGTATGAGCTTTGAAGACATCTTCCAAAAACGTATGTTCAATAGCTACATCATTAAAGAAGATAACGTATACAATCGTCGTGTGGATGATTACAGAGTAAATCCATTAGACGCCTTATTGGAGTCGGAGCGCATCAAACAAGAAATGATCAACTTCGAAATTGATTTGTGGGAATATTAATCTTCAAATAAATTATTTGAAACAGCCTAGGGTTTAAACCCTAGGCTGTTTTGGTTTA
>JANOPQ010000232.1:0-6029 GCA_031421935.1 Bacteroidota bacterium | reverse complement strand
TATACCATTAAATCCAAAATGGAAACAATACTCAACTTCTTCAAAAACAGAAGTACAAATGCAAATGCAGAATCCTTTAATGCTAAAATAAAACTCTTTAGAGCCAATCTGCGAGGAGTTAAAGATATTCCCTTCTTCTTGATTAGAATGGAAAAATTATTTGCTTAGTCCCCATAAAATAAGGTTGTCCCAAATATACTAGTTATACATAATATGTAGTCAAATTATTTAAACATAAATGGAAGCATAATTCGAGCAATAAATCTTAATAAACAGGAATTTCGTTCGGTACGGCCTGCCTGCCGGCAGGCAGGTGCGGAGGTCGTCCAGGCAATCCCGATAGCTATCGGGACGAACCGATTTTTGCTGAACCGATGAAGTAAAGAGATAGCACAAAAGATTGTTCAGTGGTTGCAAAAGAAAATAGAAAGCAGAAACCGCAAAAATTGGTTGGTGTTGGGTGGCGTGCTTTCTTTGGTTACTTTCTTTTCACGTAAAAGAAAGTAACAAGTAAAATTGGACTTGAATCTTAATTTAAAACTATAATTTATATAATAGGTATCCGATGAACTAAATCGTCCTTATTTATGTAATATAAAATTCGTTACAAGTCAATGTTAGTGCTAAACTTGGTAAAAATGTAATATGATTATTCGGACTATCAAATATTTTTAGATGGAAATATTTTGAATTTTTAAATTTTAATTTATATTTGCATCCTTGATACAAGGATACAACACCTTTTATTAAGTTATTAAATAATAAAAATATTTTTTATAAAAATTTAACAAAGCGGTTTAACAAAAGATTCATCTGTATTTCGATTAATTAATCAAGGTAGATTATATTCTCCTTCTTCATTTTGTTTAGAAGGAAGAGGTTGTGCCTTTGGTTGATTTTATGGGTAGATGGATTTGCATCTAGAAAGTAATTGAAAAATCATATGGAATAAAAATCATGAGATGGTAGAAAATTCAACTACCGAGTTTTTCTCGGTAGTTCAAATGGAAGATAAAGGTCTTCCAGGACGACTTGTATGAAAAGATAACAAAAATATTTTAACTTTAAACAATTTATAAAATGGAATTAACGAAAGAGCAAATCGAAATTGTAAACTCATCGGGCAATATCAAGATTAATGCAGTTGCAGGATCTGGGAAAACAACAACGATTATAGAGTATGCAAAGTCTCGACCAAAGTCGGCAAAAATCCTTTACTTGGCTTTTAATAAGTCGGTGAAGTTGGAAGCCATGAAAAAGTTTACAGCCCAAGGCTTAAACAATGTAAAAGTTGAGACAGCACATTCTTTAGCCTACAAACATATTGTGATGGGCAGTGCCTATACCGTAAAAGCCTTTAGCTATAAAATTCATGAAATTGTAGAGCTGTTGGGACTCAAAGGGAATGGAGAAAAACATAATGAATTTGTAATTGCAAATCATATTCTGAAGTTCATTGCTTTTTTCTGCAATAGTGATAAAGAGAAAATTCAAGAGTTAAATTATTTAGATACCATCAGCGATAAAAAAGCAAGAGCATTCGTGCAATCTTATTATGATTTTATCGTAAGGCAATCTAGGTTATTGTTAAGTAGGATGGATAAAGGGGAGATTGAAATTACGCACGATTTTTATCTGAAGAAATTTCAATTGTCAAAGCCCCTTTTGAAGTACGATTATATTTTATTTGATGAGGGACAAGATGCATCTTCTGCTATGTTAGATGTGTTCCTCAACCAAAAAGCAACGAAGGTAATAGTAGGAGATACCAACCAACAAATTTATGGGTGGCGATATGCTGTGAATTCATTGGAGAAAGCTGATTTCAAAACATTTCATCTCTCCACCAGTTTTCGATTTAGTCAGGATATTGCGGGATTGGCTGGAGGAGTATTAAATTACAAGAATCATTTACAACCCTATCAAGTAATTCCCATCACAGGAATGGGAACTAGTAAAAAGATAAAGAGTAAAGCTGTTATCGCTAGAACGAATTTAGGATTACTCTTAAAAGCTATTGAGTATGTTTCGGAAAATAAAAATACGAAGCCTATTTATTTCGAAGGGAATATACACTCGTATACTTACGCTGACGAAGGCGCATCTCTCTACGATATTTTAAAATTATACAATGGAAACCATCGGTCCATCAAAGACAGTTTAATAAAATCGATGAAGGACTTGGAGGACTTAGAAGATTACATCAAGAAAACCGAAGATGTTCAATTAGGAATGATGGTAGAGATTGTGCGAGAGTACGGAAATGAAATTCCGGGAATCATCAACAACATCAAAAGTCAGCATGTAGACAATGATGACAAGGACAAAGCTGATATGATTTTCTCAACAGTGCATCGTTGTAAAGGGATGGAATACGATTCGATTCAGTTGGTGAATGATTTTATGAATGAAGAGAAGTTGAAAAAGCTAAAAGAGGATGAGAAGAAAGATGCTTCTTATCTCAGTCGGCTGAACGAAGAAATTAATTTATTGTACGTTGCTATTACGCGAACTCGAAACAGTTTACATATTCCAGAAGCCTTAATGCCATTGGAATTTCCTGCATCCCCTCATATTCATGTAATGAAAGTAATTAAGGTAGAAGAAAAAATCGATGTAGAGAAATATGCGCGTGATTTTAAATATAAAAAGAAACAACAGGCATTAGAAAGAGCCTATTCGGTAGAAGGCGTAAGAGAAACCCATAAATCCGCCTACCGCCCTTGGACACCAATCTTAGACGACGAACTCACCAAAATGTATTGCGAAGGAATTACAGTAAAGGATATGGCAAAACATTTTGGAAGAACGAAAGGTTCCATAGAGTCTCGAATAAATAAGTTGGAATTAATGGAATTGTATGGTTGAAAAAGTGAATTCGTTTAAAGCAATACTAAAAAAAGCGTTCATCTAAATAGGTGAACGCTTTTCTTTTATTATTTGAATTTGTTACGGTCGAATAAATTTACCGTGGAAGGAAGTTATTGAATCATTAAAAAATAATCCAGTGTTCAGGTTTTGAATGGTGACATTGCCGGTTATGTTAAACTCAACCGTGTCGTTGGGTAATCCGGTTTGTAACATTTGTATATAAAACAAGGATCCCCAAGTTGGATTGGGTTGTGCAATATATAAAATATTATTCGACCTAAACATAATTTCTATAGTATAAGCAGAAGTGTCAGAATATACACCTGGGGCATAGGGAACTCCGCCCATAAAAATTCCAAGTGCCGGATTATGTGTTAACGATGCTAGATCATTGACATGAATAATGGGTAAACTTGGATTTACTAAAACAGGGACCGTTATTGAATCGGAAATACTTAAACTGGAATTTGCAAATAGCAAGGTGAATCCAAGATTCGTGGGGTTAGATGAGTTTGGATTACACAGTTGTATAGTAGTGTAGGTGGTTGTTCCGCAATCAACAAAAATGGAATCAGAATAGGATACGCCAATTGAATGAGATTCTATGAAATACCAGCCACACGGTAGCGTCATATTTGTGGCTCCCGAATTGGAGTTGAAGAAATATTGTCCATTCCAGTTGTGAAGAAGAATGCTATTGGCAATTGGTATTGAGTCGCAATTAACGATGCTTATATTTATTTGTCCTGTTGAGGGACACGGAATCACTAAATCTGGATACGTAAAAACTTGACCTGCAGCTAAAGGGGGGCAGGTTTCTATTTGTGAATTCCCATAACCTTGGAAAGTTGCATAAACATCATGCGACACACCTGGCGTTACCCATCCTGAATAATCGCCATTGATGTCGGATAGCTTGAAGCCGCCAGTTGTGGCGTATATTCTTGCATTTGCAAATGGAATTCCATAACAATCCAATACCTTACCTTTAATGAATACAGCTAATTGCGAAACGTCACAATTCCACCAAGTAAAATGACTTACCTCACCTACATAATTATTTCCTTGCTTAGTAGCGAGTCCTTCTTCTTTCCAGAGTTGTGTTGATGTATCAAAGTACCATAAAGGAATAGTTGCATTAGCCGAAGATTGTTGATTGGTAGCAATAGGAAGTTGGATGGTTGCTTTTTTTCCAGGAGCAAGTTGGATTTCATTACCGCTATTATCAAAAAGCTCTACACCGATCATTCCATAGCTAATTAATATTCTTTCTTGTCCGGCACTATTAAGTGCTAATAAATCTCCACCAGGTATCAACGAAGCAAAATTAGGATCTGTGGTGGGTAAATGTTTTACGGCCACTTTTACATTTCCTACGAACGCCGTTCCTGCTAGGTTTACGAATGCATTGGCTGGAAAAATAATACTCGCACCATTGCTATTAATAGTTCCTCCAGTTGCTCCATTCACATTATTTGTAAGACTTTTTGTTGGCATGGTTAAACTGCAATAGTTAAGCACATTTTTACTCGGAACAAAGCCTTTAGAACAATCCCAATATCCAGCCAAAGTAGTACGTAATACCGCTCTGGTTTTTGAAACCGATACTTCAGTTAAGGAATAAATTCCATGCATGTTGGTCGTGGCTGTTTTATTTCCAAGCGATACCTGCACATTGGATAAAAGCTGACCGCTTTCACTTTTAATTTGTCCCATCACACTGATGGTTGTGGAATTACTCGCACTCGGCGAGTCGTTGTTCTCGTCCTTGCTACATGATCCAATTAAGACTAAAGCAAATAAAATAAATTTTGTAAGGTTGGTTTTCATTTCAGAATTGTTTTAACAGATTTTAGTTAAAAAATATTTGGTATTTGTTGGCATTTAGAAGTTAAGACATTTGAGATGCATCGAATTGATTGTTCCTGTATAAATTAATCCACTGCCATTTTCCATAACATTCACATTTCCTTGGAGAGTAAATTCTAATGTATCACCACTTATGCCGCTTTGAAGAATGGTTAACGTTAAACTGGGTTGTGAATTTGTAGGATCTTTAAATGCAGTATAATTAAAACCATTTCCCCAATGGTCTAAAAGTATTGTACCATTTTGGGCATTTGAAATTGTATATGTTCCGGGTGCATATGTAAAGAAGTCGGCAATTGTTAAATAAGCAGTTTCAGATGGATTTATTGTTTCTGAATTAATATAAATAGCATTGCCTTGTGGTTGATAATTTGCAGTTACATAATAATCATCATAATAATTATAATTAATATTATTAAAGCTCATATTAAAACTGAAGAATTGAACATTTATAGCATTAGGTGTACAAATAGAAACCGTTCCTAGATCGATTGAATCGGGAAGGCATGGCTGAATAAAAGTACTATCGAAATGACTATTCGAAGTAAATGCAATTATCGTTTGAGCCCCGCATTGAATAATCGTATTGACTATTCCGTTAGGTGCATAAATAAATGAATTACTAGTTGTTCCGCTGAATTTAACATATGTATTTGCCGGCTGATTATTGCAATTAACAAAATTAGCTTTAAATCTCCCCAATGAATTTCCATTAATAATGATATCGGGTACATTGTATAATTGACCTGCGGATAAAGATGGAATATTTAGGAGTGGAGAATTATTCCCAATAAATGTAGCATAGATTGAAGCGGTTAATCCACTGTTTACTTGTCCAGAATAAAAACCGGTCTGATCTGTTATAGTGCCGGCAACATTGTTGTAATATATGGTTGCATTCACAATTGGATTTCCATAATTATCATACACATATCCACTAATAGTTGCAGCTGGAGTTGGTTGATCACAATTCCACCAAGAAAAATGTCCAACTTGGCCAACATAATTATTTCCTTGTTTAGTAGCAATACCTTCTTCGATCCACAAAGTTTTGGTTTCATCGAAATACCAAAGTGGAATAGTAGCAGGGGCAATACTTAATTGTGCTGATGCAATGGGAAGTTGGATATTGGCTTTTATTCCGGGACCTAACTGTAGTGGATTACCGTTGTTGTCTTTTATTTCAACGCCGATCATTCCATAACTAATTAATTTTACCGAATTACCCGTTGTGTCTTCCGCCATTAAATCACCACCCGGAATCAGTGCACCAAAATTCGGATCAGATG
>JANOPQ010000231.1:0-5775 GCA_031421935.1 Bacteroidota bacterium | reverse complement strand
TCGCATAGGCGTCAAGCTTAAAAGTAATTTCTTAAAGAAAATTGACGAACTTTTCACTCTTAAAAATTATAGTTTTTCATTTAAAAATATTTGCTTGATCACGCATCTAAAATAATTTATTGTTTGGTACTGATGAGCCCGCCTTCCATAAAATTGGATTTCATCCAATTTTATGGAAGGCGGGCTCTATTAAGGGGGTGAATTCCTGTAGAGACGCCATTAATGGCGTCTCTA
The DNA here is from genome assembly GCA_031421935.1 of Bacteroidota bacterium. Classification (GTDB taxonomy): domain Bacteria; phylum Bacteroidota; class Bacteroidia; order AKYH767-A; family OLB10; genus JAJTFW01. Next base: position 5,541 of record JANOPQ010000231.1, on the reverse strand, counting down.
CATATTGAATATTAGCAATCAACACTTTCTGCAAATTGTTGATAAACGTTTAATTTAGCCTTGACGCCTATGCGAAGCCTCGGGATTGGAGACGAAAACGGTCTGCCACCAATGAACCTGCCTGCCTGCCGGTTCGTGCTACTTTAATTCGTATTATTTATATTATCTTCTAACTGTTCAATCGTCTTCTTTGCATTCGCCAATCTTGTCGCCTTGTTTTTCTCCACCAGTTTTACTGTTGTCCACTTTTCTAATTTGTGGTGCAAGGGCACAAGCAAAGCTGCAATACAAACTAACGCAAGCAACATGAAGATGGGTGAGTGATGCGTAATTCTTTCTAAGAATGGATGCATTAATAGATTGAGAAATTCAAAAACAAGTAACAAAGCAATCACTCCAAAAAAAGAAATCAGTTTGGTGTTGGTAATAAAACTTCGGCTAAGAAAGAGAAACAAAATAATAAGAGTTACAAGTCCTATTGCAATCAAGGCATACTGAATATTTTGTTTTCGTTCTTCTTCGGACTTTGTTTTTTCTGATGCTAACTCTTGCTGCCGTAATTGTTCATTAAACTCAAGTGTTTGCAGTCGATTAATTTTTTCATTGCTGAAAACTCGTTCTCTTGTATCAATCATAAGTTGCTGATACTTGAAAGCACTGTCAATTTTATTTTCCTGCTTGTAAAGTTTGGTCAATAAAGTGCTGGCTTGAAGTTGTTGAACCAAAAGATTGAATTGTCTGTCAATCAAAAAACCTTTTGTAGCGTAGTAAATGGCTGAATCCTGTTGATGGAAACGGTCAAAATGTTCGGCAAATTCACAATAGCCACGGGCGAGTAAACGGATTTCATTTACCTCTTCATTTAGTTGAAATGATTGTCTGAAATATTCAACCGCAAGTTGTTCTTTGCCCATCTTTGAATAAATGATTCCCATTGCTGAATGAACTCCGCCGCCCCAAACATTTCTTCCTTTAAATCTTCTGAAATACATAGAAAGACATTCCTGAACATAGGTATATGCAGAATCCAGAATGCCGAGTTGTTCATAGCATTTTCCCTTGTCAACCAAAAGTGCATTTAATACATCGTTGTCGGGAATATTCTTAGTTAAATTTTCTGCTTTAGTATAATAGTTTATTGCCTCACGAAAATTGCCTGCATTTCTGTTTACCATTGCTATACCGTTATAAATCTCTCCTATTAGCATGGTGTCACCAAGTGGTTCAGCTATTTGCAATGCTTTAAAATATGTTTCCTTGGCATCGGGATAATTTCCTGCCCACCACAATGAACTCGCAAGGGAAGCTAATGCCTGCGCTTCGGTGCCGATAGGGAAACTGTTTCTGTTTTTTATACAAAGCAGCAACGCTTGCTGTGCATAAAATACCATTGAATCATTGCTAACATATTGATTCATTTTAGAGATGCCCCACAAGATTTGAAGTTTGTTGCTGTCTGCTTTTTCTGTTGCTAATGAATGATGCAAAAAACCGATTATTTGCTTATTATAAAACAACATTGAGTCAAGGTCGGTGTTAGAATATGCTTTGCTTATTTGATACGCTAAATCAATTTTCACACTGTCAACTTTGGCTGCCGACAGTTGTTGTTTCAAACTATCAATATGACTTTGCTGTGCGTTTATAATTGCAGCGCAAAAGAAAAAAAGGAAAGTAAAGCAGAATTTAAGTTTTATCATGTTTCAATTATTGGATATTTCACAGTTCATTTCGTGCAATCAGTTTTAAGTTAGCAATGTTTTCTAGTATGTCGTATAACTGGTTGCAGTTAACCAATGGGCGGGACATTCACCAGAAAATTAATTTGAAAGGCTAATTTTTTGATTAACCTCAAAGTTATCTTTGTAGGAAAAAATCTTTCCTTTTGGATAGCTACTGATATACGTTTGTGTTACCGCTCGTTCAACGCTCAAAGGTTGGAGGTGCGCATCAGAGATTGTTAGAGGTCGAAATGGTCGTAGATTGAGTTTAGCTTTCATAGGAAAAATTAATTTTTCATTACAATTATTTTTCTAGATATAATATCTTTTCCTCTTTCAAAGATTACAAAGTAAATACCATTCGAAAGCGTTTTGGTTTCGAGTTCTAGTGAATGCTGCCCCATGTTTTGAATTTTTGTAGGGGTTGATAAAACCTCTGTACCTAAAAAATTGTATAACCGAACGGTCGTCTTCATTGTTGAAGGCAAGTAATAATCAATATTGAAATAATCCTTTGCAGGATTAGGATAACAATTCAAAGAAGTAGATAAACTCGTTTCAGTTACACCTGTTGGATTGCAAAGTCCGGGAATGTTTGCATCAAGCCATTGCAATCTAATACTAATCCAATTTTTTAGCGAATCCAGTTCCGCATTGTAAGTGGTAGCCACAGGTCCAAAATCTGGAGCAAAGCCACTCTTGCCAAGTATAGGCCATTTTTGAAAATGTCTAGCCTGTGTATTTTGAACAAGTATTCTTACACTGTCAATGTATGAGAAAAGATTTGTGGTATCTAACATTGTTTGTCTGTAATTCTCGAAGGTGCAACGTAATTCGTTGCTAAATGTGGTATCCTGTAACAAACGAATATACCAACCTGTTGAATAATTATCAGTAAAGCAATCATTGATTTGATGCGCCCACCCAGCACCTGAATATCCTTCGAAGTATGTGCAAACACCTTCCATGTTTTTCCATGCCCAGTCGAAGTCCCAAACAGGACCTGCTTTTAGTTTACCTCCGTTTGAATATTTGTCTTTGTGAAAAAAAACACTCTTTTTAAACCCATCTGCACTTCTGGCTACCTCATTGACAAGAAAATAATCGATAAAGGATTTTACATCTAAATATTTTCGGTATCCTATTACAGGATCAGCAAAATTAGGACTATAAAGTGCTGTTTCAAGACTGTCAATATAGGATGCAATATATGCCTTTTGTACAGACTGAATGGCCAACTCATCAGGATATTCATACACAAAGTGAACATCAAAACCGGGATGGTCAATGGGTGAATAATTAGATTGAAAACTGTTGCTTGCGTTCCAATAGTTTTGCTGAAGAATATATCCTCCACTCAAATCATCCCCGGTAGTGTCGACATTGGTTAATTTGGCAATATCCACACGATTGACATCCCGTTTAATTTTTTCACCAATTACATAAATTCCTTTGTAAGAGCTATCAATTAGTACTTCACACAATTGTGCTCGAGGGCTGTAATTGCCCATTTCTCCAAAAATTTTAAATGATATGAGGTTTTTAATTAGCGAGCGGTCATTGAAATTAGATAACAGAACCCAATCATTTTCTGCGGGCATTCCTAAAATTGAAACATCATTATTAGCGCCTACAGAATCGCGCGTTTCAACACTATATGGGTGCTGCGGATATCCAGCTGAAGTGAGTCCTCTGATAGATATTCCAATATTACCACTATAAACATTTGCACTATCCGATACATAAGTAAGATTACCCGCACCGTTGTATTTGATATCCATAAGGCAATTCACTTTTGTGTTCTCTATAATGGTTTGTCCTAAAGTGTTTATCATCACTATGGGGATTTCTGAACTGTCAAGCACTACAGTTCCTAAATCATTTACACAAAGTTGAAATGAACCTACACCTCCTCCCCATTTCCATACTTGTAAATAAATGGTTTGTCCAGGGGTAAGGTCGTATAAAAGCAGAAATGAATAATATCCATTTCCTGCATCATCATCGCAAGCTATAATATACGGATTAGTACACGAGCTATCCGTCCAAGCAGCTATACCAGTATCATTAATGTTTCCACTGTCTGTTTCAAAACTCAAATTGCCCGAAGCAGGTACTTGTATGCTAAACCACATATCGCCACCCATATAGTTTCCACAATTGGGATTCAAGCCAGTGCCCGGAAAACCAAGATTATTTGTAAAAATGCAAAGACCAGTATCAATAGGAATTGCGGTGCATGGATGACTTCCTTGTAGAAGGGGCATATTACAATTTCCTATCGAGGAGAATACGTTACCTGTTGCAGGAGTTGGACCATCCAGAAAAACAATATTCCACGACGAATCCTGCAATTCATAAGAGTTCTCGTTTTCATATATCCCAGCGGTATAAATTAAATCCAAACTATCTCCGTTACATACCGAGAAAGAAACCATGCTACCAAAGTTGCTTGCGCTATAGTTTCCAACAAGTACGTTATTTATTAACACTTGCAGTGTAGCACCATTCCAACCATCTCCATAGCTGTCGTGCATAAGCAATTTATAATTGCAGCATTGTGCTTTTGAGTTTGTGCTTTGTATGCACAACACGATAATGAGTGCAAAATTTGTTATTATTTTATTCATCTTAATTTTTGTAAAGTTAATTAATAGCATTTAAGTTGAAACTTATTGCAAAGTAAAGCAAATTAGAACCTCAACTGTTCGTGTTCGCTCGTTGCCCAAGCTTGATGCATCAGGGATAAGGAAGTAAAAAAGAAGGACTTAGAAACATAGAAATTCGTTTACCTACACTATTTGTTAGGCTAGTCTTTGAAATGAGATGATTACCAACCAAAGCCCTTCTTTTTTTTAATTCTTTTAAACTTATGTCCAGGGATGCACTTCTCTCGATGTCGAAATGTTTCATATTTTACTTTTTTCCCCGACAGCTACACGCATTTCACAGGGACCCACAAGATAATTCTCAGTTTCAAAATTTTTCAGTTCTTGTTCTATTCTTCCCAAACAGTTTGTTTTTCTGTCTCAGATAGGCCGCTCAACATTTGATGCAAGGCACCGAATGATTCTCTCTCAAATTGCACAAAATCTTTTGCAAATGGCAAAGGTAAAGGGGAATCTATTAGAACCGTATTTACATGAATGAAACCCGCTTGTAAAAATGCTTTTTCAATGTACCCTAATCAATTAAGTGTATTATCAATAGCGATAATGGAATATGAAAGAGATAAAGGTGAAAAGATTCGCCATTTGCATTTTCGGCATGGGTTGACGCGATACCGTTTATTAAAACAAAGATGTTTCAAAGTCTTTAGATTTTTTTTATTAGCCCGTATTATTTTCGATGAGCTGATACTTTCGCCCAAGCAAGTTGCCATTTGATTTACACGCATCTTTATAGAACTTCCACTCGCATTTAGGCGTGGTCATTTTAATAGGAACATTGTCGCTCAAATTTATGATTGCTCTATCTAAAAGTTATACCAATTACAAATATATTTTAGTTCAACCCTGCGACGTATTTTTTTGCTAAGACGATTTAAAAAAATCGTTGCATAGCCTTAGCCTACGGAACTATTTTTTTAAGAAGTATTGGTGAAAATGAGTCCCGCAGCGCCGTCGGCAAGCCTTTGGCGGCCGATGGATTGCTATCGTATAGGCGTCAGGCTAAGAAGTAATTTCTTAAAGAAAATTAATAGTCCTTTCATTCGTAAACATCATAGTTTTTCTTTAGAAGAATATTTGGCGGTTTACGCAACTGAAATAATTTATTGTTTTATATTGATGAGCCCTCCTTCCATAAAATTGGATGAAAT